>NZ_CP011883.2:1512773-1815327 GCF_000340435.2 Mycobacterium haemophilum DSM 44634
CACGCCCTGAATACGTCGGCAAGCCGACCGCGCAGGAGGGCAGCGAGCCGTGGGTGCAGACGCCGGAGGTAATCGAGAAGATGCGTGTCGCCGGCCGGATCGCGGCTGGTGCGTTGACCGAGGCAGGTAAGGCAGTCACGCCCGGCGTGACGACCGACGAGCTGGACCGGATAGCCCATGAATACATGGTCGACCACGGCGCCTACCCCTCAACGTTGGGCTACAAGGGCTACCCGAAGTCGTGCTGTACATCCCTCAACGAGGTCATCTGTCACGGCATCCCGGACTCGACGGTGATCGCCGACGGTGACATCGTCAACATCGATGTCACTGCCTATATCGACGGCGTGCACGGCGACACCAACGCGACCTTTCTAGCTGGCGATGTCTCCGAATCCCACCGGCTACTCGTGGAGCGAACCCGCGAGGCGACGACGCGCGCGATCAATGCCGTCAAACCTGGGCGCGCGTTGTCCATCATCGGTCGGGTCATCGAGTCGTATGCAAATCGGTTCGGGTACAACGTGGTTCGCGACTTCACCGGTCATGGCATCGGCACCACGTTTCACAATGGGCTGGTTGTTTTGCATTACGACCAGCCCGCTGTCACGACAACCATGCAGCCGGGGATGACGTTCACCATCGAGCCGATGATCAACCTCGGAACGCTGGACTATGAAATCTGGGACGACGGCTGGACCGTGGTCACCAAGGACCGCAAATGGACCGCGCAGTTCGAGCACACGCTGTTGGTGACCGACACCGGCGTCGAGATCCTCACCATGCAGTGATCTGACGGGTGAGCTGGTGGCATCGCACCTCGACATGGATACTGGTCATTGGCCTGCGTGATGGCCCACCGCCGCGGCGACCGCGGATCCGCGTCCAATTCGGCGATGCGTAGTGGCGTAACGGCTTGGTAAATATCGACGTAATCATAGGTAACTCAAGCGCATTCGGAACGGGCACTGCCATGAGAGAACCCGCGGAAATAGCTCGTAAACAGGCTGATCGGCTATAACGTGCGTAGGTGTCCTCGATGATGACCACGCTCGACGGGTTTCCGGTCCCGGTCTGGGTAGCCGGTCCGGAGAAGGGCGTCGTGGTCGTAATACTTGGTGCTGACCAGGGTAGGCCCGCCGCCTATGAACCGGTGTGCGAGCGACTACACACCGCTTCGCTGCGGACGGTCGTTATCGGCCCCGACCCGCGACTTACCGCCAAGTCGGTGGTCGGCATCCTCGACGTCCTCGGGATCGGCTGGGCGGTGGTGGTTGGCGACCGCGCTGGCGGTGAACTCGCCTGGGAGTTGGCGGCGACCAGGTTGGGCCGATTCGTTGGTCTCGTGGCTATCGACCGCGGACATCCACGGGTGGCTGACCCCAACGGCGTGGTCCGTGACGGAGACTGCCCGCCGGTGGAGATCGCCACCACCGTGCTGGTCAGTTCCCCCGATGCCCGGGCAATGGCCCGCGACAGCCAGCGGTTCGTCTACGCCGACTACCGTATGGTGGACCTGCTGGGGCGACGCAACGCCCAGGAGTCGACCGCGCAGTTGGCCGCCGAGATCGTGTTGCGCACCAGCGCCTGGTAGCGCCGAACAGTAGCTCCTACAAGCGATTGGCCGACCGCAGCTGCACGCCGACCACCGTGGCATGGGGCTGAGCGAAAGCTGCAGCCACCCGAGGCCTGTGCTGGCAATGCCCGACGACGTTACCGGCATGCAACGGCTGCCCGCTACGCTGGCCGAGGCTGTCGCCGCGTGGTCACGCAACCACAACAACGCCTGCGTGGAATTGGCGGTGTCTAACACGGCGGTCATCAACTGGGAGAGGTTACGTGGATTTGAGCGGCTCGAGACCAAGGGTGGGCTTGACGGCCTACCTGGAGCAGGTGCACACCGGGATCTGGGACGTTCCCGCGGGTTATCTGCCTGCCGATTACTTCCAAGGCGTCACCATGGCCGGTGGTATCGCGGTGCTGCTGCCGCCGCAGCCGGTGGACCCCGAGATCGCGGGCCACGCACTCGACGGCCTGGATGGTCTGGTGATCACCGGTGGTTATGACGTCGATCCCGCTGCCTACGGCCAGCGACCGCATCCGAGCACCGACGAGCCCCGCGCTGCCCGCGACTCCTGGGAATTCGCGCTACTCGGGGCTGCGCTGCAGCGCGGGCTGCCGGTGCTAGGTATTTGTCGCGGCGCGCAGCTGCTCAATATCGCGCTGGGCGGCACGCTGCACCAGCACCTGCCTGACGTGATTGGCCACAGCGGGCATGGGGCGGGCAATGCGGTGTTCAACAGGTTGTTGGTCCGCACCGTGCCGGGTACGCGGCTGGCCGCTGTGCTGGGGGAGTCTGCCGAAGCGCGGTGCTACCACCATCAATCCATCGACAAGCTCGGTGATGGCCTGGTGGTCAGCGGGTGGGACGCCGATGGCGTCATCGAGGCGGTCGAGCTACCGGGGGACGCGTTTGTGCTTGGCGTGCAGTGGCATCCGGAGAAAGCCCTCGACGACCTGCGGCTGTTCACCGCGATCGTCGACGCTGCGGGCCGCTACGCGAATAGCAGATGCGCAGAGTACAGCTGACCACAAACGTGTTCATCGCGATCCGAGAGGCTGCCTAGTGGAACCGGTCGATCTCACCCGGCGGCTTGATCTGCCACGGTGGTGTCGGTGCGGGTCGGGGTCTCGTTGATGAGTGGCGCCGGCGGCCGCGGCCACGGGTGCAGGTTGTTCACCACACGCACCGTGGTATCCGCATAGTCATTCATCGCCTCGGCGTTCGTTACCCAGAAGCGCTGGTACACGGTATCGCAGGCCTCGAGGGCCCGAGTGTTTTGCCCGAGTGTGTTGCTAGTGAGCAGTTCCGCTCTCCAGGCGCGGTTATGGGCGATCTGCGCTAAGGGCACCATTTTCTTAACCGCGTCTTCATAGGCATCAATGACTTCACAAATCCGCTCGAGGGTTAGCGAGGCATGAATCTCGACGTAGTTCAGCCACCCCTGATACCGCGTGGTCGCGTCGTGCATCCGCATCGCTGCCCCACCTTGCCACGTCTGCAGCAGCTCCAAGACCAGGCTCTGACACAACGTGGATGCCGCTTTTAGGTCCGTCACCACGCGATCCCACTCGCGGGCGGCGGCCATCATCGAGTCCACACCGGGGCCGGCCAGCAAATCGCGGGCGTTATCCTCTGGTGGGAACGCATCGAAACGCATCACGTCTTTTTGATCACATTCTGCTGGCCACGACTGCGGTGAGATCAGCCCACATGTTTGGCGTTGGTGGCCTCGGTATGCGAATAGCTCCCCGCGGCGCTCGACAAGGCGGCCGCAGCCGTACGAAGAATCGCTAGGGCCTCAGTGCTGATCTCCTGATATTGTGCCGCATGCGCGGCGAAGCGCTTGGCCGCCAGCGCCGACACCACGTCGTGACCCGGGGCATGAACACCGGTAAGCGCCGGGACTGCCCTAGCATTGCCGTGACTCATCAGATTTTCGATGCTATGCGCCGCATGAGCCGCTGCCGTCAGCGCCTCGGGTGTTACGCTCATGAAAGACATGCCAATTCCTTTTCCTGTCAACGAAACTCAGCGATCGCGAAAGCGGTTGTCAAGGTTTATCGGTATGCAGGTCGACACTTCGGCCGATGGCTGTCTAGTGACGATACCGTTACACCTTGGCGATGTCTGTCAGCCGATCGGTCACCGAGGGATGAATGTGATGTCCTCCGATCGACCGACCTTGCGTGTCATCCGTCGCCGAGTCCGCGGCTTGTGCCATGTTGTCCGGTCGCGCTACGGAAATAGTGTTGACAACGAGGAGAGAACTTGCCGAGGTTTTTGCGCGCCGAAATCTCAGCCGCGGGAAAGAGATGTGAAAACGATTAGCGGGATTGCCATTTCGGCTGCGGTGGCCGCGCCGTGAAAACCGATGAGTCGCGCCGATTCCGGCGGCTCATGCCCGGTCGCCAGTACCGCCGCGTCACCGGTACAGACGACGACGACATCGCCGATGCGGGGTAGGTGCCGCGGGTGGACCGGCCCGAACAGTCCGGTGGACACGGCCTGATCGCGGCTATAGACCTGCGCCCAGCCGTCCAGCAGCTCGCGCCAGGTGTCGGCTACGTCGACTGCGGCGCCGGGTTGGGCGTGCAGGTAGCGCACCCGCGGCTCGCCGGCGACCACCCGCACCCCCTCGCGCAGTCGCGGGTCGGCGTCGAGGTCGACCCGCGCGTCGTCAGGGACGTTGAGGCCACCGTGGTCGGCGGTCACCAGCAGCACCGCATTCCGGGGAAGCGTCTCGACCAGCCGGGTCAGCAAGCCGTTGACGTGGGCCGCTGCGTCGTGCCACTGGGACGAACCGATACCAAATACATGGGCCGCGGTGTCCAGTTCGGCGGTATAGCCATAGACCAGACCCGGCTCCGCGCGCAGCTCGTCGGCCAGCTGCTGGGCGTAGTCCTTGGTCGCGTTCGTGGGCACAAACCGCGCGCCGCGATATGCCGCGTCGGTCAATCCGCTGCCGAGAAACCCCTCCGGCAGCACCGTGCGCGCACTGACCCCGGCCTGCGCCAGCCGTTCGAACCAGGTTGGCAGCGGCTGCCATTGGCGGTGCGGCGGGTCGTCGCGCCACCGGACGTGGTTGAGCACCCGGTCGGTGCCGGGAATGTTGAGGGTAAAGCCCAGGATTCCGTGCTCGCCGGGTTGTGCGCCGGTGCCCAAGGACACCAGGCTAGTTGGCGTGGTCGACGGAAACGTGCAGGCGAGTTGATCGAGACGTCCGATGCCACCGGTCAGAACGGAGGCGAGCAGCGGCGCGGCGGCAGCCAACTCCGGTAGCAGGTGCCAACCCAGTGCGTCGACGAGCAGCACCGCGACGCGATCGACTCGATCGACCTGATTGACATGGCCCACCCAATCCGTCAACGCCAGCCTGTCGAGCGCACCCGGAACCCCGAGCAGCGCAGCCGCGGCGGGCAGTACATCGCAGATCGATCCGGGGACTGGATCAGGCATGGGCCCAGTCTGGCAGCGGATCGCACGCGGCTCGACGTGGGCCAGCTGTTGGCCCACACATGCACAGGCCGGGGCGTCGCACCGCCGCACCGGTGATCGCGTATCTGGCGCGGACGGCCAAGTGGTCAGGCCGCGTTTTCGGGTGAGGCCCACCGCTCTTCGATACGGCCGTAGCGCCAGACCAGCAGCGCGATAGCCCAGGTGATGACAAACATGGCGACCACCAAGTAGCCGACCGCGTTGAGGTCGAGGTCACTGACCCAGTTCCAGAACCCGCCCTGCCAGCCGAACTGGCCGGCGAACAGGCTGAGTAGTTCGACGCTGCCGACCAGCAGGGCGACGGCCACCGACAGTCCGGTGATGGTGATGTTGTAGTAGATCTTGCGCACCGGGTTGGAAAAGGCCCAGCCGTAGGCAAAGTTCATGAACGAGCCGTCGATGGTATCCAGCAGACACATGCCGGCGGTGAACAGCACGGGCAGACAGAGGATGGCGTACCACGGCAGCCCGGCGGCCGCGGTGGTGCCGGCCAGGACCAGCAGCGCGATCTCGGTGGCGGTGTCGAACCCCAGCCCAAACAACAACCCGACTGGGTACACGTGCCAGGACTTGCTGATCGATGTGGTCCAGCGCCCGACAAAACGGTTGATCAGTCCGCGGTTGTCCAAGCGTTGTTCCAGCTCAGCTTCGTCGTAGCTGCCGCGGCGCAACTGCGCTAATACCCGCAGCATGCCGATCAGGATGAGGACGTTGAGGATCGCCAGGAGGTAGAGGAACACCCCTGAGATGCTGGTTCCAATCAGCGCCGTGTAGTGATGTAGCGCCGAGGAATCGTCCTTGACCGGTCCGACGATGGTTTTGACTCCGGTCGCCAGCAGCATCGCCAGCCCGAAAACCACTGTGGCGTGGCCCAGCGAGAAGAAGAACCCGACGCCAAGGGGACGTTGCCCATCGTTCATCAGCTTGCGGGTGGTGTTGTCGATCGCCGCGATGTGGTCGGCGTCGAACGCGTGCCGCATGCCCAAGGTGTAGGCCGTCACCCCGAGACCTATGCCAAATGCCTTGCCGCCCACGGTGAACTGTGCCGGCTGGACGAACCACACCACAGTGATCCAGCCAACCAGATGCAGCGCAGCGATGACCGCCAACATCGATCCCAGCCGCCGCCATTCGGCCGGCGCCAAAAAGCCATGCGCTGTGCCGAACCATGACGACCACGATGGGCGCCCATCGAGCTCCCTACCGGTCATGTCGGTCCTTCCAGCATCGGGCAGAACGCAACAGGCACGACTGTAAATTGCGTCTCAAGCTCGATGCAAATCGATTGCAGGAATCACACCGCCGCATTGCCCCCCCGCCGCAGCGCCGTTGAGGTCAGCGCAGACCGAGTAGCGCGTTTTCGACCACCTCGGGCAGCGCCGGGTGGATCCAGTACTGGCCGCGTGCCATCTGGGATGCGGTCAACCCGAAGCTCATCGCCTGAATCAGCGGCTGGATGATCGAGGATGCCTGGTAGCCCATGATGTGTGCACCCAGCAGGCGCCCGCTGCCGCGCTCGGCGATGAGCTTAACGATCCCGGTGGTGTCTTCCATGGCCCAGCCGTACGCGACGTCGCTGTAGTCCTGCACCTTAACAGAAATGTCGAATCCCTTTGCAACAGCTTGATTTTCGGTCAACCCGACAGCAGCCAGTGGGGGATCGGTAAATACCGCCGACGGTACATACCGGTGGTCGGTCACGGCCATCGACTCGGTGTCGTCCCAATCGCACAACAGATTGTGCGCCACGACGCGGGCTTCGTGGTTGGCGACATGCTTGAGAAGATGCGGCGACGAGACATCGCCGAGCGCGAAAACCCCACGCGCGGAAGTCCGTTGGTATTCGTCGACTACCACCCGACCGTCCGCGACTTCGACACCGGCCTGCTCGGCGTCGAGGCGATCGGCATTGGGCACCCGGCCGGTCGCGACCAGCAATAGGTCGGCATGCAACTCGCAACCATCGTCGAGCTCCACGGTGACGCCGGAGCCGCGATTCTGCGCGCCCACGACGTGACGGTGGGTGCGCAGGTCCCATTTGCTCGACGCGATGCGGGTGAACCGTTCACAGATAGTGTCATCGTAGTGCCGCAGCAATGTGCCGCCCCGGATCACCAGAGTGACCCGTACCCCGAGCGCGGAGAAGACGTGCGCGAATTCGGCTGCAATGAAGCCGCTTCCGACGATCACGATATGCTCGGGCAACTCGGCGATCCGCATGACGGTATCGCTGGTGTGATACTCGACGTCGGAGGCAAGGATGGCCGGCGGGATCACTGGCCGCGACCCGGCCGCGATCACCACTTGCTCGGCGGTGAATTCTTCACCAGCGTCGGTGCGCAGCAGATAACGCCCGTCGGCCTGAACGGGTCCGAACCTGGTGTGCTGGCGGTACACGTCGATATTGGGTGCCGACCGTCGATAGTCTTCGCCGCTGAGCCCGATTGGATCGATTCGTCCGAAGACGCGGGAGACGATGTCGTCCCAGCGCACCCGGTCGATGCGTGCGTCGATGCCGTACCGTGCTGAATTCCGGATCGAATTGGCGACCTCGGCGGCATAGACGAACATCTTCGTCGGGATGCATCCGACGTTCAGGCAGGTTCCCCCGAAGGTGCCCTGCTCGCAGATCGCTGTCCGTTTGCCGGCATAGCGGTCGTCGAGAATACTGTTGCCCGAACCGGTTCCGATTATCGCGATGTCGTAGGTTTCCATTTTTGGGCCGTTACCCTTTCCCCGACGATGCCGAGATCGATGGCGATGACCCGCTGCGCCCGGCTTCGCCGCGCTTGCGATCATCGGGAGTTGATGGTGATGACCCGCTGCGCCCGGCTTCGCCGCGCTTGCGATCATCGGGAGTTGATGGTGATGACCCGCTGCGCCCGGCTTCGCCGCGCTTGCGATCATCACTGGCGTCGGGGTTGTCCCATAGCTTGAGATACTCGTCCAGCCAGAGGTCCAGTTGATGATAGGCAATCTGGCGTGGCTGCGGCAGTGACAGGAACACGTCGTGTTTGGCGTCTGCTACCGGAACGACGGTACTGCGGTTGCCGATACAACCGGCCCACCGGGCGATCTGGGCAACGTCGAGAACCGCGTCGCCGCGTTGCAGGGCCGTTGGGCCGCTGCTTTCGCGCACGCTGTGATCCGAACGAAGAATCAAGTTGGGTACCCCGACATCGAGCCCGCGATGCAGCCGTTCCTGTCCACGGCGCATGGCGTTGAGCCAGCCGAAGGTAATCGGGAAGCCGCCCAGCGGCTTCCATTGCAGGTTGTAGTCGAACTCCCCGTCGTAGTCCCGGTGCAAGCTGTGCCCGTAACCGCCATTACCCTGCCCGCGGACGACACCTTTGGCGCGCAGTCGCGATAGCGCGGTGATCGCCGCCGAAGTCACGCCCAGACGCAGAACCGCCGGACCCTGCAAATCCAGCCACGGGCTATTGAGGACTAGGCCGCCAACGCCGGCGCGCGCGGTCGCGCCGCGCCTGCGCAACTTATCCAGCCAGAGCGACACGATGAGCCCACCGGTGGAATGGCCGTACACCAGCACCTTGACTGGACGGGCCTGCGTGCCGATGACTGACAGGGCGTGTTCGAGTTCCACGTCGTAGTGCGACATGTTGGTGATGAAGTGCGGCGTTTGACCAAGCTGCCGCGACCGGCCGCACTTGCGCAGGTCTAGCGCATAGAACGTGAAGCCGCGGTCGGCGAAGTGATCGGCCAGCTCGGTGTGGAAGAAGTAATCGGTGTATCCGTGCACCGCCAAGACCGCATGCGCTGCTTCGGCGGCCCCCCGACGGATCAGGGTTGCGACGATGTCGCCCTCCCTGTCGGGATCGGGGCCGAGCGGGATCGTGCACTGCCAATAGCCGGGCAGAACATCGGGCACCCAGCCGGTCACGAGGTCAGCTTAGAGCGTGGTCACCGGTTATGCGCGACGGTTAGCTCGGGTTTGGCTGATGGCGCCGGCTTGGGGCAAGCTCGGTCGCGATAACCTGGGGACTGGCAAAGCCGAGGAAGCCCTGCTAATCCGAAGGATCAACGAGACGGGTGTCACAGTTAGCCAGAGCCGACGTCGTGCTCGTCGGTGCCGGCATCATGAGCGCCACGCTGGGAGCGTTGTTGCGGCGGCTGCAGCCGGACTGGTCGATCACCCTGATCGAGCGGCTGGACGCCGTCGCCGCCGAAAGCAGCAGCCCCTGGAACAATGCCGGCACCGGACACTCCGCGCTCTGCGAGTTGAACTACACCCCGCAGAACTCCGACGGCTCTATCGACATCACCAAAGCGGTGCGTATCAACGAGCAATTCCAGGTGACCCGCCAGTTCTGGGCGTATGCCGTCGAAAACGCCATCCTGACCGACGTAGGTAGTTTCCTCAACCCCATCCCGCACGTGAGTTTTGTCCACGGAACCGAGCGTGTCGATTACCTGCGGCGCCGACAGCAGACACTGGCTGCTAACCCGTTGTTCGCCCGTACTGAGCTGATCGAGGATCCCGACGAGTTCGCCCGCCGGCTGCCGTTGATGGCCGCCAAACGTGACTTCTCCGAGCCGATTGCGCTGAGCTGGGCCGCCGACGGTACCGACGTCGATTTCGGTTTACTCTCTCGACAGCTCATCGGTTTTTGCGTGCGTAACGGCACAACCGCGCTGTTCGGTCACGAGGTCCGCAACCTGTCTCGTCAATCCGACGGCAGCTGGACGCTGACCGTCAGCAACCGCCGGACCGGCGAAAAACATAAGCTGAACGCCAAATTCGTCTTTATCGGGGCTGGCGGTGACACCCTGTCACTACTACAGAAGTCCGGCATCGATGAGGTCAAGGGGTTCGCTGGCTTTCCGATTGGCGGCCGGTTTCTGCGCGCCGACAACCCCGCACTCACCGCTGTGCATCGGGCCAAGGTGTATGGCCTTCCGGCGCCTGGAGCGCCACCGCTTGGGGCGCTGCATCTGGACCAGCGGTTGGTCAACGGCAAGCCGTGGCTGGTGTTCGGGCCGTATGCCGGTTGGTCACCGAAGTTCTTGAAGCACGGCCGCATTAGCGATTTGCCGCGGTCGATCAAGCCAAATAACGTGCTGTCAATGCTCGGTGTCGGTGTCAACGAGATGAAACTAGTCAACTACTTGATCGGCCAACTGCGGCTCTGTAAACCCGACCGCGTGCACGCGCTACGCGAATTCGTCCCCAGCGCAGTGGATTCCGATTGGGGGATGACGGTGGCCGGCCAGCGTGTACAGGTGATCCGGCGAGATAGGCGCAAAGGCGGGGTGCTTGAATTTGACACCTCCGTGCTGGGATCCGCCGACGGCAGCATCGCCGGCCTGCTGGGCGGCTCCCCGGGTGCATCCACTGCTGTGCCGGCCATGCTCGAGGTGTTGCAGCGCTGCTTTGCCGACCGGTATCGGTCCTGGCTGCCCGTGCTCAAAGAGATGGTGCCGTCGCTGGGGGTCGAACTATCTCATGAGCCCGAACTGTTCGACGAGGTGCGGTCATGGAGCGCCAAGGCGCTACAGCTGGAGGCGGCGTGACCCATGACTGAAGCACTGCGTCGCGTAAGGGCCAAAGACCTTGATGTTCAGACTCTTTACGAGCTACTCAAGCTGCGGGTGGAGGTTTTCGTCGTCGAACAGGCGTGTCCGTACCCGGAGCTGGATGGTCGTGACTTGCTGGCCGAAACCCGGCACTTCTGGTTGGAAACGGTTGACGGCGAGGTGATCTGCACGCTGCGGCTGATGGAGGAACACGCCGGAGGCGAGAAGGCGTTCCGGATTGGCCGGGTGTGTACCAAACGCAGCGCACGCGGCCGGGGGCACACCACGAGGCTGCTGCGCGCCGCATTGGCTGAGGTGGGCGACTACCCGTGCCGGATTGACGCGCAGGCCTATCTGACCGAAATGTATGTCCAGCACGGGTTTATCCGGGACGGCGAGGATTTCGTCGACGATGGCATTCCGCATGTGCCAATGCTGCGGCCCGGCTCCGGTCTGGCGGAGCGGCCGTGAAGCCCTATCCGTTCAGTGCGATCGTCGGACACGATCAACTGCGGTTGGCGCTGCTGCTGTGCGCGGTACGCCCGGAGATCGGTGGGACGCTTATCCGCGGAGAAAAGGGCACCGCTAAGTCGACGGCCGTACGCGGGCTTGCCGCGTTGCTGTCCGCCGCGACCGGCAGCGCAGCGACTGGTCCCAGCGCCGGCCTGGTCGAAATGCCCCTCGGCGCCACCGAGGACCGGGTGATCGGTTCACTGGATCTGCAACGGGTGCTGCGCGACGGTGAGCACGCGTTTTCTCCCGGGCTGCTGGCCCGTGCCCACGGCGGCGTGCTGTATGTCGATGAGGTCAACCTGCTGCACGATCATCTGGTTGACGTGCTTCTCGACGCAGCGGCGATGGGACGAGTACACATCGAGCGTGACGGCATCTCCCACTCGCACGAGGCCCGGTTCGTGTTGATCGGCACGATGAATCCGGAGGAGGGTGAGCTGCGTCCGCAACTGCTGGACCGGTTCGGCCTCACCGTGGAGGTGCACGCGTCGCGTGACGTCGATGTGCGGGTGCAGGTGATCCGGCAGCGGATGGCCTATGAAGCTGACCCGGACGGGTTCGCCGCGCGTTATGCTGACGCCGACGCCGAGTTGGCCCATCGGATCACTGCCGCACGAGCCTTCGTTGACGATGTGGTGTTGCCGGACAACGAGTTACGACGTATCGCGGCGTTGTGCGCGGCGTTCGACGTGGACGGTATGCGCGCGGATCTGGTGGTGGCCCGGACTGCCGCCGCTCACGCCGCCTGGCGCGGCGGGCGCACCGTCGAGGAACAAGACATCCGGGTAGCGGCCGAACTGGCGTTGCCGCATCGGCGCCGCCGAGACCCATTTGATGACCCCGGCATCGACCGCGACCAATTGGATGAGGCCCTGGCCCGGGCCGGTATCGACCCGGAGCCTGATCCTGATCCTGATCCTTCCGGAGGTGGTCAGACCGCCGATTCTGCTGCACCGCAACCAAACTCACAGTCCGCATCGCAGACGCAACCGCCGAGCTCGACTGGCGACGACCCGCCGCGCCCGGCTTCGCCGCGCTTGCGATCGTCGCCGAGCTCGACCAGCGCACCACCGTCGCAAATGTTCCGTACCCGCGCGCTCACCGTCCCGGGGGTGGGCGGCGGCGCGCCGGGACGACGATCGCGGGCCCGCAACACCTCCGGCAGTGTGGTGGCGGCGACCGACAGCAGGTGCGGTGCTCTTGGTCTACACCTGTTCGCGACGTTGCTGTCGGCCGCCGAGCATGCCGGAGCCGGACGGCTGCGGCCGGAGCCAGACGACGTGCGTCGTGCCATCCGGGAGGGGCGCGAAGGCAACCTAGTGATCTTCGTCGTCGACGCGTCAGGTTCGATGGCTGCCCGGGATCGGATGGCCGCGGTCAGCGGTGCGACCCTGTCGCTGCTGCGCGATGCCTACCAGCGGCGTGACAAGGTCGCGGTAATCACGTTTCGCCAGCAGGCGGCGCGGCTGTTGCTTCCGCCGACGTCGTCGGTGCATATCGCTGGCCGCCGGCTGGCCCGGTTCGACACCGGCGGCAAAACTCCGCTCGCTGAAGGCCTGCTGGCAGCGCATGAACTGGTCATCCGGGAAAAGGTGCGCGACCGGGCACGACGTCCCTTGGTAGTGGTGCTCACCGACGGCCGGGCCACCGCCGGACCAGACCCGTTGGGCCGCAGCCGAACCGCGGCGGCCCGGCTGGCCGCCGAGGGTGCGGCCGCAGTGGTTGTGGACTGCGAGATGTCGTATGTGCGGCTGGGGTTGGCTGGCCAACTGGCACGCCAGCTCGGTGCACCGACGGTGCGGCTGCAACAACTACGCGCCGATCATCTGATGCACGCCGTGCGCAGCGTGGCCTAAGTCGGACGCGCTTATGCCACAGGGTCGTCCGCTCCGAGTCCCCGACGACGGTCTCACCACCCGGGCCCGGCGCAACACGCCAGTACTGGCAGTGCATACCGGTGCCGGCAAGGGCAAGTCGACGGCGGCGTTCGGAATGGCGTTGCGGGCCTGGAATAGTGGGCTAAACGTCGTCGTCTTCCAGTTCGTTAAGAGCACCAAGTGGAAAGTCGGCGAGGAGGCGGCCTTTCGTCAGCTCGGCCAGCTGCACGACCAGCACGGGCTCGGTGGGGCCGTCGAATGGCACAAAATGGGTGCCGGCTGGTCCTGGACGCGTACGTCGCGCAAGGTAGGCAGCGACCTCGAACACGCGGAGGCCGCAGCGGACGGCTGGGCAGAGATCTCGCGCCGGCTGGCGGTGCAACGCCACGACTTCTATGTGTTGGACGAGTTCACCTATCCGCTGAACTGGGGCTGGGTCGACGTCGATGAGGTGGTGGACGTGTTGTTGGCTCGTCCTGGTCAGCAGCATGTGGTGATCACCGGACGCGATGCCCCGCCGCGGCTTGTCGAGGCCGCCGATCTGGTGACCGAGATGGCTAAGGTGAAGCACCCGATGGACGCCGGACGCAAGGGGCAGAAGGGCATCGAGTGGTGAGCGCGCCCCGTTCACCTCGCGAGCGTGCGTGTCGGTACCGCGACACGCCGTGCGGCGTGTCATTCTGCGCACGCTCGCGGCATGAGGTCACAAGGTGACGCCGGTCCCCGCAGTGGTCGTCGCCGCCCCCGCATCTGGCAGCGGAAAGACCACAGTCGCAACGGGTTTGATCGGAGCGCTGCGGCAGGCAGGCCACGCTGTCGCGCCGTTTAAGGTGGGCCCGGACTTCATCGACCCTGGCTACCACGCCGTGGCCGCATCCCGCCCCGGCCGCAATCTGGACCCGGTATTAGTGGGGGAGCAGCTGATTGGCCCGTTGTACGCCCATGGCGCCGGTGGCGCGGACATCGCCGTGATCGAGGGCGTGATGGGTCTGTTCGACGGACGCATTGTTCTTTCTGCGGGCTACGCCGGAGCTACCACGCCGCCGGCTGGGTCCACCGCACACGTCGCCGGTCTGCTGGGCGCCCCGGTGATCCTGGTGGTCGATGCGCGCGGCCAGAGCCACAGCATTGCTGCGCTGTTGCACGGCTTTTCCACGTTTGATACCACAACCAGAGTCGCCGGTGTGATCCTCAACAGGGTTGGGTCGGCCAGGCACGAGCAGGTGCTGCGGCAGGCATGTGAGCAGGCCGGTGTCGCAGTGCTGGGTGCCATCCCACGCGCCGCTGAATTGGAGCTGCCGACAAGGCATCTGGGTCTGGTCACCGCCGTCGAGTACGGCCGTCGTGCGTACCTCGCGGTCGAGGCGATGACCGCCCTGGTCGCTCGCCACGTCGATCTGGCCGCTGTGTTTGCCGTCGCCGGGTGCCGGGCCACCGATCGGCCGTGGGATCCGGCGGCGGCGGTGGGGGCAACATCGGGCGGGTGTGCCACCGTGGCAATGGCAACGGGAAAGGCATTCAGTTTCGGCTACCCAGAGCACGCCGAGCTGCTGCGGGCCGCCGGCGCTGAAGTGGTCGAATTCGACCCGCTCAGTGATCCGTTGCCGGACGGTACGGACGCGGTGCTGCTGCCCGGCGGGTTCCCCGAGCAGTTCACTGCGGAGCTCGCCGCCAACGACGTCGTCCGTCACCAAATCAAAGAGCTGGCCGCCGCCGGCGCTCCAGTGCATGCCGAATGCGCGGGCCTGATCTACCTGGTCTCCGAACTCGACGGACACCCGATGTGCGGTGTGCTGGCCGGGTCGGCACGGTTCACGCCGAGCCTGCAATTGGGATATCGCGACGCCGTGGCGGTGGCCGAATCATCGCTGTATTCCGTCGGCCAGCGAGTGGTTGGGCATGAATTCCACCGAACTGCGGTCACATTCACCGATAGTTATCAGCCCGCATGGGTGTACCGGGTTGACGAAGTAGACACCATGCGCGATGGCGTGGTGCACGCCGGCGTGCACGCGTCGTACCTGCATACTCATCCGGCGGCCACGCCGGACGCGGTGGCGCGGTTCGTCGCACACGCCGGGTCCTAAGCTTGGCGGGTGACCGAGAACCCCTACCTGGTCGGCTTGCGGCTGACAGGTAAGAAGGTCGTAGTGATCGGCGGAGGCACGGTCGCCCAGCGCCGGTTACCCCTGCTTATCGCCAGCGGCGCAGACGTGCATGTCATCTCCCGTACCGTGACCCCCGCCGTCGAGGCGATGGACGGAATCACTTTGTTGGCGCGGGAATACCGCGACGGCGACCTCGACGGCGCCTGGTACGCGATCGCAGCCACCGACGACGCCCAGGTGAATGCGGCAGTGGTCGCCGAGGCCGATCGCCGTCGAATCTTTTGCGTTCGCGCCGATATTGCTGTCGAAGGGACCGCAGTGACGCCGGCGTCGTTTCACTACACGGGATTGTCGGTAGGCGTGCTGGCCGGCGGCGAGCACCGCCGGTCGGCAGCGATCCGGTCGGCCATCCGCGAGGCGCTGCAACGAGGGCTGATTACCCTCGAAGACTCCGCAAGCTCCGACGTCGTGCCCGGTGGGGTAGCACTGATCGGCGGGGGCCCTGGTGATCCTGAGTTGATTACCGTGCGCGGCCGCCGGTTGCTAGCCCAGGCCGATGTCGTGGTCGCCGATCGGCTTGCTCCGCCCGAACTGCTCGCCGAGCTGCCGCCGCACGTGGAAGTCATCGACGCCGCCAAGATCCCGTACGGCCGGGCCATGGCCCAGGACGCAATCAACGACGTCATGATTGAACGAGCCCGATCCGGGCGTTTTGTGGTCCGCCTCAAGGGGGGCGACCCGTTTGTCTTCGCTCGCGGCTATGAGGAAGTCTTGGCGTGCGCCGACGCCGGAATCCCGGTGACTGTGGTGCCGGGTGTGACCAGCGCCATAGCAGTGCCCGCACTGGCCGGCGTTCCGGTTACCCACCGGGCAATAAATCACGAGTTCGTGGTCGTCAGCGGGCATCTCGCGCCCGATCATCCCGAATCGTTAGTGAATTGGAATGCACTGGCTGCATTGTCGGGCACCATAGTTTTGCTGATGGCGGTCGAACGTATCGAGCTATTCGTCGATGTCCTGCTCAAGGGTGGCCGACCTGCGGATACGCCGGTGCTGGTGGTTCAACATGGCACGACGGCCGCTCAACAGACATTGCGGGCTACCCTTGCCGACACGCCGGAAAAGGTCCGCGCAGAAGGGATCCGACCTCCGGCGATTATCGTCATTGGGGCCGTAGTGGGGCTCAGCGGCATTCGGCGTTTAAACAATTCTTAAGATTACTGTAGGGTAACCCGCTATGACGGCTCTCAACGACCATGAGCGGGCAGTCCACAACTGGACAGCTGCCCGCTCGGATCGTCCGGCCCCGTCGCGACCGACGCGCCAGGCGGAGCCCGCCTCAGAACGTGCGAGCAAGTACCCGACGTGGCTGCCCTCCGGTCGTTTTATCGCAGCGGTCATCGCGATCGGTGGCATGCAGCTCTTGGCGACCATGGACAGCACCGTCGCCATCGTCGCGCTTCCCAAGATCCAAAACGAGCTGAGCCTGTCCGACGCCGGCCGTAGCTGGGTGATCACCGCCTACGTGCTGACCTTCGGCGGGCTGATGTTGCTCGGCGGCCGCCTCGGCGACACCATCGGGCGCAAGCGCACGTTCATCGTCGGCGTCGCGCTGTTCACCATCTCCTCGGTGCTGTGCGCCGTGGCCTGGGACGAAGCGACCTTGGTCATCGCTCGGCTATTGCAGGGCATCGGGTCGGCTATTGCATCGCCGACCGGTCTCGCGCTGGTCGCGACCACCTTCTCGAAGGGCCCAGCGCGCAATGCCGCCACGGCGGTGTTCGCCGCGATGACGGCAATCGGCTCGGTGATGGGCCTGGTGGTCGGCGGTGCGCTGACCGAGGTGTCGTGGCGGCTGGCGTTTCTGGTGAACGTGCCGATCGGGTTGGTGATGATCTATCTGGCCCGCACCGCTTTGCAGGAGACCAACAAGGAACGGATGAAGCTGGACGCGGCCGGGGCCATTCTGGCCACGCTGGCTTGCACCGCCGCCGTTTTCGCCTTCTCGATGGGACCGGAGAGGGGTTGGATTTCGCTGACCACGATCGGTTCGGGCGTGGTGGCATTGGCCGCCGCTATCGCCTTTGCCGTCGTGGAACGTACCGCCGAAAGCCCCGTCGTACCGTTTGACCTGTTCCGCGACCGCAACCGGCTGGTCACCTTCATCGCGATCTTCCTGGCCGGTGGCGTCATGTTCAGCCTGACCGTGTCCATCGGCCTCTACGTGCAGGACATCTTGGGCTACAGCGCGCTGCGCGCGGGCGTCGGCTTTATCCCGTTCGTCATCGCGATGGGAATCGGCCTGGGCGTGTCCTCACAACTGGTGTCCCGGTTTTCGCCACGGGTGTTGACGATCGGTGGTGGCTGGCTGCTGGTGGTCGCGATGCTGTACGGCTGGGCGTTCATGAACCGTGGCGTTCCCTACTTCCCCAACCTGTTGGCGCCCATCGTCGTTGGTGGCATCGGCATCGGCATGGCCGTCGTCCCGCTGACCCTGTCGGCCATCGCCGGCGTAGGTTTCGACCGGATCGGCCCGGTGTCGGCGATCGCGCTAATGCTGCAAAGCCTCGGCGGGCCCCTCGTGCTGGCCGTCATTCAGGCGGTGATCACCTCGCGCACGCTGTACCTGGGCGGCACCACCGGCCCGGTGAAGTTCATGAACGACGCGCAGCTGCATGCACTTGACCACGGCTACACCTACGGCCTGCTGTGGGTGGCCGGAGCGGCCGTCATCGTCGGCGGCGCAGCGGTGCTCATTGGGTACACCCCCGAGCAGGTCGCCCACGCGCAGGAGGTCAAGGAAGCGATCGACGCCGGCGAGCTGTAGGCCGCCGTCGGATCGCCAGCCGGCGCTATTCGTTGCCGCCCGGGAAGGCGGTGGTGATGGGCCAGGCGCCCAGCACTTTGTTCCATCGGGCGGCCATGACCGCGCTCTGGGCTAGGGCCGTCGCGGCGAACGCGCGGTCATCGGCGGTCTCGGCATGCTCGGTGACGGCCCGCCAGGCTGTCGCTGCGTCGTTCTCCATCCGCGCGGCCAGGCGCGCTGCATCAGCCGCGCTGCCGACCAGCATGGGCAACTGGTAGCCGGAGGCGGCGACTGGAGGAGTGATTCGTCGGGCGGTCAGCATCGCGATGACATCGTCGCGACGTTGGCGATGCTGGGTCAGGGCGTCCACCACCAGGTTGTTGACACTCGGGGGCGATAGCGCCGACACGATGCCGTAGCCGTAAATGGTCGAGTGCTCGACGGCAAGCGCTTCGCTCAGCGCGGCGTTGTCGGAGTCCTTACCAACCGGGGTGCGCTTGGGTGTCGCGACCGGGGTGGGTGCGTTGGGCTCAATGGAGGTCATATCGAAGGACCTCCGGGAACCAGCGCAACCATGTAGGACGCCATGCAGGAAGCGGCTATGGAGGCCAGCAGGCCCGCCCGGTAGCCCGATGAGGTGGCGACGAGGCGACTGGCACCCTCCGCTGAGGTGCGCAGCGCATCGATCACGTCCGATACCGGTGGCGGTGGTGGTGGTTCCGGCGGCGGGCCGGTTGGGCTGGGGCCAGTGCTGGTCGTCTCGCTCGGGGAGGTGGCGAGCTTGCCGGTGGCCCGGGAGATCTCGGTGGCCAGTGCGCGGGCATGCGCGGCGCGTTGGGTGGCGACTACGGCCAGCGCGGCAGCGATCTGCGGCGGGTTGCCGACGGCCGCCGCGGCGGCGGAGGCCAGCGCGCTATCGCGTCTGGCCTGGTCCAACGGACCTAGTAGCTCTTCAACCCCTGGGGTCTTGGACGGGGACTCGCTGCAGGCGGAGACGCACACCCCAAGCACAGCGAGAGCGGCACCACCGGCGAGCACACCGCGCCTGTTGATGACGGGTACTGCGCTGCGCACGCCCAACATCCTGCCATTGGGACCGGCGCAGGCACGATGAGGCACGATGAGGTGACCTTGACGACACGATCACGTCGTTATTCACGATTCCTGGCGTATCGTTGGCCATTGGATTCCGCCGACAACTCAAGATGAGGAGCTCGCCGTGAGCACCGGGCTACCTTCGCAGACACAGGTAATCGAGCTGCTCGGTGGAGAGTTCGCGCGTGCCGGTTACGAGATCGAGGACGTGGTCATCGACGCTCGGTCCCAACCGCCCCGGATTACCGTGATTGCCGACGGTGACACAGCCCTCGATCTGGACACCATAGCCACCCTGTCGCGTTCGGCATCGGCCTTACTGGACGGCCTGGATAACATCGCGGACCGCTACGTCCTCGAGGTCAGCTCGCCCGGTGTGGAACGACCGCTGACCAGTGAGAAACACTTCCGCCGCGCCCGCGGCCGCAAGGTTGAACTGGCCTTGTCGGACGGATCGCAGCTGACCGGTCGAGTCGGGCAGACGTGCGGCGACACGGTGGCGTTGGTGGTCCGCGAAGGCCGCGACTGGGTGGTGCGCGCGATCCCGCTTGTTGAAATCGTGAAAGCTGTTGTCCAGGTGGAGTTTTCACCACCTACACAAGCGGAGTTGGAACTAGCGACTGGGGTGGTCAGGGGGCAGGCCCGCAGAACGGAGGCCGGAGCATGAACCGCGCCGGCGACGATGCAGAGCGAAAGAGCGATGAAGAGGAGCGGCGCTGATGAACATCGACATGGCCGCGCTACATGCCATCGAGGTGGATCGGGGTATCTCGGTCAATGAGTTGCTCGACACGATCAGGTCTGCCCTGCTGACCGCCTACCGGCATACCCAGGGTCACCAGATGGATGCGCGTATCGACATCGACCGCAAAACCGGCGTCGTGCGGGTGATCGCCCGCGAGGTCGATGACGACGGCAATGTCATCAGTGAATGGGATGACACGCCGGAGGGTTTTGGCCGTATCGCGGCTACTACCGCGCGCCAGGTAATGCTGCAACGATTTCGCGACGCCGAAAATGAGCGCACTTACGGCGAGTTTTCCACCCGCGAGGGTGAGATTGTCGCGGGTGTGATCCAGCGCGACAGCCGGGCTAATGCCCGTGGACTAGTCGTGGTCCGGATGGGCAGCGAGACCAAGGCCTCCGAAGGTGTGATCCCGGCAGCTGAACAGGTCCCCGGCGAGAGCTACGAGCATGGCAACCGGCTGCGGTGCTACGTAGTCGGGGTGACTCGCGGGGCGCGGGAGCCGTTGATCACCTTGTCTCGCACCCACCCCAACCTGGTACGCAAACTCTTCTCGTTGGAAGTCCCGGAGATCGCCGACGGCTCGGTGGAGATCGTGGCGGTGGCCCGGGAGGCCGGCCACCGGTCCAAGATCGCGGTGACCTCCCACGTTCCGGGCTTGAATGCCAAAGGGGCCTGTATCGGTCCGATGGGCCAACGGGTCCGCAACGTGATGAGCGAGCTTTCCGGCGAGAAGATCGACATCATCGACTACGACGAAGACCCGGCCCGTTTCGTCGCCAACGCGTTGTCACCCGCGAAGGTGGTCTCGGTGTCGGTTATCGATCAGACTGCCCGGGCGGCCCGCGTGGTGGTTCCCGACTTTCAGTTGTCGCTGGCCATCGGCAAGGAAGGGCAGAACGCGCGGCTAGCCGCCCGGCTTACCGGGTGGCGTATCGACATTCGCGGTGATGCGCCGCCGCGCTCGGCGGGCCAGCCCGAACAGAATGCCAGCCATGGGGTGGCCCATTAACCTAGCGCAGCGGCCAGGGGGCGGGCTGGGCAATTTGGTTCGAGCGCAGCCCGGGTGGTTCTGACCAACGGCGCGGTAACGCTAGACTGAGCCGTGATCCAGCGTGAGCCTTCGGCTTCGGCCCATCACCACACCGATGGACCGGTGCGGACGTGTGTCGGGTGCCGAAAGCGAGAGCTGGCCGTCGAACTGCTTCGGGTGGTTGCGGTGTCAACCGGGAACGGCAGTTATGCCGTGATCGTTGACATAGCGAGTAGCCTTCCAGGGCGGGGCGCGTGGTTGCATCCCAACAGGCAGTGCGTGCAACAAGCGATTCGGCGGCGGGCTTTCACCAGGGCGCTGCGCATCGCCGGTTCACCGGACACATCCGCGGTGGTCGAGCACATAGAGTTTCTCAGTGCGCCCGATCGTCCCGGCAACAGAACAGGTAGCAAAGAATATGAGCACACCGTGAAGTCCCGATGACCCCCATCGCGATGCGTTACAGCTAATACCCGAGGCGCGGCCCACCACTGTCGCCTCATAGACAGGAGATGTAGTGGCAGGTAAGGCCCGCGTACACGAGTTGGCTAAGGAACTCGGTGTTACCAGCAAAGAAGTCCTCGCCCGGCTGAATGAGCAGGGCGAATTCGTCAAGTCCGCATCGTCGACGGTCGAGGCACCGGTCGCTCGCCGGCTCCGCGAATCGTTTGGCGGCAGCAAACCGGCCGCGGATAAGGGCGCCGAAAAGGTGGCCGCAAAAGCCCCGGCCAAACGCCTCGACGAGTCGCTCGACCGAACCCTTGACCGGGCCCTCGACAAAGCGATTGAAAAGGTCGCCGGCAACGGCGCGGCGACTGCTGCGTCGGCACCGGCCGCTGATTCCGCGGCGGTGGCGCCCACGGCGGCTGGCCAGGCCCCCCAACGGCGCCCCGCGAGGCACCCGCGTCGCCCGCGGGACGGCCGTCGGTGCCGCCTTCGGGGCAGCCGACAGCGCAGATTCCGGCCAACAGGCCAGCCCAGCGGCGCCCCCTCCGGGGACGTCGGCCGGACCGCGCCCCGGGCCGGCACCCAAGCCGGGGGTTCGTCCCCCACGCGTCGGCAACAACCCGTTCTCGTCGGCGCAACCTGTCGACCGGCCTATCCCGCGTCCGGTGGCGCCCCGCCCCGGAGCGGCCCGGCCSGGGCGCCACGCCCAGGCGCCTCGCCGAGCAGCATGCCGCCGCGCCCCGCAGGTGCATCTGGTGGACCCCGTCCACCACGTACCGGCGCGCCCCGACCCGGTGGGGCCGGCCGGCGGTCCCGGTGGCGGTCGTGCCGACGCGGGTGGCGGTAACTACCGCGGCGGGAGCGTAGGCGCCGCACCGGGCGGCGGCCCGGGAGGTTTTCGGGTCGTCCCGGTGGCGGCGGCCCTGGCGGCGGCGGTGGTGGTGGTCGGCCCGGGCAGCGCGGCGGTGCGGCCGGCGCGTTTGGCCGTCCGGGCGGTGCGCCTCGGCGCGGTCGCAAGTCCAAGCGTGCAAAACGCGCCGAGTACGAAAACATGCAGGCGCCGGTCGTCGGTGGTGTGCGGTTACCGCACGGCAACGGTGAGACGATCCGATTGGCGCGCGGAGCATCCCTCTCGGATTTCGCCGAAAAGATCGACGCCAACCCGGCTGCACTGGTGCAGGCACTGTTCAATCTCGGCGAGATGGTGACGGCCACCCAGTCGGTGGGCGACGAGACGCTCGAGTTGCTGGGCAGCGAAATGAACTACAACGTTCAGGTCGTTAGCCCCGAGGACGAAGACCGCGAGCTGCTGGAATCCTTCGACCTCACCTACGGCGAGGACCAGGGCGGCGAGGACGAACTGCAGACACGTCCGCCGGTCGTGACCGTGATGGGCCACGTCGACCACGGCAAGACCCGCCTGCTGGACACCATCCGCAAGGCCAACGTCCGCGAAGCCGAGGCCGGCGGCATCACCCAGCACATCGGTGCTTACCAGGTCGGAGTCGGCCTCGACGGCAGCGAGCGGCTGATCACCTTCATCGACACCCCGGGTCACGAGGCGTTCACCGCCATGCGTGCCCGCGGCGCCAAGGCCACCGACATCGCGATCCTGGTGGTCGCCGCCGACGACGGCGTGATGCCGCAGACGGTGGAGGCCATCAACCATGCGCAGGCCGCTGACGTGCCGATCGTGGTGGCGGTCAACAAGATCGACAAGGAAGGTGCCGACCCGGCCAAGATCCGCGGCCAGCTCACCGAATACGGTTTGGTGGCAGAGGATTTCGGTGGCGACACCATGTTCGTCGACATCTCGGCGAAGGTGGGCACCAACATCGAGGCCCTGCTCGAGGCGGTGCTGCTGACCGCCGATGCCGCCTTGGACTTGCGAGCCAACCCCGACATGGAGGCCCAGGGTGTGGCGATCGAGGCGCACTTGGACCGCGGTCGGGGTCCGGTCGCCACGGTGCTGGTGCAACGCGGCACGCTGCGCGTCGGCGACTCGGTCGTCGCCGGCGACGCGTACGGCCGGGTCCGCCGCATGGTCGACGAACACGGTGAGGACGTTGAGGCGGCGCTGCCGTCGCGTCCGGTGCAGGTCATCGGGTTCACGTCGGTGCCCGGCGCCGGTGACAACTTCCTGGTCGTCGACGAGGACCGCATCGCCCGCCAGATCGCCGACCGGCGCAGCGCCCGCAAGCGCAACGCCCTGGCGGCGCGTTCGCGCAAGCGGATCAGCCTGGAGGACCTGGACTCGGCGCTGAAGGAAACCAGCCAGCTGAACCTGATCCTCAAGGGCGACAACGCCGGTACGGTCGAGGCGCTGGAAGAGGCGCTGATGGGCATCCAGGTCGACGACGAGGTCGCGCTGCGTGTCATCGACCGCGGCGTCGGCGGCATCACCGAGACCAACGTCAACTTGGCGTCGGCCTCGGATGCGATCATCATCGGCTTCAACGTGCGCGCCGAAGGCAAAGCCACCGAGCTGGCCAACCGCGAGGGCGTGGAGATCCGCTACTACTCGGTGATCTACCAAGCGATCGACGAGATCGAAAAGGCCCTGCGTGGCATGCTCAAACCGATTTACGAGGAGAACCAGCTGGGTCGTGCCGAGATCCGGGCGCTGTTCCGTTCCTCGAAGGTCGGCATCATCGCCGGCTGCATGATCAGCTCGGGTGTGGTGCGGCGCAACGCCAAGGCCCGGCTGCTGCGAGACAACATCGTGGTCACCGACAACCTCACGGTGACTTCGCTGCGTCGGGAAAAGGATGACGTGACCGAGGTGCGCGAGGGCTTCGAGTGCGGTATGACGTTGGGCTACTCGGATATCAAGGAGGGTGATGTCATCGAGTCCTACGAACTGGTAGAGAAGGCACGCGCCTGATGAACGAAGTGAAGAAGGCCATCTGACGTGCGTAGGAACGTCCTTCGTGGCTGATCAGGCTCGTGCGCGTCGGCTGGCCAAGCGGATCTGCACGATCGTCGCCTCGGCCATTGAGTTCGAGATCAAGGATCCGGGGCTGGACGGGGTGACCATCGTCGATGCGAAGGTGACCGCGGACCTGCACGACGCGACGGTGTTTTACACGGTGATGGGGCGCACGCTGGACGCCGAGCCCGACTACGCTGCCGCCGCCGCTGCGCTGGACCGGGCCAAGGGCACGCTGCGCAGCAAGGTCGGGGCAGGTACCGGTGTGCGCTTCACTCCGACCCTGATGTTCACCCGGGACACGACGTCTGACAGCGTGGCGCGGATGGAAGAGTTGCTGGCGCGCGCACGCGCCGCGGATGCCGATGTGGCGCAGGTCCGCCTGCGCGCCAAGCCGGCGGGGGAGGCCGATCCGTACCGTGACAAGGGGTCGGCGGCGGGACTGGACGGGGTCGATATTGAGGACACCGATGACGACGATCGAACCGAAGACTGAGCTGGTCGGTGCCGCGCTCACGCGGGCACCTGTGGATGCCGTCGGCGCAGCTGAGTTGCTGTCGGCCGCGACGACGATCGGGGTGATCTGTCACATTCATCCCGACGCAGATACCATCGGCGCCGGACTGGCCCTGGCCCTGGTGTTGGACAGGTGCGGCAAGCAGGTCGAAGTCAGTTTCGCCGCACCGGAGGCGCTGCCGGAGTCGCTGCGGTCGCTGCCCGGCTGCCACCTGCTGGTGAGCCCCGACATGATGCGCCGCGATGTCGATTTGGTTGTGACCGTTGACGTTCCGAGTGTCAATCGGCTTGGCAGGCTCAGTGACTTCGCTACCCCGACTCAGCAGCTGCTGGTCATTGATCACCACGCATCCAACGACATGTTCGGCACCGCGAATTTCGTCGATTCGTCGGCGGATTCCACCACAATGTTGGTTGCTGAACTTCTCGACGCGTGGGGCAAGCCGATCGAGCCCGAGGTCGCACACTGCATCTACGCCGGGCTGACGACGGACACCGGGTCATTCCGCTGGGGCAGCGCGCGCGCCCTGCGACTAGCGGCTCGGCTGGTCGACATCGGCGTGGATAACGCCGCGGTGAGCCGAACACTGATCGACAGCCATCCGTTTGCCTGGCTGCCGCTGCTGTCGCGGGTGCTGGGCTCCGCGCAGTTGCTGCCCGACGCGGTCGGCGGTCGCGGCCTGGTCTACGCGGTCGTCGACAACCAGGACTGGGTGAGTTCACGCCCAGAGGAGGTCGAGAGCATCGTCGACATCGTGCGCACCACCCAGCAGGCCGAGGTGGCGGTGGTGTTCAAGGAGGTCGACCCGCAACGGTGGTCGGTGTCGATGCGAGCCAAGACCGCCGTGGATCTGGCGGCGGTTGCGTCTGGGTTCGGTGGCGGTGGCCACCGGCTGGCCGCCGGCTATTCGACCACGGGCCCGATCGATGATGTGGTGACCGCACTGCGGGCAGCGTTTGGCTAACGACGTGATGCTGGCAGGGCCGCCGATCAGTAGGCTCGCGCGAAGATGACTCGCTTGTCGTAAGCAGATGGCGCGTCGCAGCGTATGCAGCGTCCGGTAGCGGGGGCGCCTTGCTGAGGTATGCATCGGGGGGTGGCCGCTGTTTCGGCTTTGATGTCGTCTTCGCACTGCGGGTTGCCGCAATGCAGGGCAAGTGCCCATCCGGTGGTGACGGTCATTGCGAAAGCGTCCCAGTTGTCGACCAGTGTGGTGTGATCGTCCCGGAATTGGGTGGCACGCTTCAGCATGTCGCGTTGGAACTCGTCGAGGACGCCGGGGATTTCGGTCGGGGCAGCTGCGATGGAAATGGGTTGTTTGGCTTTCTCACCGATGCGCCTGACCATGACCGTGGTTCCGGCTTCGAGGTCGCGGGGGCCGAGTTCGAGGCGGATCGGTACCCCGCGGAGCTCCCAGTCGTTGTACTTCCAGCCGGGCGTCAGCTGGGGACGCGCATCCACATGTGTGCGAACCCCGGCGGCTTGCAGGCGTCGCGCCAGGTCCGCGGCGGCATGTTCGACCTCGGATGCCTTGTTGCCGCTAGTGATTGGCACGATGACAACTTGGTAGGGGGCCACTCGGGGCGGGAGAACGAGGCCCTTGTCATCGCCGTGGACCATCACGATAGCCCCGACCATCCGGGTACTTAGCCCAAAAGACGTCGTATGCACGAATGCTTGTTGTTCTTCGGCGGTGGTGTAGCGGATGTCGAAAGCCCGGGCGAAGTTGTCGCCCAAGTAATGGGTGGTCCCGGATTGCAACGCCTTCCCGTCGCGCATCATCGCTTCGATGGTGTAGGTGTTGAGCGCACCGGCGAACCGCTCCCCGGCGGTCTTCTCCCCGGGAACAACCGGAATGGCGGCCATGTCACGAGCCAACGTGGTGTAGATGTCCAGCGCGAGCAAAGTTTCGCGGAGGGCATCGGACTTCTCGGCGTGCGCCGAGTGAGCTTCTTGCCACAGAAACTCGGTCGTGCGCAGCAGCATTCGCGGCCGAAGTTCCCAACGGACTACATTCGCCCACTGGTTCAACCGCAGCGGTAGGTCGCGGTGGGAGGTGATCCATTTGGCCATCATGTCGCCGATGACGGTTTCGGAGGTGGGACGGATCACAAGTGGCTCGGCGAGCTCCTTGCCGCCGGCATGGGTGACGACCGCCAGTTCCGGGTTGAACCCTTCGACATGTTCGGCTTCCCGGTTGAAGTAGCTTTCCGGGATCAGCATCGGGAAGTAGGCATTTTCGTGCCCGAGTTCCTTGATCATGCCATCAAGCTCGGCCTGCAACAGCTCCCAAATTCGGTAGCCGTACGGGCGAATCACCATGGTTCCCTTGGCGGGCCCTCGATCGACCAGTCCTGCCTTCGCGACGACCTCGTTGTACCAGGCGGAGAAGTCGTCTTCCTGGCGAGTCACGCCTCGCTCGTTGCGTCCCATGGATCGCGCAGTCTACCCGCCGACCTCGTCGTCGGAACGCGGCGGTCTATGGACGGCTTCGCCCCGATCGTGATGGTCGCGCACCGTCACAGACGTGCACCAGTCCGCATTCGCCGGGCGGCGAGATGTCGGGCAGCGTCGAATGTCCGTCCAGCTCTTTGAGATCCAGCCCGGCGCAAGACACCGGATCCGCGCCGGTGACGATGACGACGTCGACGCCATCGTCGGTCTCGGCGTCGGTCAGGGGGCGGGAGGATCCTCGCCGTGGTTTATATCTGGTGGGCTGTACCGAAGCGATCCCGCACCTATCGTGGTAGGCATGTGCCGGAACATCACCGAACTGCGCGGGTTGCAGCCCGCGGCCACGGCGGAAGAGATCGCGGCGGCAGCGCGTCAGTATGTGCGCAAGGTCAGCGGCATCACCCACCCGTCAGCGGCGAATGCCGAGGCGTTCGAGGCGGCGGTCGCCGAGGTCACCGTGACGACGACGCGATTGCTGGGTGCGCTGCCGCCGCGGCGCCAGCCGCCGAAGACCGTGCCGCCATTGCGCCGCCCCGAAGTCATCGCCCGGCTCGCGGGATCGCAGTGACGCCTGCGCTGAAGGAGTGGAGCGCGGTGGTGCACGCACTGCTGGATGGTCGTCAGCGTGTGCTGCTACGCAAGGGCGGTATTCGGGAAAAGCGCTTCGAGGTGGCGGCCCAGGAGTTCTTGCTGTTTCCGACGGTCGCCCACAGCCATGCGGAGCGGGTCCGGCCCGAGCATCAAGACTTACTGGCAGCTGCGGCCGCCGACAGCACCGACGAGCATCTTGTAGTGCGGGCTGCAGCGAAAGTTGTTGCCGCACTGCCGGTTAACCGGCCCGATGGTCTCGGGGGGATTGCGGATCTGCACATCTGGACCGCCGAGTCGGTCCGCACCGACCGGCTGGACTTCCGGCCCAAACACAAACTCGCGGTGCTGGTGGTATCCGCGATTCCCTTGGTCGAGCCGGTGCGACTCACCCGCGCCCCCGAGTACGCGGGCTGCACCAGCTGGGTGCAGCTGCCGGTGCACCCAGCATTGGGGACACCCGTGCACGCCGACGCCGCGCTAACCGGCGTCGCCGACCGGGTCCGTGACGCGGTCGGCTGACGGGTCGCGCTGGCCGATGGGAAGCACCAGCCGGGAGGGGCCGAAATGCACCGCATGGGTGGCCGGTGTCAGCTGCCGGGCCGCCAGCATCGGTTCTTGCGTGCCGAGGTTGCGCGCGTAGCGGGGGAACCAGCTGCCGGCTACTAGGACCCGGATGCGTGATCCGGCACTAAAGCGGTGGGCGATCGCGTCGAGTTCGATGCTGACCAGATTCTGCAAGTCCGGCACGTGCTGCGCGGGGCTCAGCCGCCGGTAGCTGTCGCTGACGTTGCGTGACCGGCCCTTGGCGTCGACCTCGCTCACCCGGACGAACAGGTCGACGTTGGGATTGTCCGAAGAGTGCGCCAACTCGACTACCGGGTTTCCGTACACGTACAGATCCTGGGTGAGGGGGGCGCCGGTGTAGGCGAGCACGTCGTCGCGCAGCGCCAGGCGGCTGTCGTCGCGATAACCACCGGACGGCAACAGCATTGGACCGCCGGTGGTCGGTGTCGGGTCGGCGGGGTCACAGCGAAATGTCGCCGGCGTCCGCCGCGGGACCGGCGCGGTCTCGCTGAGGCGGCCGCCTGGCGCCAGATACAGCACGCGGTCAGTGGTAGCGGGCGGCCAATCAGGTAGGTTGCGCCAGCCCTGGCCGGCGACGAAAACCCGGACCGTGCTGCGCCTGCGTCGGGCCGGCGCCTCGCCCAGGTGAGTGTCCAGCCAAGCCAACGATTCCCGAGCGTTGATGGCCAGTCCCTTGGTGAGCATCTGAGTGTGTGTCCAGGGCCCGATCGTCAGCGCGACATGGACGTCGCGGTCGCGCAGCTGCCGGTACTGCTGCAGTGTTTGCCGCAGGAATATGTCTTGCCAGCCACCTACCAGCAACACCGGCACCTCAACGCGGTCCAGCGCGGCGTGCAGCCGCATCTGCGTCCAGAACGGATCGTTGTGGTCGCAGTGTTCGACCCACGATTCGAACCACGGAGCACCCGTGCCAAGCAGGGTCCTGGCTGCAGCACCCAGCGGAACGTCGCCGGCTGCGCGTGCCACCTTCCGCCGCGCCCGCAGCTGGCGGATGCCGCTGCGGATGCGCCGCCGATCCTCCTGGTGCGAAATCAGATCGCTCCAGCCCAGAAAATCGTTGATGGTGAACGAGCCGGTATCCCACACCGAGGCGTGGAAATCGTGCGGAGCCGCGGTGATGACCGCCGCGGCCAGTTCCGGCGGCGGATCGTGCAGCAGCGCCCACTGGGTGAACCCCAGGTAGGACAGTCCGACGGTGCCGAACCGTCCGGTGAACCAGGGCTGTTGACGCAGCCAGGTCACGGTGTCGGCGCCGTCGGCGGCCTCGTTGATCATTGGCTCGAACACGCCGCCTGACCCGAACGTCCCGCGCACGCTTTGCAGCACGACGTGGTAGCCGCGGGCGGCGTACAGCCTGCCAAATATCAACGAAAACGGCAGCCGACGTCCATAGGGTCCCCGGACCAGCACGGTGCCAGCGGGGCTCGACGTGAGCGGTGCGTAGTGGTCGGCAACCAGTCCGATGCCGTCGCGCATCGGGACGTGGACTCGGCGCACGGTGTAGCGGGTGGTTGCCCGCGGCAGTCCCAACAGCCCGCCGGCAGCATTGCCGCCGACGTGCGTGGTCAAGGTGCGCACGACCCCAGGGTAAGACTGGCCGACACGCTTTAGAACTTGTAGTACGGGGCGAGGTCGTTCGCCCGTTGCAGGTTGGTGGACGGGCAGTCGACTCCCGAGTCCGAGGGGTGCGAGTAGATCGTCGAGTAGAACAGCGCCTGCTGGATTACCCCGTAGCTGGTCTTGAACGTCACCATGCAGGAGTAGTACCAGAAGCTGTTGTGATAGGTCGGCTTCATGACCCAGTACTGTGCGGCGCGGTGGCCGTTGATCGTGGTCTCGACGGCATCAGGGGGCAGCGTCTGTGCGTACGTGCGCCAGATGATGGCCTCGATGGCCAGCTGATAGTTACCGGCGTCGTAGCGGCAGCGCAGCCCGTCCTCATGTTCGGGGGGCGTGAACGTCAGTCCGAGTCGCTGCACGGCATCGAACGGGATGTCCTCACAGGGGTCGAACGGGCGCGGGTCGGTGGTCGCCACGATCGGGCTCTTCATGGTGGTTTCCATCGGCTCGCCGGTCGAGCGCAGCTGCACGGTCCCGCTGGTGGTTGGCGGCGGGGAGCCCTGGGCGCCCACCGTGCCCCCGATGACCGCTGTGATCAACGCAGCGAGTGCTCCGATCAGACGGACCCTGGTGAACACGGCACTCCCAACCCCTCTGCGGTCCCTTGCCGGGAGTGTAGACCGGGTCGCGACGCTAGGCTGGGCAACCGTGGCAACACAGGAGCCGACGTGCGGGGGAGAGCCGACGCTGTGGGCAATCTCCGACCTGCACACCGGTCACGTCGGTAATAAGCCGGTCGCCGAATCGCTGCACCCGTCGTCGCCAGAGGATTGGCTGATCGTCGCCGGCGACGTCGCTGAACGCACCGACGAGATTCGTTGGACGCTTGACCTGCTGCGGCGGCGCTTCGCCAAGGTGATTTGGGTGCCCGGCAACCACGAGCTGTGGACGACTAACCGGGATCCGATGCAGATTTTCGGCCGGGCGCGCTACGAGTACCTGGTCACGATGTGCGACGAGATGGGCGTCGTCACGCCCGAGCATCCGTTCCCGGTGTGGACGGAGCGCGGCGGCCCGGCCACGATCGTGCCGATGTTTTTGCTCTACGACTACACCTTTTTACCTGCCGGCGCCGACAGCAAGGCCGAGGGTTTGGCCATCGCGCGGGACCGCAACGTGGTGGCTACCGACGAATACCTGCTCTCACCCGAGCCGTACGCCACTCGCGAGGCGTGGTGTCGCGACCGGCTCGACGTCACCCGGGCTCGTCTCGAACAACTCGACTGGATGACGCCGACCGTGCTGGTCAACCATTTTCCGTTGGTACGCGAGCCCTGCAACGCGTTGTTCTATCCGGAATTTTCGCTGTGGTGCGGAACCACCAAAACCGCTGACTGGCATACCCGCTACAACGCGATCTGTTCGGTCTACGGCCATCTACACATTCCGCGTACCACCTGGTATGACGAGGTGCGTTTCGAAGAGGTATCGGTGGGTTACCCGCGGGAATGGGGGCGCCGCAAGCCCTATAGCTGGCTGCGCCAGGTGTTGCCGGATCCCCAGTACGCGCCCGGCTACCTCAACGACTTCGGCGGTCACTTCGTGATTACTCCCGAAATGCGGGCACAGGCTACGCAGTTCCGGGAACGATTGCGGCAGCGGCAGTCACGATGACGATGAGCATGCTGGTGTCATGGGTGCTGCCCGACTACGCGTCGCAGGAGCTGGAGTATGCGGAGTTGTACTCCGACCCACCTGGTCTTACCCCGCTGCCCGAAGAGGAACCGTTGATTGCCAAGTCGGTTGCTAAACGGCGCAACGAATTCATCACCGTCCGTCACTGCGCCCGGATCGCATTGGCTCGGCTCGGCGTGCCGCCTGTGCCAATTCTCAAGGGAGACAAGGGCGAACCATGCTGGCCAGACGGCGTGGTGGGGAGTCTCACCCACTGCGCGGGCTATCGCGGCGCCGTCGTGGGGCGCAGTGCCGCGGTGCGCTCAGTGGGCATCGACGCCGAACCTCATGACGTGTTGCCGAACGGCGTGCTGGATGCCATCAGCCTGCCGGAGGAGCGCAGCGAAATGCGCCGGAAGCTGCCGTCGGGACTGCATTGGGACCGAATCCTGTTCTGCGCTAAGGAGGCAACATACAAAGCGTGGTTTCCGCTGACTAAAAGATGGTTGGGTTTCGAGGACGCCCACATCACTTTTGACGTGGACAGTCTGGGTTTGTCGGGCGGTTTCGTGTCTCGGATCCTGGTCGACGGATCGGCGCTGTCGGGTCCACCGCTGACGGCGCTGACCGGTAAGTGGTCGGTTGACCGCGGGCTGGTGCTGACCGCAATCGTGCTATGAGCGATCCGGGAATCGTCGTTGTTGACAAGCCGGCCGGGATGACCAGTCACGACGTGGTGGCACGTTGCCGTCGAATATTTTGCACCCGCAAGGTAGGACACGCGGGAACGCTGGACCCGATGGCCACCGGTGTGCTGGTGCTTGGGGTCGAGCGTGCTACCAAGATCCTGGGCCTGCTGACCGGGGCCTCGAAAGGATACGCCGCCACCATCCGCCTAGGTCAGACCACATCTACCGAGGACGCCGAAGGTGAACTGCTGCAGTGTGTCTCGGCCCAGCACGTGACAGATGAGGCGATCGCCGCTGCGGTCGGCGGGCTGCGCGGTGACATCTTGCAGGTGCCGTCGGCGGTCAGCGCTATCAAGGTCGATGGCCGTCGTGCTTATCGACTGGTCCGCGAGGGCCATGCCGTCGAGCTGCAAGCCCGGCCGGTACGCATTGACCGGTTCGAGGTGCAGGCCGTCCGATCCCACGGTCAGCTCGTCGATGTTGATGTCGAAGTCGACTGCTCCTCGGGAACCTACATTCGTGCGCTGGCCCGCGACCTCGGCGATGCGCTCGGGGTGGGCGGGCATCTGACCTCGTTGCGGCGCACCCGGGTGGGCCGTTTCGAGCTGGAGCAGGCGCGGTCACTCGAGGACCTGGCGGAGCTGCCGCGGTTGAGCTGGACGCTAGACGAAACCTGTTTGCTGATGTTTCCGCGCCGTGACCTCACCGTTAGTGAGGTCGAGGCAACCAGCAACGGGCGACCACTTTCGTCGGCCGGTATCGACGGCATCTATGCCGCGAGCGACGCCGACGGCCGAGTGATCGCACTACTGCGTGACGAGGGCCCGCGGACCAAGTCGGTGGTGGTGTTGCGCCCAGCGACGATGCGCGCCGGCGGATGATCAGACTGTGCGTCTGGGGCTTTGAGCGTGCATCCAGGGCGCAGCTTTCGCGGTGAGAGCACCCTCCGCGCACACTGAAAACCGCGAGCGCACACTGTCAGGAATAGACGTTCGGAAGGGACAAAGATGTCGAACAAGGTTTACGTCGTCGGTGTTGGCATGACGAAGTTCGAGAAGCCCGGCCGTCGTGAGGGCTGGGACTACCCCGACATGGCGAGGGAGTCGGGGACCAACGCGCTTAATGACGCCGGCATCGACTACCGCGAGGTGCAGCAGGGTTATGTCGGCTACGTCGCCGGCGACTCGACGTCCGGGCAGCGGGCGCTCTATGAGCTGGGCATGACCGGGATTCCGATCGTCAACGTCAACAACAACTGCTCAACCGGCTCAACGGCGCTTTTCCTGGCGGCGCAGGCCATCCGCGGCGGGATCGCCGACTGCACCATTGCGTTGGGCTTTGAGAAGATGCAGCCCGGCTCGTTGAGCGGTGGTGCCCAGGACCGCGAATCGCCGATGGCCAAGCATGTCAAGGCGATGGCGGAGATCGATGAGTTCGCGATGCCCGTCGCGCCGTGGATGTTCGGCGCCGCGGGCCGCGAGCATATGAGGCAATACGGCACTACCGCGGAGCACTTTGCCAAGATTGGCTACAAGAACCACAAACACTCGGTGAACAACCCGTACGCGCAGTTCCAGGACTCCTATACGCTCGATGACATCCTGGCGGCGCGGATGATCTCCGATCCGCTCACCAAGCTGCAATGCTCACCGACATCGGACGGTTCGGGCGCGGCAATCCTGGCCTCGGAGTCGTACGTCGACAAGCACGGGCTGGCCGGTCAGGCGGTGGAGATCGTCGGCCAGGCCATGACGACCGACTTCACATCGACCTTCGACGGGACCGCCAAGGGTCTCATCGGCTACGACATGAACGTTCAAGCGGCGCAACAAGTCTACGACCAATCCGGACTTGGCCCCGAGGACTTCCAGGTGATCGAGCTGCACGACTGCTTTTCGGCCAACGAGTTACTGCTCTACGAAGCCCTCGGCTTGTGTGGCCCAGGCGAGGCGCCCAAGCTGATCGACAACGGCGACACCACCTACGGCGGACGTTGGGTGGTGAATCCGTCCGGTGGCTTGATTTCCAAAGGGCATCCGCTGGGGGCGACTGGATTGGCGCAATGCGCCGAACTGACCTGGCAGCTGCGGGGTGCCGCCGACAAGCGACAGGTCGACAATGTGACCGCCGCACTGCAACACAACATCGGGCTAGGCGGTGCCGCCGTCGTCACCGCCTATCAGCGGGCCAACCGCTGAGCCCTGTGGCGGCGGCCCGCTGCGCCCGGGTTTCGCCGCGCTTGCGACCACCGCTGGGTTGTTTGGCGGCGGCCCGCTGCGCCCGGGTTTCGCCGCGCTTGCGACCACCGCTGGTAGGGCTAGGCCACCACCCAGATCGCCCGGGCTGCTGGGCTGCCGAGTTCGACGGTGGTCGCCGCGGCGTCTGCTGATTCGATCGCCACCGAGATCATCCCGGCGAATTCGCGGCGGGCCAGGATCCGCACCCGCGAGTCGAGGTTGATCCCGACGCTGGCGAAATAGCGCAGCATCTCGGGGTCGGCATCAGAGATGCGGGCTACCGTCCCGATGTCGCCGTCGCGGCATGCCCACAGCTGACGTGCGGGCGGCGTTGGCACCTGCCCATCGGAAGCCGGGATCGGGTCACCGTGCGGGTCGCGCCGCGGGAACCCTAGCTTGGCGTCGATGCGTGCCACCAGGCGATCCGATACTGCGTGCTCGAGTACTTCAGCCTCGTCGTGTACCTCGTCCCAGGCGTAGCCAAGCTCATTGACCAGGAAGGTCTCCAGCAGCCGGTGCCGGCGCACCATAGCTAGCGCTGCTCGCCGCCCCGACTCGGTCAAGGTCACGGCGCCATACTTGGCATGGTCAACCAAGCCCTGCTCGGCTAGCTTGCGGATCGACTCAGAGGCCGTGCTGGCGGACACGCCGATCTTCTCGGCCAGCATCTTGGTGCTGACCTTTTCCAACGACCACTCCTGCGCAGTCCAGATGACCTTCAAATAATCCTGCGCAACCGCGGTGAGACCGCCAGGCTCGTCGTCAGCCGTCACATCCAGAAAGTTTAGGCAACCTTGGGCAGGAACCGCCCGCTCGGGCGTCCTGCTCGGCAACCCCTGGTGCGGCGCGGACAGCTCGCAATCGAGATCTTGCACGCCGGCGGGTCAAGGGGAGCCGTAGGCTTGCGATCGTGCAGCGGTGGCGGGGACAAGACGAGATCCCCACGGACTGGGGCAGATGCGTGCTCACCATCGGGGTATTCGATGGCGTGCACCGCGGGCACACCGAACTGATCGCGCACGCGGTGAAAGCCGGCCGCACCCGCAACGTGCCGACCGTGTTGATGACGTTCGACCCGCACCCGATGGAAGTGGTTTATCCGGGCAGTCACCCGGCGCAGCTAACCACGCTGACCCACCGAGCCGAACTCGTCGAGGAGTTGGGCATCGACGTATTCCTGGTGATGCCGTTCACCACCGATTTCATGAAGCTCACACCGGACCGCTACATCCACGAGCTGCTGGTCGAACACCTGCATGTCGTTGAGGTGGTAGTGGGGGAGAACTTCACCTTCGGCAAGAAAGCGGCCGGCAACGTCAACACGCTGCGTCAGGCCGGGCAGCGGTTCGGGTTTGCGGTGGAGTCGATGTCGCTGTTGTCCGAGCACCACAGCAATGAGACCGTGGCGTTCTCCTCGACCTACATCCGGTCCTGCGTGGACGCTGGTGACATGATGGCGGCGACCGAAGCGCTGGGTCGCCCGCACCGCGTCGAGGGGGTGGTGGTCCGCGGCCACGGCCGAGGCGCTGAGCTGGGCTTTCCGACCGCGAATGTGGCGCCGCCGATGTATTCGGCTATCCCGGCCGACGGCGTGTACGCCGCGTGGTTCACCGTGCTTGGGCACGGGCCGGTGACGGGCACTGTGGTCCCAGGTGAGCGCTATCAGGCCGCGGTGTCCGTTGGCACCAACCCGACTTTTTCCGGACGCACCCGCACCGTCGAGGCGTTCGTTCTCGACGCCGCCGCCGACCTGTACGGACAGCATGTAGCGCTGGACTTCGTTGGGCGCATCCGCGGGCAACGCAAATTTGACTCGGTGGCCGATCTCGTCGCCGCGATGGAGCAGGACACCGACCGGGCGCGGGCCCTGCTGTCTGAGTGACGAGCCCAGCTTGGACGAGCCCAGCTTGGACGAGCTGCTAAACTCACCGACGACATCGGCGCGTGCTGCGGTTCGCGGTGGCCGCGCTAGTAATACCCAATGATCGCGAACCCCTCGATGGAGATGCTGGAGATGTTCTCGTGGCGCTGACAGCCGAGCAGAAAAAAGAGATTCTGGGTTCCTACGGCCTGCATGAAACCGATACCGGGTCCCCGGAGGCGCAGATCGCGCTGCTGACCAAGCGGATCGCGGACCTGACCGAGCACCTCAAGGTGCACAAGCATGACCATCACTCGCGGCGGGGGTTGCTGCTGCTGGTCGGGCGCCGGCGGCGGCTGATTAAGTACCTGTCCTCGATTGATGTGCAGCGTTATCGTTCGCTGATTGAACGGCTTGGTCTGCGCCGCTGACCCGCGGCGCGACGCGGGGGATCGGCTCCTGTTAGCCGCGCTAGTAACCCGTGTAGAGTGGGAGCGTTCTGGGCCGGTTCGGTCCGAGCAAGGGTGCGGTTCGCGCAGATCCGTGTGTTCCGTTCCAGCGTGTCACTGTGCACGTCCGAGGGCGCTGCCCTGTCTGTATCGGGCGGTCTTCGGTAGTGGCTGCCGGGCTCTCCGGATCTGGGGCAGGTCGGCCGCTTCGATCGATGGCCGTAGCCGTATTCAGACTGTGTTCTTTGGGAAGCCCCCCGGGATTGCGCGCGTGGCGCCGAAACAGCTGAATAACGAGAGAGGCCGTGCGGACGGTTATGTCTGTAGCTGAAATTGAAGAGGGCGTGTTCGAGGCGACCGCCATTATCGACAACGGGAGCTTCGGCACCCGCACCATCCGTTTTGAGACCGGACGGTTGGCTTTGCAGGCCGCTGGCGCGGTGGTGGCTTACCTGGACGACGACAACATGCTGTTGTCGGCGACCACCGCCAGCAAGAACCCCAAGGAGCATTTCGACTTCTTCCCGCTGACGGTCGATGTCGAGGAGCGGATGTATGCCGCCGGTCGGATCCCCGGCTCGTTCTTTCGTCGTGAGGGCCGGCCGTCCACCGACGCGATCCTGACCTGCCGGCTCATCGACCGCCCGTTGCGTCCGTCGTTTGTCGACGGGCTGCGCAACGAGATCCAGGTCGTGGTGACGATTCTGAGCCTGGATCCCAACGATCTTTACGACGTGTTGGCGATCAACGCCGCTTCGGCCTCCACTCAGCTGGGCGGCCTGCCGTTCTCTGGGCCCATCGGGGGTGTGCGGGTGGCGCTCATCGACGGCACCTGGGTTGCTTTCCCCACTGTCGAGCAGCTCGAGCGGGCGGTGTTCGACATGGTGGTTGCCGGCCGGAAAGTCGATGGCTCCGATGGTCCCGACGTCGCCATCATGATGGTGGAGGCCGAGGCTACCGAGAACGTCATCGAGCTCGTCGAGGGCGGCGCCCAGGCGCCGACGGAAACCGTTGTGGCGCAAGGCTTGGAGGCTGCTAAGCCGTTCATCGCCGCGTTGTGCACCGCGCAGCAGGAGCTTGCCGAGAAGGCTGGAAAGTCAGGCAAGCCGGCAGCCGACTTCCCGGTGTTCCCCGACTACGGCGACGACGTCTACTACTCGGTGGCCTCGGTGGCCACCGACGAGCTGGCCGCGGCCCTGACCATCGGCGCCAAGCCCGAGCGCGATCAGCGCACCGACGAGATCAAAGCCCAGGTTCTCGAGCGGCTTGCCGGCACTTACGAGGGCCGGGAAAAGGAGATTAGCGCCGCATTCCGCTCGCTGACCAAGAAACTGGTCCGGCAGCGGATCCTCACCGACCATTTCCGTATCGACGGCCGCGGGATCACCGACATCCGCGCGTTGTCGGCCGAGGTCGCGGTGGTTCCGCGGGCGCACGGCAGCGCGCTGTTCGAGCGCGGCGAAACCCAGATCCTCGGCGTGACCACGCTCGACATGGTCAAGATGGCTCAGCAGATCGACTCGCTGGGGCCGGAAACGTCCAAGCGGTATATGCACCACTACAACTTCCCGCCGTTCTCCACTGGTGAGACTGGTCGGGTCGGCTCGCCCAAGCGGCGTGAGATCGGGCACGGTGCGCTGGCCGAGCGGGCTCTGGTGCCGGTGCTGCCCAGCGTCGAGGAGTTTCCGTACGCCATCCGCCAGGTGTCCGAGGCGCTGGGCTCCAACGGCTCGACGTCGATGGGGTCGGTGTGCGCGTCCACGCTGGCGCTGCTCAACGCCGGCGTGCCGCTCAAGGCGCCGGTGGCTGGTATCGCGATGGGGCTGGTCTCCGACGATGTCGAGGTTAACGGGGGGACCGAGCGTCGTTTCGTCACCTTGACCGACATCCTGGGCGCCGAAGACGCTTTCGGCGACATGGATTTCAAATGCGCCGGCACCAAGGACTTCGTCACCGCGCTGCAGCTCGACACCAAACTTGACGGTATTCCCTCCCAGGTGCTCGCGGGTGCGCTCGCGCAGGCCAAAGACGCCCGGCTGACCATCCTCGAGGTCATGGCCGAGGCCATCGACAGACCCGACGAGATGAGCCCGTATGCGCCACGGGTAACCACCATCAAGGTCCCAGTGGACAAGATCGGTGAAGTCATCGGCCCCAAGGGCAAGGTCATCAATGCCATTACCGAGGAGACCGGTGCGCAGATCTCCATCGAGGACGACGGCACCGTCTTCGTCGGCGCGACCGATGGGCCGTCGGCGCAGGCCGCGATCGATAAGATCAATGCCATCGCGAACCCGCAGCTGCCGACGGTCGGCGAGCGGTTCCTTGGAACTGTCGTCAAGACAACGGATTTCGGTGCTTTCGTGTCGCTGCTTCCTGGCCGCGACGGTCTGGTGCACATCTCCAAACTCGGCAAGGGCAAGCGCATCGCGAAGGTCGAGGATGTCGTGAACGTTGGCGACAAGCTTCGCGTCGAGATCGCCGATATCGACAAACGCGGCAAGATCTCGTTGGTCTTGGTGGCTGACGACGATTCGGCCGCCGCCCCCGCAGCTCCGGCCGATGCCGGGGCTGCTCAGGAGGTCGGTTCGGGTACTGCACCAGCCGATGCCGCCAGCTCCGTCTAGAAGGCCAGTAGCTGACCCCGCGCTGCGGCGGAACAAACGGGCCGTCGCAGCGAAACCTGGACATCCCGCGGTGCTGCGCCGCACCACACTGCCGGGCGGCCTTCGCGTGGTCACCGAACACTTGCCCGCGGTGCGCTCGGCGTCGGTCGGGGTCTGGGTGGGTGTCGGATCCCGAGATGAGGGTGCCACCGTCGCCGGGGCCGCGCACTTCCTCGAGCACCTGCTGTTCAAGTCCACCCCGACGCGCACGGCCGTGGATATCGCGCAGGCGATGGACGCCGTCGGCGGCGAGCTGAACGCGTTCACCGCCAAGGAGCACACCTGCTACTACGCACACGTGCTCGACAGCGACTTGGCGCTGGCCGTCGACCTGGTCGCCGACGTCGTCCTCAACGGTCGTTGCGCCGCTGACGATGTCGAGCTGGAACGCGACGTCGTGCTCGAGGAGATCGCGATGCGCGACGACGACCCCGAGGATGCGCTGGGGGACATGTTCCTCGCGGCGTTGTTTGGCGACCACCCGGTGGGACGACCAGTGATCGGCACCGCGGAATCCGTGTCAGCGATGACGCGGGCTCAACTGCACTCCTTTCATGTGCGGCGCTACACACCGGAACGGATGGTCGTCGCGGTGGCCGGCAATGTCGACCACGATGAGGTGGTCGCGCTGGTGCGTGAGCACTTCGGGTCGCGTTTGATTCGCGGGCGTCAGCCCGCCCCGCCGCGCAAGGGCGCCGGACGAGTGAACGGCGGCCCCGTGTTGACGGTGGGCAAGCGGGACGCCGAGCAGACCCACGTGTCGTTGGGGGTGCGTACTCCCGGCCGCAGCTGGGAGCATCGTTGGGCACTGTCGGTGTTGCACACCGCGCTGGGCGGGGGACTGAGTTCTCGGCTGTTCCAAGAGGTTCGCGAGACCCGCGGGCTGGCCTACTCGGTGTACTCCGCGCTGGACATCTTCGCCGACAGTGGTGCGCTGTCCGTGTATGCCGCGTGCCTGCCTGAGCGTTTCGCTGATGTGATGCGGGTAACCAGCGAGGTGCTTGCGTCGGTGGCGCGTGATGGCATCACCGAAGCGGAGTGCCGCATCGCCAAGGGTTCTTTGCGCGGTGGGCTCGTCCTGGGGTTGGAGGATTCCAGTTCGCGGATGAGCCGGCTCGGTCGCAGCGAATTAAACTACGGCAAGCACCGCAGCATCGAACACACCTTGCAGCGAATCGATGCGGTCACCGTCGAGCAGGTCAACGCGGTGGCCCACCAGCTGCTGAGCAAGCGCTACGGTGCTGCTGTTCTGGGCCCGTATGCGTCGAAACGAACGCTGCCACAACAACTTCGGGCAATGGTAGGGTAGCCTCAAATGTCCGCCTCTCCCCCGCAAGCGGGTGGTGCCCCCACACTCGCGCCGTGCCGGCGCTCGCCGTCGGCGGACTAGCCCGATGGTGCTGGGCTTCTGGGACATCGCGGTGCCGATCGTGGGTGCGCCGATGTCCGGCGGCCCTGGTAGCCCCGCGTTGGCCGCGGCGGTGTCCAACGCGGGCGGGCTCGGTTTCATCCCCGGCGGCTACCTGAGCGCGGAGCAGTTCGCCGACGATATCGCCGCCGCGCGCGCCGCCACCACCGGCCCGCTCGGTGTGAACCTGTTTGTGCCCCAACCCAGTGTCGCCGACTGGGTGCAGCTCGAGTACTACGCAGAAGAACTCGAAGAGGTTGCCGAGCATTACCAGGTGGAAGTGGGCCAGCCTCATTTCGGCGATGACGACGACTGGGAACGCAAGCTTGAGGTGGTGGCCGATCTACGCCCGGAGTTGGTGTCGTTCACGTTCGGCGTGCCGTCCCCGGATGTCATCCGACGGTTGGGCGCCCTGGGACTGTTGGTGATGGTCACGGTGACTTCGGCCTATGAGGCGGGGGTGGCTGTCGCCGCCGGCGCGGACAGCCTGGTGGTCCAGGGCCCCGGCGCCGGCGGGCACCGCGGCACGTTCGCGCCGGACATGGAGCCCAGTACCGAATCGCTGCCCGAGCTACTCGATCGAATCGGCAGCGCGCATGATGTACCGCTCATCGCAGCCGGTGGCCTGGGCACCGCCGCTGACGTCGCCGGCGTGCTGCGCAGGGGAGCGGTGGCCGCGCAGGTCGGCACCGCGCTGCTGCTGAGCGACGAAGCTGGCACCAACTCCGCACACCGCGCTGCGCTGAAGCATCCGCTGTTTGACAACACCGTCGTGACGCGTGCGTTCTCCGGCCGGTATGCGCGTGGTCTGGAGAACGAATTCACCCGTCTGCTGGATCACGTGGCGCCGCTAGGCTATCCCGAGGTCCACCAGATGACGTCACCGATACGGCGGGCCGCGGTCGAGCGGGACGATCCAAACGGGACAAACCTGTGGGCAGGAACGGCGTTCCGGGAGGCATGCTCTGGGCCCGCGGCCGACATTATCGCTTCGCTGACTCCCGATGTGCCGTCAGCGTAACGCTACTGTGAAAATTCTTGTGCGGGTTGGCGGTGGCGCGTTCTCGCACAGAACGTGGTTAATCGGACGGGCTGAGGCGATAAGGCTAAGCGTCAGGCCAGTACGCTCGCCGGTTCGGTGAACGCCAATCCCAGGTCGGTGGCCACCTGTTCAGACAGCAGTGCGCCGTTGTGCGTCGAAAGACCTTTTGCCAGCGCGGGATCGGACCGGCATGCCGCTTGCCAGCCGTGGTCCGCGAGCTTGAGTACATACGGCATCGTTGCATTGGTCAGCGCGAATGTCGACGTCTTAGGCACCGCGCTGGGCATGTTTGCCACACAGTAGAACAGTGTGTCGTGCACCGCGAACGTCGGCTGATCGTGGGTGGTGGGCTGGGAATCTTCGAAGCAGCCGCCCTGATCGATGGCGATGTCGACCAACACCGCGCCAGGCTTCATATGTGCGACAAGCGAATTCGAGATCAACCTGGGAGCTTTAGCGCCTGGCACCAGGACGGCGCCGATCACCAGGTCGGCGTGCTTGACGGCACCTTCTAGGTCGTAGGCCGACGAGTAGCGGGTGCGGAGGCGGCCACCGAACTCCGCGTCGATCTCCCGAAGCCTGTTGATGTTGACGTCGAAAACCGTGACGGTCGCGCCCATGCCGCTGGCAATCCGAGCGGCGTTATAGCCCGCGGTGCCGCCGCCGATCACGACCACGTCGGCGGGCTCGACGCCGGGCACCCCGCCCATCAGTACGCCGCGCCCCCCGTGGGTCCGCATCAGGTGATAGGCCCCCACCTGGGCCGACAGTCGTCCGGCAACTTCGCTCATCGGGGCCAGCAACGGCAACGCACCGTCGGCGGTCTGCACGGTCTCGTAGGCGATTGACGTTGTACCGGAGGCCATTAACGCGTCGGTGCAAGGACGTGAGGCAGCCAGATGCAGATATGTGAACAGGATCTGGCCGTGTCGCAGGTGACCATACTCGGCGGGCATGGGCTCTTTGACCTTGAGCAGCAAGTCGGCCTCCGCCCACACCTGCTCGGGAGTGCTAATCAGCTGGGCGCCCGCCGCCTTGAAATCCGCGTCGGCGATTGCCGAGCCTTCCCCGGCGCCCGCTTGCACAAGCACCTCGTGGCCGCGGTACGTCAGCGCGGCGACGCCGGCCGGCGTGATGGCCACCCTGAACTCGTTGTTTTTGGTCTCGGTCGGAATGCCGACTCGCATAATCGCTCCCTGGCACAAGATCGTTGAGGTTATCGCTCAAGTGTGAAGAAAGTTCGGGTAATCCGCAATCACTCTGATGATAATTCGATATGGTTGCGATATGTCCGATAGGCCAACGGAGCTGCGGGGTGAGCGGGGTAACTTGCCGAAGGATGTTCGGCCCGCTGATCTTGATGCGGTGGACCGCAGAATTCTCAGCTTGCTGCACGGCGATGCCCGGATGACCAACAACGCGCTCGCGGAGGCGGTCGGGATCGCACCGTCAACGTGTCATGGTCGGGTCCGGCGGCTAGTGGACCTCGGCGTCATCCGAGGGTTCTATACCGACATCGATCCGGTCGCGGTGGGATTGCCGCTGCAGGCGATGATCTCGGTCAACCTTCAGTCCAACGCACGTGGGAAGATCCGCAGCTTCATCCAGCAGATCCGCCGCAGGCGCCATGTGATGGATGTCTATTTCTTGGCCGGCGCCGACGATTTCATCCTGCACGTCGCCGCCCGCGACACCGACGATCTGCGCGCGTTCGTGGTGGAGAACCTCAATGCTGATGCCGATGTCGCAGGAACCCAGACATCGCTGATCTTCGAGCATCTGCGCGGGGCCGCGCCGATCTAGACATTGGGACCGGCCGCAAGTGGGAGCTGGATATGATTTCCGGGTGACCAATCCATCGGCGACGGCCACCGTGCAGATCGACGCTCGTCCCGAGGTGGTGTACGGGTTGATCACCGACCTGCCGACGTTGGCGTCGCTGGCCGAGGAGGCGGTGGCGATGGAGTGGCGCAAAGGCGATGCTGTCCGTCAGGGCGCGGTGTTTGTCGGCCGCAATCAACACGGCACCAAGCGCTGGAGCACGACGTGCACCATTACCGACGCCGAACCGGGTCGCATCTTCGCGTTCGATGTGCGGCACACCGTGATTCCGGTAGCACGTTGGCAATACGACCTTGTTGCCGCCGACGGCGGCTGCCGGGTTACCGAGAGCACCTGGGACCGTCGCCCGGGCTGGTTTCGCAAGGTCGCCCAGCTGGCCACCGGCGTCACCGATCGGGTGGCCGCCAACACCGAGCACATCCAGCTCACGCTGCAGCGCCTCAAGCAACGTGCTGAGGATCGGTAGATACTGTCCGATTCCCCGTATTTCACGCGCGAGAATCCCCACCTATACTTGTCAGTGCGTGGTGTCCACCGAGACGACATTTGCTCAATTGGTGTAAACCCTTCAGGCAGGGGCAAGGATGTTCACCGTCAATGACGAGGCAGCGGGCCCGCATGACGCGTCGTTGGATCACGAGCGTCTCGTTCTCGAGGCGCGCGACGTTGGGTTCGATTGGGCGACGCTGCCGTTTCACTATGTGCCCAACGAGCCGCTGGTCACCCATATCCTCAACGTGCTGCACCTGCTGCTGCCCGCGGGCGAGGAGTTTTTCGTCGAGGTGTTCAAGAAGACGCTGCCGCTGATAAAAGACGATCAGCTGCGGCTGGATGTGCAGGGATTCATCGGCCAGGAGGCCATGCATTCCCAGGCGCATTCCGGGGTGCTCGCCCACTTCGCCGCGCAGGGCATCGACCTGACGCCCTACACCGACCAGATCAAGTGGCTCTTTGAGAAGCTGCTGGGGGATAAGCCGCGGTGCAGCGTGCGACGACAGCGCAGCTGGTTGCTAGAGCAGGTTTCGTTCATAGCGGCAATCGAGCACTACACCGCCGTTTTGGGGGAGTGGATTTTGGACTCCCCGCAGCTGGATGCTGTCGGTGCTGACCCGGTGATGCTGGACATGCTTCGGTGGCATGGAGCCGAAGAGGTGGAGCACAAAGCGGTGGCGTTCGACACCATGAAGCATTTGCGTGGCGGGTATTGGCGGCAGGTACGTGCCCAACTGGTCGTCACGCCGGTGATGATGCTGCTGTGGATTCGCGGCGTGCGGTTCATGTACTCGGTGGATCCGTATCTGCCGCCGGGGACCAAGCCGCGCTGGCGAGATTACTTCAACGCCGCACGCCGGGGATTAGTGCCCGGGCTGTGGCGTTTGGTGCGGATCGTCGGTGACTACTACAAGCCGGGTTTTCACCCGTCACAACTAGGCGGGCTGGAGCTCGCGGTCGACTACTTAGCCGTCTCGCCGGCTGCCCGCGCCTCGCACTGACCCGATGAGCACCGCATCGGCAGCTAGCATCACCGCGTCCGACGGCGTCGCATCGCGTCCCGACGTGATCGCCCGATTGACCGACGAGTGGGTTGTTCAAGCAGCGGCGTCTACCATTCGACCGGCTTGAGTCTTTGGGGAATTCACCGTGTCGGAGAGCATCTGGACCAGTAGGCCAGCCGACCTGTATGGTCGGCGCGACCGTGATCGGCTTGCCACGTTGTTGTGGGGTATCCGCATGTTGTTCGGCGGATTCGCCTCGGCTTCGCGGTGGGAGCCGTCGTGGGTGAAGCCGGTGCGGCGGATGCAATCTGCGGTAGTCACCAGACGCGAACTCGTTACTCCCGACGTGATCGCACTGACGTTGGCCGACCCGCAAGGTGGTTTGCTGCCGTCCTGGACGCCCGGCGGGCATATCGATGTCCAGCTGCCGTCGGGTCGTCGGCGGCAATACTCGTTGTGCGGTCCGCCCGGGCGCCGCACGGATTACCGCATCGCGATCCGCCGGATCGCCGATGGTGGCGGCGGTTCGATCGAGATGCACGACGCATTCGATATGGGCGACACCGTGATGTTCGAAGGTCCTCGCAATGCGTTCTATCTCGGCACAGCCGAGCGCGACGTGCTGTTCGTGATCGGCGGCATCGGTGTGACGCCCATGCTGCCGATGATTCAGGTGGCTGCGCAACGCGGAATCAACTGGCGGGCAATCTATGCCGGTAGTAGCCGTGAGTACATGCCGTTCCTGGCCGAGGTGGTTTCGGTGGCGCCGGATCGGGTCACCGTGTGGGCTGACGACGAGCACGGCCGCATCGCCACGGTCGATGATCTGTTGGCTGGCGCGGGGCCGACGACGGCTGTTTACGTGTGCGGGCCGACCGCCATGCTGGAGGCGGTTCGGCTGGCTCGTGACAAATATGCCGGCGCGCCACTGCATTACGAGCGGTTCAGCCCGCCGCCGGTTGTCGATGGGATTCCCTTCGAGCTGGAGCTCGCGCGGTCGAGGCGTGTGCTCAGTGTGCCGGCCAGTCGGTCGGCGCTTGACGTCATGCTCGACCGGGACCCGACGACGGCGTACTCGTGCCAGCAAGGATTCTGCGGGACATGCAAGGTCAAAGTTCTTGCCGGACAGGTCGATCGGCGTGGCCGTACCGCCGAGGGTGATGATGAGATGCTGGTCTGCGTGTCGCGGGCGAAAAGCAACCGGGTGGTCATCGACGCCTGATTGCCGTGGACATCACGGCTGACCGGTATCGAACAGGCGTTCCGGGTGGTGATAGTCGTTCGTTCTGGCTTGGCCGTGGTCCAGATGTGGCGGCGGGATCCATTCGGTGCGGCCGTTTGGGAGTTTCCTTGTCTTCCAGCCATTCCCGGCCTGCTTGTGGTTGGGCGTACAGGCAAAGGTGAGCTTGTCGGCATCGGTTGAGCCGCCGGCCGACCACTCATCGATGTGGTGAACTTCGGACCAGTAGCCGGGTACGTCACAGCCGGGGTGCGTACAACCGCGATCCTTCGCATAGAGGACCACGCGCTGATCCGGTGAGGCCACTCGGCGAGATCGGCCGAGATACAGTGGACGACTTGAATGCTCGTCGAACACGGCCAGGTAGTGGTAGGCATGGCTGGCCATCCGGATCAGGTCGCGCATCGGCACCAGTGTCCCGCCACCCGTCACCGCTCGCCCTGCTCCCGAAGTCAGCTCTTGAAGCGTGGTCGAAACGATGACCGTCACCGGCAGTCCGTTGTGCACACCGAGTTTCGGATCACCCAACTGGCCTCGGAGCAAGGCGTTGAGCGCATCATGTTGCCGCTGGGCAGGGCTGCGTAAGTCCCTGCTGATGACGTCCTCGGAGGGTTCGCCACCGATGCAGGGAATTTCGTCGTCCGGGTTACACATGCCGGGCGCGGCGAATCGCGCCAGCCACGCGTCGATATTGGCGCGCAACTCCGGGGAGGCGATCAGCTTCCCGATGCTCATCCCATCGGGCCGCTGACCGCACCAGACAAAGCCGCGCTGGCGCGCGCGGTCGGAGTCGGAGAATTTCCCGTCCGGGTTGATCAGCAGTGCACATCGATGCGCCACCTTCTCCAACTGGTCGGGCCGCAATTTCGCGGCTTGCTGGGCAAGGAATTGCTCGGCGTGTGCGGCCGTATCGGCCGGCGTTGCGTCTGGGAGATCGCGGACGAAAGTCTGAATCACTCGCAGGTGTTGACCATCGAGGACACCGCTCCGCCATGCCTGGGCGGTAGCTGGCAGGTCTGGCGGCAATTGCTGACCGGTGAGTGTTAAGCGCGGAGAAAGCTGTTCGACGTCGCTGAGCCGACGACGTGCCTCGGCGCAGCTGATCCGCAGCCAATCGGCGACCACTTTGTGGACCGGGCCGCCGACATCGGCGGGATCCTCTGTGGCCAGGCCGAAGATCACATCGTGACTCACCGCGATCTGCCGCCGGCGAGCCGTCTCTAGCTGCTGCAACGCGTGGAGCCGGACGACCGGCTCGAGGTTGTCGAAGTTCAGTTCGCCAAGGTCTGTCACGGCTGCGTGGAGTGCGTCGAGCTTGACCGCCACCGCGGGCGGGACCTCATTCAAACGCATGTTCGAATGCTATGTCGATGCACCGCCGCACGCCATGGCCCAGCCGGCTTCTGTGGATGAATCGCCAACTGTGGACAAGTCCTGCGGGTCCGACCGCGGGGCCCGTGGTGCGATCGCGCGGGAATTCTCCGTTACCGTTGCGTTTATGCGGAAGTGGGATGCAAACGCCGTGAAAACGCTACGCGCAGCGGTGTTCACCGGCAACGAGTCCATTGTCGAGGTGGTGCGCGGGCTCGGCTCACCGACGAGGTCCTTCAGCTCGCCGGCGATGGCCTGCTGGACGCTATTGCCCAGCATGCGCCGGACGCGGCTGGACTCGCCGAACAATGTGTGGCTGCGCTACATGAGCGGGCCTGGGAGGGGGACGAAGAGTTGGCCGATCAACTTGTGGCAATCCTCAACCAAGGCCCGACACCCATGCTTCGTCCGTTGCCGGTCGACCTGGAGCAGCTGGCATCACTGATGGAAAGCGATCCCGTGTGGGGTGGTGGCCGGATCGACCTCAAGACCGGTGATTGTTGGCCGCAGAGCTCAGGCTATGAAGGCTATGAAGTCTATGAAGACGACAGCCTTGACGAGGATGGGGGCCGCTGGCTCGACGTGGAGTGCATCGGCTCGGGAGCGGGCTACCGGGATATGGAGCTGTTCATCGCTACGGTCGACGATCCCGCCATCGCCGATCGTCTGCAGATCGCGATAAGTGGAAAAGGGGCATTCCGTCGGTTTAAAGACGTGCTTTCGCGGTGGCCCGACGAGCTGCACCGCTACTTCCTGTTTTGCAGTGAACGCCAGGTTGGCCGTGCCCGGGCCTGGCTTGCCGCAGCAGGCTATACCCCGTGACGCCGGCCAGGTGCTCCAACCGTTCGGTCTAGGGTGAACATTATGCGGGTAGGCGTGCTGGGAGCCAAAGGCAAAGTCGGGTCGACGATGGTGGGGGCCGTGCAGGCCGCCGAGGATCTGACCCTGTCCGCGGAGGTGGACTCCGGTGATCCACTGAGCCTGCTGACCGAGGGCAACACCGAGGTCGTCATCGACTTTACCCATCCGAATGTTGTGATGGGCAATCTAGAGTTCCTTATCGGCAACGGAATTCACGCCGTGGTCGGCACCACCGGCTTCACCGCCGAGCGGCTGCAGCAGGTGCAGTCATGGCTGGCCGATCAGCCCAACACGGCAGTGCTGATCGCGCCGAACTTCGCGATAGGGGCGGTGCTCTCAATGCATTTCGCCAGACAGGCCGCGCCGTTCTTTGACTCGGCGGAGATCATCGAGCTGCATCATCCGCACAAAGCCGATGCGCCGTCGGGCACCGCGACGCGCACCGCGACGCTGATCGCCGAGGCTCGAAAAGGTTTGCCGCCCAACCCCGATGCCACCAGCACCAGCCTGCCCGGTGCCCGCGGCGCCGACGTCGACGGCATCCCGGTGCACTCGGTGCGGCTGGCTGGACTGGTCGCCCATCAGGAGGTGCTGTTCGGTACCGCGGGGGAGACGTTGACCATCCGCCACGACAGCCTGGACCGGACATCATTTGTGCCCGGCGTGCTGTTAGCGGTGCGCCGCATCACCGAACGTCCTGGCCTCACGGTGGGCCTCGAGCCCCTGCTCAACCTGCAATGAACGACACCGTAATGACCAGACGCAGCCTGTATATCCAGTTGCTCATCGCGGCCCTGTGCGTCGCGATGCTGGCATACCTGGTGCTGTTGGGCCGCATGGCTGTTGCGATGATCGGCTCAGGCCGGGCGGTCGCCGTGGGCCTGGGGCTGGCGCTGCTGATCATGCCCGTTATCGGGCTGTGGGCGATGATAGCCACCCTGCGAGCCGGATTCGCGCACCAGAAGCTGGCCCGCCTGATCGCGGCAGACGGCATGGAGCTCGACACCAGCGCGCTGCCTCGACGACCCTCGGGCCGCATACCGCGAGAGGCGGCCGACGCGCTGTTCGCCACCGTACGCGCCGAGCTAGAAGGCGATCCCGACAACTGGCGCCGTTGGTATCGGCTGGCCCGGGCCTATGACTACGCGGGGGATCGCCGCCGCGCGCGGGAAGCCATGAAGACGGCTCTGGAACTACAAGCCCGCCAATGACTAAGACGCTGCTGGTGGTGCACCACACTCCGTCGCCCACTACCCGCGAGCTGCTGGAGGCAGTGCTTGCCGGAGCCAACGACCCCGAGATCGACGGCGTGGACGTGGTGTCCCGACCGGCGCTGGCCGCGACAATCCCGGACATGCTTGACGCCGACGGCTACTTGTTTGGCACCACCGCCAACTTCGGCTACATGTCCGGAGCGCTCAAGCACTTCTTTGACACCGTCTACTACCCGAGCCTGGGCTACGTGGCGAGCCGCCCCTACGGCCTGTGGGTGCATGGCAACAACGACACTGTCGGCGCCGCGGCCGCCGTCGGCAAGCTCGCGACCGGGTTGTCGCTGACTCAGGTTGCAGACGTGCTCGAGGTCGTCGGCCCCATCGACGCCGCGGTCCGCGAACGGGCCCACGAATTGGGCGGCACGCTTGCCGCGACTCTCATGGAGTGACCGGAAGGAGCGGGCATGCCCGCTGTCATTGAAATCTCCCGTGGCGACAACCCATTCCCGGTGACGGGAGTTTCCCGCGACCGCAACCTCATCCCGCGCTACGACCGGTTGCCCGCGACGCTGCTGGACATGTTTGCCGAGCAGGTCGACAACCGCCCATACAGCGAGGCCATAGTCGAATTGGGTGGCGACCGGTTGACCTACCGGCAATTGTGGCAGCGTGCTTCACGAGTCGCCGGAGGGCTGCACGCGGACGGCGTGAGACCGGGTGACTGCGTCGCGGTGCGTTACCCCGCGGGAATCAATTGGGTGCTGGCGTTTTGGGGCATCGTGATGGCCGGCGGCGTTGCGGTACCGGTCAATACCCGATCGGCGCAGCCTGAAGTCGAGTTCGTGTTGTCCGACGCGGGTGCCCGGGTGGATCTGGCACCGGAGGCCGCGTTGCCCGACGGCCAACCGTACGTGACCCATCAGCTCCGTCACGCTGACACCGCCGCGCTGTTCTACACCTCGGGTACCACCGGTCACCCCAAGGGTGTGCCGACCACCCACGAGGCTTTCCTGACCAACACCGAGAACACGATCCGATGTCTCGGTCAGCCAAGGGATCTCGGTGAGGAGCTGCGTACGTTGATCTCGGTGCCGCTGTTCCATGTGACCGGCTGCAACTCGCAGCTGTTGGTGGCCGCACGTCTTGGAGGGACGGCGGTGATCATGCCGGCATTGAATATCGACGGGTTGATCGCCGCGCTGCCCGCAGAGCGCATCTCGTTCCTGGTTGCCGTCCCCGCGATCTACTCGTTATTGGTGCAGCACAAGGGCTTTGCGGCCGCAGATGTCTCCGGCGTGCGCTGGGCAGGCTATGGCGGGGCACCGATCGCCCCGTCCCTGGTGCACCGAATGAAGAACGCCTTCCCGCAGGCCGCAGTGTTCAACGGGTACGGCATGACCGAGACCGCTTCGCTGATGACCGCCCTGCCTGACCAGGATGCCGTGGCGCATGCCGATTCGGTGGGGTATGCGGTCCCCTCGGTGGATCTAGGTGTGATCCCTGACGGTCACGACCCGGGTGTGGGCGAGTTGGTGGTGCGCGGCGCCAATGTGACGACCGGCTACTGGAACCGGCCGCAGGCCACCTCGGCCTGCATCGTGGACGGCTGGTTGCACACCGGCGACATGGTTCGGGTCGACGACGTGGGTCGGGTGCACATCATCGATCGGCTCAAGGACGTCATCAACCGGGGCGGCGAGAACATCTCCAGCGTCGAGGTCGAGGCGGTGCTGCTGGCGGCTCCCCATGTCGCGGACGCCTGCGTGTTGGCGGTGCCCGACGACGTCATGGGAGAGAAGGTCGGCGCGGTGCTATTCGGCGGCACCGAGCAGATCGACGTGACGGCGGTGCTCGACCACTGTCGGGGGCAGCTTGCCGACTTCAAGGTGCCGCAATATGTCGCCGTAGTCGACAGCGCGTTGCCGCGTAACGCCGGCGGCAAACTGCTCAAGGGCAAGCTTCGCGGGCAGGTGGTGTGGGGTCCGGCCCGGCGATGAGCGGGACGGCTACCGCAACAGCACGGACCGTCCGGCCGGCGGGGCACATTCGGGGCAAATAGCTCCTTAAAAGTCAAAAGTGACATTGGTGCGCTTAACACCAGGCGCCAGGGCCGGCGATTGCACCTAAGAATCGCGCGGCGCGTGGTTCATTCCGGTGCGGTTGCTTGACATTAAATGGCACACCCGACAGGACCATGTTAAATCTGCCGAGACACGCGTTAAGAACCCGTAAAAAACACCCTCATCGGCGTCTTTCGATGGTGGTTGCGGAGCCGCGGGTCGTTAGCCTTTTCTGAACGCACAGGGGCTGACCAGCAAATATTCTGGCAAAGTTTGCCGCACCCACGAATTAGCCGTCGCTACCGGTCGGCATGTTTCACACACGAGGAGCACTAAATGTCATTCCTGACCACGCAGCCTGAAGAATTGGCCGCTGCGGCGGCCAAACTGGAGACAATCGGGTCAGCGATGAACGCTCAAAACGCCGCGGTAGCAGCCCCGACAACCACTGGCGTGATTCCCGCTGCCGCTGACGAGGTATCGATGCTGCAGGCGTCGCAATTTGCCGCTTACGGCACCCTCTACCAGCAGGTCAGCACCGAAGCCGCGGCCATGTACGCGATGTTCGTGAATACCTTGGGGGTCAGCGCCGGGACCTATGCAACCACCGAGGCCGCGAACTCGTCGGCGGCCGCTTCACCGCTTTCGGCTATCTCGAGCCTTGTCGGCGCGACGCCGACAATCCCCACTTGGCTGGACGATCTTTCCAACATCCTCGACGTCGGGATCGGGAACTGGGCTTCCGCCGCATCCGATCTGCTCGGGATGGCCGGTGGCGGCCTTCTTTCTGCTGCGCCGTCCGCACCAGCTGACGCGGCCGCAGCGGTCGCACCGGCCGCGGCCGTAGCACCAGCCGCGGCGGCCGCAGCGGGCCTCGGCGAGGCCCCGATCGCGGCCATGGGCCAGGCCTCCATGGTCGGCGCATTGGCGGTGCCACCCAGCTGGGCTGGAGTGGTGACTCCGGTGGCAAGCACTGGCGCTGCGACGGTGCAGAGCGTGGGCTGGACCGCTGCCGCGCCGCAAGCCGCGCCGGTGTCAGCGATGCCCGGGATGCCGGGGTTGGCCTCGGGCACCCGCAACAGCGTGAGCTTTGGGGTGCCGCGTTACGGCGCCAAGCCCATCGTGATGCCAAAACCGGAGACCGTTTAGGGGCCGGCGGCAGCTTACAGAACTTAGCGCAGAGACTTGGGAGGGTTAAAAAATGGACTTCGGAGCTTTACCCCCAGAGATCAACTCGGCACGCATGTATGCCGGTCCGGGTGCGGCACCGATGATGACCGCCGCCGCGGCCTGGAACGGTGTAGCAGCCGAGTTAAGCACTACGGCAGCCGCTTTCGAGTCGGTGATCGCGGAGCTGACCGGCGAGCAATGGCTGGGCCCCGCGTCGCTATCGATGGCCGCCGCCGCTCAGCCGTTTGTGGCCTGGTTGACCTACACCGGTGAGGCCGCAGCACATGCAGCCTCCCAGGCGATGGCATCCGCGGCCGCTTTTGAGGCGGCGTTTGCGATGACGGTGCCACCACCGATGGTCGCTGCTAACCGGGCTCTGTTAGCGGTCCTCGTGGCGACGAACGCGCTGGGCCAAAACACACCGGCAATCATGGCGACCCAGGCCCAATATCATGAGATGTGGGTGCAAGACGCCTTGGCTATGTACGGCTACGCTGCCGCCTCGGCGACCGCCGGGACGCTTAACCCATTGACCTCGCCGTCGCAGATGACCAACCCGACCGGGCTAGCCGGCCAGGCCGCCGCGATCGGTGCCGCGGCGTCGAGCACCGTCCAGCAGGTCGGCCTGGGGAACCTGATCAACAATTTGCCCAACGCGGTCATGGGACTTGCCTCCCCGGTCACGTCGACCGCCGCGACGGAGCTGAGCGGAATTATTCAGGACATCCCAGACATTCTCGACTTTCCGTTCGTGCAAAATACCATCAACGGCGTGGTCAACACCGCGGCGTGGTTCGTGATGAATGCCATCCCCACCGCGGTGAGCCTTGAACACACTCTCGCTCCGGCCGCAACTGTCGCCGATGTTGCTCCGGCCGCCGCGGGAGCAGCGGATTTGGTAAACACGGTGACGCCGACGGGCGTCGCTGCGGGTCTGGGTGAGGCGTCCGCGGTCGGTGGCTTGTCGGTGCCGGCGAGTTGGTCCACCGCTGCCCCGGCATTGACGTCAGGCACGTCGGTGTTGGAGGGCTCGGGCTGGGCCGTTCCGGCGGAAGCCGAGTCGATGGCAGCGATGCCCGGGATGCCGGGGATGGCTGCGGCAGCCAAGGGCGGTGCCGGTGTCGCCGCTGGGCCCCGATACGGCTTCAAGCCGATCGTGATGCCTAAGCAGGTCGTCGTCTGATGCCGCAAACGAAATAACGGCCGTCTCGCCAGGTTTTTACCCGTGCCCGGAACCGCAGCCGACGCCCGGCAGGCATCCGTAACCGCCTGGGACGCCACCCGGTCCCGCGTTTACTCCTCCGGCGCCGCACCCGACATTGGGGATACAGCCTTGGCCGCCCGGACCGCCGCCGGGGCCTCCGTTTTGGCCTCCGGAGCCGCAGTTGCCGTTGTTGTCGCAGCCACCTCCGCCCGGATCGTCCATGGGAACAAAATGAGTGATCGTGGTAGTGGTCGCGGGGCTAGCAGCGAAAACGTCGGCTGCGGCCGTTGGTGCGACGGCCATCGCCACGGCAACAACCCCGGCCACTGCCAGTGGTTTCATCAGGGTTAATCTCACTAACATTCTGGTCGCATACCACATGTAGGCGGCCGCGAAACATGGCACGAGAGACCGGGGTGCGCCCGGTGCCCTCCGCTGGCGGGGTCCGGGCATCAACGCAACAGAAGGCATACCAAATGACCTCACTGGATCTGACCGGTCGTACCGCCATAATCACCGGCGCGTCGCGCGGCATCGGGCTGGCGATCGCCCAACAGCTCGCGGCCGCCGGCGCCAATGTGGTGCTCACCGCCCGCAAGCAAGAGGCGGCGGAGGCGGCCGCGGCACAGGTCGGTGATGGGGCGCTGGGCGTTGGCGCTCACGCGGTCGACGAGGATGCCGCGCGACACTGCGTCGAGCGCACGCTGCAGCGCTTCGGCAGTGTCGACATCTTGGTCAACAACGCGGGAACCAACCCTGCGTATGGTCCGCTGATCGAGCAGGACCACGCGCGGTTCGCCAAGATTTTCGATGTCAACCTGTGGGCTCCGCTGCTGTGGACCTCGCTCGTCGTCAAAGCATGGATGGGTGAACATGGCGGTGCGGTGGTCAATACCGGCTCCGTCGGCGGCCTGCACCAATCGCCGGCCATGGGGATGTACAACGCCACCAAGGCCGCACTGATCCATGTCACCAAGCAATTGGCGTTGGAACTCTCGCCGGGCATCCGGGTCAATGCGATCTGCCCAGGCGTCGTTCGTACCAGGCTGGCCGAGGCGCTCTGGAAAGACCACGAGGATCCGCTTGCGGCGACCATCGCGCTCGGAAGAATTGGTGAGCCCATTGATGTCGCGGGCGCGGTTGTCTTCCTCGTTTCGGACGCGGCGAGCTGGATCACCGGCGAGACGATGGTCGTCGACGGCGGTCTGCTGCTCGGCAACGCACAGGGATTCCGCACTCAACCGCAAGCCCAGCAATGAGTATTGCCGTCGACCTGGATGCGCGCGTGAGGCTGCTCCTCGAGGAGCGCAACCCAGCCACCAGCGAGCCGCGCGATTTCCTTGGTGCGTGGTTCGATCTGAGTCTGGTGCGTAATCCCGCGATGCACGACGAGCTAATGCGGCTGTGGGGCGAAGCGGGGATTCTCGGATTGCCCGGCGACTATCGCGTCGATAAGGATCTCGCATGGAAGGATCTGGATAGATGAGCATTGGCGACCTGCTGTACTCGGACACCGAGGAATCGCTGCGCGACAGCGTGCGCCGCCTGTTCGTCGAAAAGTGTCCACCGGAATCGGTCATTCGCGCTTACGACTCGGATACCTCAGCGCTGCAATACTTTTCAGATGTCTGGAGAATAGCAGCTGTTGAGCTGGGGATAGCCGGGTTGTTGGTGCCCGAGTCGCTTGGCGGTGCCGGTGCGAGTGCTCGTGAGGCCGCGATCGTGATGGAGGAGATCGGCCGGGCCGTCGCGCCGGTGCCGTTCTTGTCCAGCGCGGTGCTCGCCACCGTCGCGCTGTTGCGCGCCGGCGACACCGAGACCGTGTCGGCGCTGGCCCAGGGTACGGTCACCGCGGCGCTGGTGGTGCCGCTGTGCACCGCGCCGGGCGATCCGGTCGCCGGGGTGAGTATCGGCTCTGATGGTTTGACGGGGTCCGTCAGCGGTGTCGCGGGTGCCCGCGAAGCTGACGTATTGGTGGTGCCGGTCGCCGGCCTGGACGGACTCGAGCTGCACACCGTTGCGCGTAGTGCGGCCGGTGTCGACGTGTCGCCGGTGCTGGCCCTGGATATGACCAGACCCTTTGCCGACGTTCGGTTTTCGGCGGTGGCATCGTCGCGGGTAGGCAGGGGGGATGCGGCCGTGTCAGCAGCGCTAGAGATCGGGGCGGCGTTGCTCGCCTCTGAGCAGCTCGGGGTCGCGCAGTGGTGTTTTGACACCACACTGGCCTACGCCAAGCAACGCAAGCAGTTCGGTCGCACGATCGGCTCATACCAGGCGATCAAACACCGGCTCGCGGACCTGTGGTTTGCGGTCGGTACGGCCACGGCCGCTGCCCGATACGCCGCCGACGCGTGCGCTAGAGGCGATGAAGACGCAACCATCGCCGCGTCCGTCGCGCAGGCCTCCTGCAGTGGCATCGCTGTTCATGTCGCTGAGGAATGCGTACAGCTGCACGGTGGTATCGGAATGACGTGGGAGTATCCGGCGCACCTATACCTGAAGCGGGCCAAGAGCGACCAGTTGGCTTTTGGCACCGCCTACCGTCATCGGGCCCGACTAGCCGAATTGGTGGACCTGCCGGTCTCATGATCGGCGCCGCTAGCGGTCCAGCGTTCGCACGCAGAGTTGGTGGGCCCGTGGGCCTATTACTTGCTCAGCAGCGCGGCCCACGGCTGCCCGGCATACGGCTCGTGTTGGAAAATCTCTAGATAAGTCGCCGGTAGGGCCGCGACAACGTCGCTGCATTGGTGCAGCTCACTGTCACCCAGGGTGGTCTCATACCCCGGTGGCGTGGCGTTCTGTACGCCGGGTAGCAACGCCACACCTGAGTGACCAACGCCGACGAAGTCCAAGATGGCGGCCGCGGCCTGCGGACTGTTCAAGTCCTGTGGGCTGTGCAGAGTAAGGCAACGGGCGTGCATGTCGAAGCGCTGCAGGTAGTCCATGGCCCTGTTTTCGAGCTCGATCCACTGGATGAGATAGCGTTGAAAAAGGGTGAGCTGTGATAGGTCGAAGCTGCTGAAAATTGGCTCAAGTTCGGTGAGCGTCCAGCGCTTGTACCGGCGGCCGTCGCGTCCGCGGTAATACCGATACCGGTAGCGCACGGGATACTTGCGGCGCTTGACCATCCATCTTTCGCGATTCGATTCGCTGCATGCGACTTCCAGCGGATGGCGGATCAGGTGAAATACCTTGGACTGCGGAAAGAACTCCGGGGCAAGATCCCAGTAGGACTTGAGGAAGGCGTGGCTGGTTTCGATGTAAATCGGCGTGCCGCACAAGTCGATCGCGCGGCGCTTTCTGCGCAGCACGGCCCGCACGGCGTCGAACTGTCCTGTGGCGCGGTCGTAGATTACCCGGCCGAACATCGACGGGTTCCACAGATTGAGATCGTTGCTTTCGTGTACGACGGTGCACTGCGGTGCATTGCGCTTAAGTAACTCGCTGAGACACATGGTCCCTGAACGTGCACTGGTCAGGGCAAATACGGTCGACCGGGTCTTGGCGTCGCGCAGCAGGCTCTGCGGCGCTAGCTGGCGAGACACGGCAAACATGATTGCCACAAGTTAGCACCGGTGACTGTAGGCCGGCTGCCGTTTGGCCGATTCGAATGACGATTACCGGCATAGCCCCACGTCGAGACCGGCTCGGCGAGGTCGAAGGCTGCTCGGTCAACCAAGCCGCCGTCGGTGGCTAACGACCTTGGGACCCTCGTGGTCGGCGTCGGCGACGGGCTCGTCGCTAAACGACTTCGGGGAGGCTACGGCGAAACGTGAAGCAGCGGTGAGCAAACCACCTGTACACCACGGTTACGGTGACGACGACCAGCTGCGATAGCAGTACCTGCAAGCCGAACACCTCGACCAGCAGCGGCAACATAGCGAAGTTGAAGCCCAGCACGGAGAGGTTGACCAGCTCGAACCGGGCAAGGTCACGCAACACGTGACCGGTCACGTGGAACACGAACCTGCGGTTGAGGACGAACGCGCACAGCATGGCCACGATGTGCGTGCAGAGCAACACGCCCAGGTAGCCGATGGCATCCCGTAACAGCCAGAGGAACACAGCGAACCAACCCATTCCGATTGCCGTGTTCGCAGCACCAACAGTGAGGAAGGTGACTCGCTGATCCCGAATAATCCGGACCAGCGGGCCGGAAACACCGCTCATCCTTGCAGGAAGGCACGTCTGCTCGTCTTGGCCTAGTGAGGCGTCGATACCCATCGGCGGCCTAGCTGGTCAGAGGTGGCCGCCCAATCGCGCTCCAGGAAGTTCATCAACCAATAATGGGGCAGACTGCGCCACAAGGCTGAAAAACCGGGGAAATCCGCCCTCCACCCTGACGCGGTACTCGCCGATCGACTCGCCGGTGGCGATGGTGTCCTCGTGCCATAACCCGCAGTCCCACGGGCCAGATCGCGCAAGCGTCTGTCAGCCAGCCAGCTTGGCTCCGAAGACCTCGGTCATCGCCGTCCAATGCCGCTCGTCGGCGGCGGCGTCATACGGCGGGTTATCCGGGACCGCGAACCCGTGGGCGGCCGAGTACCACTCGATGCGGTGCTCAACACCGGCTGCCGTCAGCGCTTTGTCGAGCTGTTCGGCGTGGTCCGGGGTGAACGACGCGTCATTCTCGGCACCGCCCACGTAGACCGTGGCCTTCATCCGGTCGGCCAGCAGGTGCGGGCTGTCCGCGGTGTCGGTCACCAGGCCGCCACCGTGGAAGGACGCGGCGGCGGCAACGCGGTCGGGTTGCCGCCCCGCCACCACCACCGAAGTCCGCCCACCCATGCAATAGCCGCAGACGCCGAACCGCTCCCCGGCTACCTCGGGGCGAGCGGCTAAATAGTCGAAGAAGGCGCCGGCGTCGCTGGCCATCATGTCCGACGTGACGCTGTCCATCATGGACATCACCCGCTTGCGTTCGTTCGCGTCGCCGAACGCCGTCGCTATGTTGATCGGGGCCCAGTGGCCGTGGCGGTAGTACACGTCGGGCAGCAGCACTGCGTAGCCGAACCCGGCCAGCTTGGCCGCCATCTGGTAAAACGTGTCGCGTACGCCGCCGGCGTCGGGGTACATGACCACGCCGGGCCAAGGTCCGTCTCCGTCGGGGGTGAACAACTGGACGGGGCAACGGCCGTCGGGCGTGGTGAGGCTGTCGGTGAGGTTCGGCATGGTCTCTGTTCTACTCTGCGCGGCTTCGTGCGGCGAACGTGCGGCCAGCTTCACGTTCGCGGGCCGAGTTTCGGCGTCGGGACCGCTCACTAGACTGGCCAACATGCCAATCGCGACGCCATACGAGGACTTGCTGCGTCTTGTGCTTGACCGCGGCGTGGTCAAAGCGGACCGCACCGGCACCGGGACCCGCAGCCTGTTCGGCCAGCAGTTGCGTTACGACCTGTCGGCTGGGTTCCCGCTAGTCACGACTAAAAAGGTGCACTTCAAGTCGGTGGTCTACGAGTTGCTGTGGTTCTTGCGGGGCGACTCCAACGTCGCCTGGCTGCGCGAGAATGGAGTCACCATCTGGGACGAGTGGGCCAGCAGCACAGGCGATCTCGGGCCGATCTATGGTGTGCAGTGGCGATCTTGGCCGGCTCCCTCGGGTGATCACATCGACCAAATCAGCACCGCGTTGGATCTGCTACGCACCGACCCGGACTCTCGGCGCATCATTGTGTCTGCCTGGAATGTCGGTGAAATCCCGCAGATGGCGCTGCCGCCGTGTCACGCCTTCTTCCAGTTCTACGTGGCCCAAGGCCGGCTGAGCTGCCAGCTCTACCAGCGCAGCGCCGACCTGTTTCTTGGTGTGCCGTTCAACATCGCCAGCTACGCGCTGCTGACCCACATGATGGCCGCCCAGGCCGGTCTCTCGGTTGGCGAGTTCGTCTGGACGGGCGGTGACTGCCACATCTACGACAACCACGTCGAGCAGGTACGGTTGCAGCTCAGCCGTGAACCCCGACCGTACCCGGAACTCTTTCTAGCGCAGCGTGATTCGATATTCGACTACACCTACGAGGACATCGTCGTCACACATTACGATCCGCACCCGGCGATCAAAGCCCCAGTTGCGGTATGACGCGCGCCGACGCAGTGGTGGGCCTGATCTGGGCTCAGTCGACCACCGGTGTGATCGGGCGCGACGGTGGTATCCCCTGGCGAGTGCCCGAGGATCTGACTCGCTTCAAACAGCTGACGATGGGTCACACCGTGGTGATGGGCCGACGGACCTGGGATTCGTTGCCGGCTGGGGTTCGCCCGCTGCCCGGCCGCCGAAATGTGGTACTGAGCCGCCAAATTGGCTTCACGGCTGAGGGGGCGGAGGTGTTCGGTTCACTCGACGAAGCCATCGCCACTGTCGAGACCGAACCCGAGACGTGGGTGATTGGCGGCGAGCAGATCTACCGGCTCGCGTTGCCGCTGGCGACCCGTTGCGAGGTCACCGAGGTGGACACCGACCTGCCTCGTGCAGACGATGACGCGCTGGCCCCGGTGCTCGACGAGACATGGTCGGGTGTGACGGGGGAGTGGCTGGTGAGCCGTTCCGGGCTGCGGTACCGGTTGCACAGCTATCAGCGTCCATGAGCACCGCTTCTCCTCATCGCTTCGCTCTGCATCGTCGCGGCGCGTGTCCATGAGCACCCTAACCACCGCGCAGGCGCGTCGGGTGGCGGTCGCCGCACAAGGCTTCGCCGAGCCTAAACCCGCCGGCCCGATCACCCGTACGCATTTGAAGCGGCTGATCTCGCGGATCCAAGTGCTGCAGTTGGATTCGGTGTCGGTGGCGGTGCGTGCCCACTACGCGCCTGTTTTTAGCCGGCTTGGGCCGTACGACCGCGATGTATTGGACCGCGCGGCGTGGGGTCACTCCACCTGTTCGGCGCGGCTGTTGGTGGAGTACTGGGCACACGAGGCCGCCCTCATGGCCGTCGATGACTGGCCGCTGTTGCGCTGGCGGATGCGTCAGTATCGGCATGGCCGCTGGGGCAGCCATATCGTCAAGGCCAACCCGCAGTTGGCCGACGACATCGTCGCCGCTGTCGGCGAGCTTGGGCCCAGCACCGCAGGGCAGATCGAGGCGCATTTGTCCGCTGCGCCACGGACGGCAAAGGGTTCCTGGTGGAATCGCAGTGACACCAAGTGGGTTGCCGAGGCGCTGTTTGCCTCCGGGGTGCTCACCACCGCCACCCGGGTGGGCTTCGCCCGTCACTACGACTTGGTGGAAAGGGTGCTGCCACCCAGGGTGTTGGCTCGGGAGGTCGACGACGATGTAGCCGTGCGCGAGCTGACGTTGCGGGCCGCCACCGCCCTGGGTGTGGGTACCGAGGCCGACATCCGCGACTACTTCCGGCTGTCGGCTCAACAGGTTAAGCCGGCTATCGCTGATCTGGTGGCGGCCGGTGAGATTGAACCGGTCAGTGTCCAGGGGTGGTCAGCGCAGGCATATCTGCGGCATGGCCGGACGGTGCCACGCGTTGACCGCGGCACCGCGCTGCTGTGCCCATTCGACCCGTTGATCTTCTTTCGGCAGCGGGTAGAGCGGCTGTTTGGCTTTCGCTACCGCATTGAGATCTACACGCCGGCGGTCAAACGCCAGTACGGGTATTACGTGTGGCCGCTGCTGCTGGACGGCCGGTTGGTCGCGCGTGTTGACCTTAAGGCCGACCGAGCCCGCAACACGCTGCGCGTCGTGGGTGCATTCGGTGAGGACCAGCATGCCGAGCATGTACCGCCGACTCGGGTTAGCGCGGCACTTGCCAGCGAGCTGGAGTCGATGGCGTCCTGGCTGGGCTTGGGTGGAGTCACGGTGTCCCGCCGGGGCGACTTGGCCGGACAGCTACGCGCCGCTGGCTGCGGATAACAACGTAGGAAGGAACTCGAGGATGCCTCCGGGCAAGAAACACGAGCCGCAGGCACCGTCGACGGTGAAGGAGCTCAAGGACACGCTCTGGAAGGCTGCCAACAAGCTGCGCGGGTCGCTACCGGCCAACCAATACCAGGACGTAATCCTCGGCCTGGTGTTTCTCAAATACGTCTCGGACGTTGATCGCGAAGGAACCGACGGCGTGTTTGCGGTCCCGCTATCGGCGCACTGGAAGTTGTTGGCGGACAACGCAAAGTCTAAGAACATCGGCCAGCTCATCGACGAGGCGGTGGACGCCGTAATGACGGCTAACCCGGCGCTGGCCGGCACCCTGCCGCAGCTATATACGACCGTTGACCAGCGCCGGCTGGGCGAGCTGGTCGAGTTGCTCGACAACGCACGGTTCAGCCGGCAGGGCTCCCATCGCGCGCGGGACCTGATGGGGGAGGTATACGAGTACTTCCTGGGCAATTTCGCTCGCGCGGAAGGACGCCGCGGCGGTGAATTCTTCACCCCACCCAGCGTCGTGAAGATAATTGTCGAGGTCCTCGAGCCGTCCAGCGGTCGGGTGTATGACCCGTGTTGTGGCTCGGGCGGAATGTTCGTGCAGACCGAGAGGTTCATCTATGAGCACGACGGCAACCCGACGGATGTTTCGATCCACGGGCAGGAGAGCGTCGAGCACACCTGGCGGATGGCAAAGATGAACCTCGCCGTTCACGGCATCGACAACGGTGGCGCGCGGTGGGGCGACACATTCGTCAACGACCAGCACGCCGGCATGCAGATGGACTATGTGATGGCCAATCCGCCTTTTAACATTAAGGATTGGGCCCGCGATGAGCAAGACCCGCGGTGGTGCTTCGGCATTCCACCTGCCAGCAATGCGAATTACGCCTGGCTCCAGCACATCCTGTCCAAGCTCGCACCTGGCGGCGCTGCCGGCGTGGTGATGGCCAACGGCTCGATGTCGTCGAACACGGGTGGGGAAGGCGATATTCGCGCGCGGATCGTGGAGGCGGACCTGGTGTCGTGCATGGTCGCGCTACCAGCACAGCTGTTCCGCAGCACCGGAATTCCGGTGTGTCTGTGGTTCTTTGCTACAGACAAAACGTGTGGTGCAGATCGATCCGGGCAGGTGCTGTTTATTGACGCGCGCGGGCTCGGCTATCTGGTGGATCGCGCTGAACGAGCATTGACAGACGACGAGGTCGCCCGTATCGGCGACACGTACCACGCGTGGTGCGGGTCGAAGTCGGCGTCCTCGAAAGGCATTATCTACCAGGATGTCCCGGGATTTTGTAGATCAGCGTCGCTGGACGATATTAGAGCCTCGGGGTACACCCTCACGCCGGGACGGTATGTGGGCGTTCCGGTGACCGAAGATGACGGGGAGCCAGTCGCCGAGAAAATCGCGCGGTTGGCCGGGGATCTGCTGGCGGCGCTCGACGAATCGGCGCGATTGGAACGGGTGGTACGCGAGCAAGTAGAGCGCCTGTGGTGAAGGTCAGGCTGGGTGATTGCCTCGACTTCAGCAACGGGCGTACTTCGCCGGCGCGCGAATCAGGTGGTCGTTATCCGGTTTATGGCGCCAACGGGGTGATCGGTTACGCTGCACAGCACAATGCCAGTGGCCCACTCGTAGTCGTGGGTCGTATTGGATCGTATTGCGGTAGCTTGCACTACTGCGAATCCGATGTCTGGGTCACGGATAACGCGCTGGTCTGCCGGGCTAAGGATCGCACAGAGACGCGATATTGGTACTACGTGTTGCAGACTTGCCGACTGAATGAACACCGGGCCGGATCCGGCCAGCCACTGCTCAACCAGCGGATTCTGCGCGACTTGTCGATCGGTGCGGTCGCAACGCCGCAGCGGCAACGGGTTTCGGAGCTGCTCGGGGCGCTCGATGACAAAATTGCCGGCAATCAACGCGTTATTGCGGCCGCCGAGGCCTTAATGCTCGCCACTGTCGAGTCGGTCTCTGAGCACGTGCCGCTGTCTGACCTGGCGAGTCGGTCGACTGTAGTACTCAACGCGGGTGAATTCGACGATGTGGTGGCCCATTTCAGCTTTCCGGCGTTCGACGACGGCGCGAAGCCGCAAATCGTCACCGCCGCGGCCATTAGGAGCGGCAAGTTTGTCTTGTCAGAGCCGTGCGTGTTGGTTGCAAAGCTGAACCCGAGAATTCCGCGAATCTGGAACGTGGTGACTCTGCCGTCGCACATGGCATTAGCGAGCGCCGAATTTGTGGTGCTACGGCCAACCAGCGTCGATACATCGACGCTGTGGTCGGCGATACGGCAACCTGATGTCGTGCGAACCCTGCAACAGCACGCTGCGGGTACCACCGGAAGTCGCCAGCGTATTCAACCGCAGGAACTCCTCAAGGTTCGGGTGCGAGATGTGCGCCGCTTGGCTACCGAACAGTCGCGGATGTTAGCGCGCTTAGGTGCATTGTGTGATGAGCGACGCACCGAGTCGACTCGGCTGGCAACCTTCCGCGACGCACTGCTGCCACTGCTGATATCCGGAAGGGTCCAGGTCCGTAGACAGATACCCGTACCGGGTATACGCTAGGAGCGTGATTGCCCGGCAGACGATGCCTCATTCGCTGGCTACCGCAGCCAACCGGCTGTGGACCAGTCGTGATGGCGATATGCGGTTAACGGGCACCTCGCCGTCGCGGTGGTGGCGGTCGATCATCGCGACGGCGATCGCGGTATGGGCGGTTGCGCTCGCCGGTTGCGAGTCGGTGTCATCGGTGCCCGTCGAACCTCCAGCACCCCATCCTCCGCCTATGGTACTGGCCTTGCTGCATGGTGAGATTGAAATGAGTTCCCACAAGACACTGCAATCCCTCGAACCCTGCCAGCCCATGTCCGCTGCCGATGGTCAGGAGATCTGGCTGTGGAGCTAGAACAGGATGCTTTGTCATTGCCGGCGATTGCGCCGCCATGGTTTCGTGGGGTCACCGGCGACCCGTTTCTGTTGGCAGATATGGCTCATGCGGTCGGCGGACCTTTCCATGTGCTGTTCCCCCAACAGTTCGCCGCCAACTTGGCGGCCTTTATGCACGCCATCTCGTCGGCTGGCTTGGATGGGCACGTGATGTTCGCCAAGAAGGCGAACAAGGCCGGAGCCTGGTTACAGGCATGCGCCGAGGCTGGGGCGGGGGTCGACGTCGCCAGCGCCGAGGAGTTGGTGCATGCGCTTGCCCGTGGTGTGCGCGGAACCGACCTCGTGGTTACCGGGCCGGCCAAAAGTGAACGACTGTTGTGGCTGGCCGCCCGCCACGATTGTCTCATCGCGATCGACGCCTTGGATGAACTTGACCGGCTGCTCGCGCTGGTGCCCTACCGCGAATGTGTGCACGTCCTGCTGCGCGTGCTCCCAGAGGTCAACCCCGACAGCCGATTTGGCTTTGATGCCGATGAGCTGGACATCGCCCTCAGTCGATGCGTTGAACAGCGGCATCGAGTATCGATGGAAGGATTCTCGTTTCATCTCAGCGGATACGAGGTCCAGCCCCGGGCGCAGCTGGCCGACCAATTACTGGACCGTCTAGTCGACGCGCGAGCGCGAGGGTTGGCAGCTACCTCCATCTCTATCGGTGGGGGGTTCGCAGTCAGCTATTTCGAGGCCCAGACATGGGCGCGCTTCTTGCATAACAGCAACGCGGCGGATTTTCACGCAAGCAAGCAGTTTGCTCAGTGGTATCCATACCATCAGTCGCCTGTCGGTGCGGACATGCTGGCCGCGATTTTAGCCAGCGAAACTGGTTGCGGTTCAGCAACAGTCGGTGAGAAGTTCATCAGAACGGATACCAAGCTGCTTCTCGAACCGGGGCGCGCATTACTTGATCGGGCAGGGGTCACGGTCTTCCCCGTCGAGGGCTTTAAGCGACGCGGCGACTACGGGATCACCACCATTCGCGGGCTGAGCATGAGCATGTCGGAGCAGTGGAAATCTAGCGAGTTCCTGCCGGACCCGATTCTGTGGCCGGCAAAAGAGCCCGGCGACGGTCAGCTGGCAGGTCCGGTTCGCAGCTGTGTAGGCGGAGCCAGCTGCCTTGAGTACGACATGTTGACCTGGCGCAAGGTTGTGCTGCCACGGGAACCGCGCCATGGCGACTTGCTCATCTATCCGAATACGGCTGGCTATCAGATGGATAAGAACGAATCGGAGTTCCATGGACTCCGAGTTCCACCCAAAATTGTTGTTACCCACGATAATCGAGGAAACTTTCGCTGGCAACTCGATGAAAACGGCTATCAGTTATGAGCCTTGCGCCAGCGCGTGAAGCCGGCAGCGCGCGCCCTGTTAGCCTGGTGCGCGTCGGTCGGCAAATCACCGCGTTGGCGGCGCCGATCGTCGGAGTCCAATTCGCCCAAGTGGCGTTGACCACCACCGATTTGGCCATGATGGGGCTGATCGGTGTGCCAGCCATCGCCGGCGGTGGTCTGGCCTTGGCCTTGTACGACATGATGCGAACAACGTGTGTCGGTGCGGTGACCGCAGTCGGGAACCTGGTCGCCAGTGCGGCCAGTGCAGGCGAAGCACGCTGCGGAGCCGACGGCTTGGACGCACCCGCGCGAGCCGAACTGCATCAGATCACGAGGTCGTCGTTTTTGGTGGCGACCGCTGCGGCTGTGCTACTAGGAGCAGCGCTCATCGCGCTCGGCTACCTCTTGCCGCTCTTCGGTGTGGACGAGGACGCGCTGGCGCTGGCACGGCCAATGATGATCGCGATGGCTCCCGGGCTGGTCCCGATGGTGTGGCTCAATGTATTGCGCCAGTTCGCAGTCGGCATGCGCCGCCCTGGGTCATTGCTAACGATCAGCGTCTTCGCAGTCGCCGTCAACGCGGCACTAGACATTGCGTTCATTCGCGGAGTTGCGGGATTTCCGAAGCTCGGTTTGGTGGGAATCGGTTTGGCCACAACACTTGTGCAGACGCTGATGGTTGTCGTGTTTTACAGCTTGCTGCGCCGGGACGATCAGCTTGCCTCGTTACTAGCGATAGACGGCTGGAACGCCCACACTGCAACGGCTCGCCGGCTCCTGGGCCTTGGCATCCCTATCTCGTTGACGTACGGCTCAGAGGCAGGTTTCACCTCTCTCGCCGCGGTGGTGGTGGGCGTCTTCGGCCCGGTCATGCTGGCCGCGTTTAATGTGGTCACTCACCTGACCCGCATCGCCTTCCAAATCAGCATCGGTTTGTCGCATGCATCGTCGATTCTGATCAGCCGCGTTCTCGGCCAGGGCAACCGAGAACGCGTCCAGCAGATTGCCGCGGTCGCGCTGGTCCTCGGCGCAATCACCACGGTCATAATCGGGGTGCTTTACGTGACAGCACCAACCTGGGTGCTGCGACCATTTCTCGGTCCTGCTGCGGCCCCGGCAACGATGTTGCTGGCCAAGCTTTTCCTGCTTTTTGCCATAGCCCAGCAAATGGTGGAATTCACGCAAAACATCGCCATCGGGTTACTACGGGGGATGGGGAACACCACGACGGGAGTACGAGCAACCACGATCGGATATTGGGTGATCGGATTACCGATGACGCTGTTGTTGGCCTTTTCGGCGGGCTTACGCGGCCTGGGGGTATGGATCGGGCTCAGCACAGGCTTTGCCGCGACCACAGCGCTGCTGCTCCGCCAGTTCCGCCGAGAGCTGGCCCGGACGACCTGATTGCCGGGCTCGCCCCCTCGCCGCTGCGCGCCTGGGGGTACCCCCACCTCGCGCCGCTCCGCGGTGCGCATCGTCACCCGGCTGGGTTTGATTGCCGGGCTCCTTCTCGCGCCGCTCCGCGGCGCGCATCGTCACCCGGCTAAGGTGAGCGCCGTGGCCGAGACCGCGCCGCTACGCGTGCAACTGATTGCCAAGACTGAGTTTCTGGCGCCTCCCGACGTGTCGTGGACTACCGACGCCGACGGCGGCTCCGCGCTGGTCGAGTTCGCCGGCCGAGCCTGCTACCAGAGCTGGTCGAAGCCCAATCCCCGGACTGCGACGAACTCCGCGTACATCAAACACATCATCGACGTCGGGCATTTTTCGGTGCTCGAGCATGCCAGCGTTTCGTTCTACATCAGCGGCATCTCGCGATCATGCACTCATGAGCTGATCCGACACCGGCATTTCTCCTACTCGCAGCTGTCGCAGCGCTACGTGCCGGAAAAGGACGCCCGAGTCGTGGTGCCACCGGGCATGGAAGATGACCACGAACTTCAGCAGATCCTTATCGCGGCCGCAGACGCCAGCCGGGCCACCTACACCGAACTGCTGGCCAAGCTGGAAGCCAAGTTCATGGCAGGTGAGCCCGCCGGGAACAGGGCCGTGCTGCGGCGCAAGCAGGCCCGCCAAGCAGCCCGCGCGGTGCTGCCCAACGCCACCGAGACCCGCATCGTCGTGACCGGGAACTACCGGGCATGGCGGCACTTCATCGCCATGCGGGCCAGCGAGCACGCCGACGTCGAAATCCGGCGGCTGGCCATTGCCTGTCTGCGTCAGCTCGTCGACGTTGCGCCCGCAGTATTCGCCGACTTCGAGATCACCGCACTCGCTGACGGTACCGAGGTCGCGACCAGTCCTTTAGCCACCGAAGCCTGAGGCCCGGGGCGGTCGCGAGCGCCCGCGGCGGTACAGCCCAGACGGCGTGTCGCTGGAAAAACACGCACCCTCGCGCGGTTGCTGAAAGCTTGGCATCGCCAGGTAGCCTGGGACCGTGACCACCGTCGGATTCGACGCTCCCGCACGTTTGGGGACTCTGCTGACCGCGATGGTGACACCGTTCGACGCTGATGGCTCCCTTGACCCTGCGGCCGCGGCGCGGCTGGCGAAACACCTGGTCGACGCGGGGTGTGACGGCCTGGTGCTCTCGGGCACCACCGGCGAGTCGCCGACCACCACCGACGACGAGAAACTCCAACTGCTGCGTGTCGTACTTGAGGCGGTGGGCGACCGAGCCCGAGTCATCGCCGGCGCGGGCAGCTATGACACAGCTCACAGCGTCCGACTCGCCAAGGCTTGCGCGGCCGAGGGCGCGCACGGACTCCTGGTGGTTACCCCTTACTACTCGAAGCCGCCGCAGACCGGGCTGGTTGCGCACTTTACCGCGGTCGCCGATGCTACCGAGCTGCCGGTGCTGCTCTACGACATTCCCGGGCGGTCGGTCGTGCCGATCGAGCCTGACACGATTCGCACACTGGCGTCGCATCCCAACATCGTCGGGGTCAAGGAGGCCAAGGCTGATTTGCACAGCGGTGGCCAGATCATGGCCGAAACTGGCCTGGCCTACTATTCCGGCGACGACGCACTGAACCTGCCCTGGCTGGCGATGGGTGCCATCGGCTTCATCAGCGTGATTTCTCATCTGGCCGCAGGACAGCTTCGAGAGCTGTTGTCCGCCTTCGGTTCCGGGGATATCACCACTGCTCGAAAGATCAACGTTGCGATCGGCCCGCTGTGCAGCGCGATGGGCCGCCTGGGTGGGGTGACGATGTCCAAGGCAGGTTTGCGGCTTCAGGGTATTGACGTCGGTGATCCGCGGCTGCCGCAGATGCCGGCAACAGCAGAGCAGATCGATGCGTTGGCTGCCGATATGCGTGCGGCCTCGGTGCTTCGGTGAGTGAGAAGTGAGCCAAAAGGTGGCCGACAAGTGGATGTAGACCTAGCCCCACCAGGTCCTCTGGCCTCAGGTGGGTTGCGGGTCACCGCGTTGGGCGGCATCAGCGAAATCGGCCGCAATATGACGGTTTTCGAGCATCTGGGCCGGCTGCTGATCATCGACTGCGGTGTGCTGTTCCCCGGCCACGACGAGCCCGGCGTCGACCTGATCCTGCCGGACCTGCGCCATATCGAAGACCGGCTCGACGACATCGAGGCGCTGGTGCTGACCCATGCGCACGAGGACCACATTGGTGCGATCCCGTTCTTGCTCAAGCTGCGGCCCGACATCCCGGTCGTCGGCTCGAAGTTCACCTTGGCCTTGGTCGCCGCGAAATGCCGTGAACACCGCATCAAACCGGTGTTCGTCGAGGTCGCCGAGGGGCAGAGCTCTCGGCACGGCGTGTTCGAGTGCGAGTACTTCGCCGTCAACCATTCCATCCCGGACGCGCTGGCCATCACGGTCTACACGAGCGCGGGAACGGTGTTGCACACCGGCGACATCAAGCTCGATCAACTGCCGCTCGACGGCCGCCCTACCGACCTGCCCGGCATGTCCCGGCTGGGCGACGCTGGTGTGGACCTCTTCCTGTGCGACTCAACCAACGCCGAGATACCCGGCGTCGGACCTAGCGAAAGCGAGGTGGGTCCGACACTGCATCGGCTGATTCGGGGTGCCGACGGGCGGGTCATCGTGGCGTGTTTCGCCTCCAATGTGGACCGGGTGCAGCAGATTATCGATGCCGCAGTGGCATTGGGCCGGCGGGTGTCGTTCGTCGGACGGTCGATGGTCCGCAACATGGGCATCGCGCGGGACCTCGGATTCCTGCGAGTAGACGATTCGGATCTGATTGACATCGCCGCTGCCGAGATGATGGCGCCAGAACAGGTGGTGCTGATTACCACCGGCACCCAGGGTGAGCCGATGTCGGCGCTGTCGCGGATGTCGCGCGGCGAGCATCGGAGCATCACGCTGACCTCTGGTGATCTCGTCGTGTTGTCGTCGTCGCTGATCCCTGGCAACGAAGAAGCGGTCTACGGCGTCATCGACGCGCTCGCCAAGATCGGAGCTCGAGTCGTCACCAACGCCCAAGCCCGGGTGCATGTTTCGGGTCACGCCTACGCTGGTGAGCTGCTGTTCTTGTACAACGGGGTGCGGCCGCGCCACGTTATGCCGGTGCACGGCACTTGGCGGATGCTTCGCGCCAATGCCAAGCTGGCCGCCAGCACTGGGGTGTCGCAGGAGTCAATTCTGTTGGCCGAGAACGGTGTTAGCGTTGATTTGGTCGCTGGCAAAGCCACTATCGCCGGCGCCGTTCCGGTCGGCAAGATGTTCGTCGACGGACTGATTACCGGCGATGTCGGCGATATCACCTTGGGCGAACGGCTCATCTTGTCCTCGGGTTTTGTCGCGGTCACTGTGGTGGTGAAGCGTGGCACTGGGCGTTCAGCCACTGTGCCGCAACTGCATTCACGCGGATTCTCCGAAGACCCCAAAGCGCTTGAGCCTGCGGTTCGCAAGGTTGAGGCAGAGCTGGAGTCGCTGGTCGCCGCGAACGTGACCGACCCGATCCGGATCGCCCAGGCCGTCCGCCGCACCGTCGGCAAATGGGTAGGCGAAACCTATCGTCGGCAGCCGATGATCGTGCCGACGGTCATCGAAGTGTGACGGCCGCGAAAGTGCAACTAGCGACACGTTGCCCGAGATGGCGTCGGTAGTTGCACTCTCGCGGCTAGGTCTTTTCCGCGTAGGCTGACCACTCCAGCTGCGATGCTTTGAGTTTGCGGCCGGTGGGCTCGACGTAGCGCTGGAAAAGCTCATCGGGCCCGGCCTGCTCCACCAGCCGCCAGCCGTAATCGGCGATAAACCCCGCGACCTCGTCAGGCTGTAAGCCAAAGTGCCACAATTGCCGCCGCTGACGGACGGTGCGATATAGCGTGCGGGTGCCATACCGATTTGTTCCGTCGATGAAGTCCCGACGGACATAGGTGAACACTAATCGGCTGCCCGACGCGGCCGCGCGTAGTCCTTCCAGGGTCCGCCGGACACCGTCTTCGGTGAGGTACTGGGTCACGCCTTCGCAGATGAAAAATGCCCGGTACTCGGTGAGATAGCCGTGCTCGGCCAACGCGGTGAGCAGGTCGTCATGTTCGAAGTCCAATGCGACCAACCGAACCGACAGCGGTAGCTCGCCCAGCACGCGGCGGACCGTCTTGGCTTTCCTGGCGACGTTGACCGGCAGGTCTACCTCGAAGACCGGGATGCGGACCTGCCGCGTCAACCGGTAAGCACGGGTGTCCAAGCCGGCGCCGAGGATGACAACCGCGTCGATATCGTTGCCTGCTGCTTGGAGCAAGTCGCCGATGAAACGCTTACGGCAGGCCAGATTGGCCCACAGCCCGGGACCCGACCATTCCGATGAGCTGATCAGTAGGCGACGGAACACGTCCGACCGGGTTGCACCGACGAGCCATCGCAGTGGCCTCGGCACAAACAGGCCCGCGAGGTCGTCGTCAACCAGCCGGCGCCCGGGTGGCTCATTATGTTCGACGGCCGCCAATACCATCGGGCCAAAAGCCGTCTGTGCCGCGGGGTTTCGCGCCATCTGCCTACCGCCTATTCGCAAAGCCCGCATCGACCGGCAAGGTGACGCCGGTGACATAGCGAGCCTGGTCGGACACCAGCCATGCCACTGCGTTGGCGATGTCCTCCGGTTGCACCAGCTCGACAGGCAACGCGTTGCCCCAGTCTTGCACCGCATCAGTCTCGACGGTTGCTCGCCATTGCTGGAAGAACTCGTTGTTGATCATTGGCGTGTCGACCCCGCAAGGATGTACTGAGTTAACCCGAATATTATGCGGAGCAAGATGATTCGCGTACGACCGCATCAAGCCGACGACGCCGTGCTTGGCGGCCGTGTAGCCGATCGATCCCGGGTCGTCGCTGCCGATACCGACCAGCCCTGCAGCCGAACTGATTAATACGATTGACCCGCCTTCGCCCTGGGCGATCATGGTCGGTAGGGCGACTTGCACGGTGTGATAGACGCCGGTGAGGTTGACGTCGATGACGTCGCGCCAGCCGTCGTCGCCGGCGGCCATCACGGCGATCCCGGCATTGGCCACGACAATGTCTAGCCTGCCGAACTCGTCGAGGCCGGCCTGCAATGCGGCGGACAGTGATGCGCGATCGCGGACGTCCGCCTGGGTGGCTGCGATGCGTGCGCCGGTGTCTTCGACGAGCTTGACCGTGGTCGCCAGGTCCTCACGGGTGCTCATGGGATACGGCACCGCAGCGATTTGGTCGCAGATGTCGACCGCGATGATGTTCGCACCGTCGGCCGCCAGCCGTGTCGCGTGTGCCCGGCCCAGCCCGCGTGCGGCGCCGGTAATAAATGCGACTCGGCCGTTGAGCGGGCCGTCCAGGAGGCGGTCGGTCACTGGCGTAGCTGTCCTTTGTTCGGATCGCCCGCGGGAACGGGCTGCAGCATTTTGATATCTGGTGCTTCGGCCAGGTGTTCGCGGGTCGCGGTAAACATCGCGGTGACCGCGGGCGCGGTGCTATGTGTCTGGAGCGCGTCAGCATCGGCCCATTGCTCGACGAACACGAAGGTCTCGCCGGTGTGGTGCAGCGCATAGAGCTGGCAGCCCGGTTCGCCGTGCACGTCTTCGACGGCACGGGTGAGGATGTCGCGGACGGTGTCGACCGATTCGGGCTTGACGGTGAAGGTGGCGACGACGACAACGGGCATCCTGTGGCCTCCTGAAACTCCGCGGGCTGGCGGGCGTCGGCATGATTTGTGTCACCCGCTCGTCACCTTACCCACGCCTGCTGGCAATCGATCGGGCGCGTGAGACGCAGCCGAGCGTTGCCAGTGTGGCGGGTGGTGCAGATGATGTAGTTGCGACTAGGCTTGTCGTCATGGCTAGTAAGACCGTCGCCCGCTCCGGCAACCGAACGAGCAGGTCAAAGGCCACCTCGCGAGGTGCATCCCAAAGTCGACGATCAGCGCCAGCTCGTCCCAGGGTGAGCAGGCCCGCCAAACGGCGTAATCAGTCGCTGCTCCTGGCCGCGGGGCTGACCTGCGGCCGGGCCATGCGCGCGACCTGGCTGATGGCGGCCAAGGGCACCGGTGGCGCGGCACGCTCAATTGGGCGGGCTCGCCATATCGAGCCCGGACATCGCCGCGACGGAATCGCGCTGGCGCTGCTGGGCGTTGCTGTCGTCGTCGCCGCAAGCTCCTGGTTCGACGCCGCCCGGCCGATCGGTGCGTGGGTCGACGCCGTGCTGCGGATGTTCATCGGCTCGGCCGTTGTCATGCTGCCGCTGGTCACCGCTGCCGTGGCGGTGGTGTTGATGCGAACCCAACCCCATCCCGACACGCGGCCCCGGCTGATCCTCGGTGCGACTTTGATCGCGCTGTCGTTTCTCGGCCTACGGCACCTGTGGGCGGGTTCGCCGGAAACCCCCGAGGCGCGGCGGGGCGCCGCAGGCTTCCTGGGGTTTGCCATCGGGGGACCGCTGTCGGACGGGTTGACGGCCTGGATCGCTGCACCATTGTTGTTCATCGGCGCGCTATTCGGTCTGCTGCTGCTGACCGGAACCACGATCCGCGAGGTGCCCGACGTGCTGCGCGGCATGTTCGGTACCCGGCTTTTCCAGCGTGACTATGATGATCACGACGACGCCGGCTACGACGGCGAGTACCGATACGACGACGAAGACTTCTCCGACGGCTACTACGACGACCCGAATACCGGGGATGTCGAGGCTGACCAAGAGCCGCCGGCCTGGCTGACGGCCGATTCCCCTGAGGTCCCGCCGCAGGACGACGTTCCCACCATTCCGGAACCCGCCGTGAAAACTGGTACCGCCAAGAGCCGTCGCGGCGCCCGATCGGCGGCGGAGCTGGAGACCCAAACACTGGACCGCGTCATCGAGGGGCCCTACACGCTGCCGTCCATGAGCCTGCTGGTGGCCGGCGATCCGCCCAAGAAACGCAGCGCCGCCAACAACCACATGGCCAGCGCTATCGGTGAGGTCCTTACTCAGTTCAAGGTCGACGCGGCCGTCACTGGCTGTACCCGCGGACCTACCGTCACCCGCTACGAGGTCGAGCTGGGGCCCGGCGTCAAGGTGGAGAAGATCACCGCGCTGCAGAAAAACATCGCCTATGCGGTGGCCACCGAGAGCGTCCGCATGTTGGCCCCGATCCCCGGTAAGTCCGCCGTCGGCATCGAGGTACCCAACACCGATCGCGAAACGGTGCGGCTGGCCGATGTGCTCACCGCGCCCTCGACGCGTCGTGACCACCATCCGCTAGTCATCGGGCTGGGCAAGGACATCGAAGGGGACTTCATCTCGGCCAATCTGGCCAAGATGCCGCACTTGTTGGTTGCGGGCTCCACCGGATCGGGTAAGTCGAGCTTCGTCAACTCGATGTTGGTGTCGCTGTTGACGCGTGCCACCCCGGAAGAGGTCAGGATGATCCTGATCGACCCGAAGATGGTGGAACTGACGCCGTATGACGGTATTCCGCATCTGATCACGCCGATCATCACGCAGCCGAAGAAGGCGGCGGCCGCGCTGGCGTGGCTGGTCGAAGAGATGGAGCAGCGTTACCAGGACATGCAGGCGTCGCGGGTACGCCACATCGACGTGTTCAACGAGAAGGTGCGGTCCGGGGAGATCACGGCCCCGCTGGGCAGCCAGCGGGTCTACCGGCCGTACCCCTACATCTTGGCCATTGTCGACGAGCTGGCCGACCTGATGATGACCGCGCCGCGTGACGTCGAAGACGCCATCGTGCGGATCACGCAAAAGGCGCGGGCAGCCGGCATCCATCTGGTTTTGGCCACCCAGCGCCCGTCGGTCGACGTGGTCACCGGGCTCATCAAGACCAACGTGCCGTCCCGGCTGGCGTTTGCGACGTCATCGCTCACCGATAGCCGGGTGATCCTGGACCAAGCGGGCGCGGAAAAACTGATCGGCATGGGCGACGGCCTGTTCCTGCCGATGGGCGCCAGCAAACCGGTCCGGTTGCAGGGTGCGTTCATCACCGACGAGGAGATCCACGCCGTCGTCACCGCCTGCAAGGACCAGGCCGAACCCGAATACACCGAGGGGGTTACCACCGCCAAGCCAACCGGCGAACGCACTGACGTCGACCCCGACATCGGCGATGACATGGATGTGTTCCTGCAAGCCGTGGAGTTGGTGGTCTCTAGCCAGTTCGGGTCCACCTCGATGCTGCAGCGCAAGCTACGGGTGGGGTTCGCCAAGGCCGGCCGGTTGATGGATCTGATGGAGACCCGCAGCATCGTGGGGCCCAGCGAAGGATCCAAGGCCCGCGAGGTGCTGGTGAAGCCTGACGAGCTGGCGGCCACGTTGGCGCTGATCCGGGGCTCCGGGGCGGCATCAGCCAACGCCGACGGGTCCGACGAAGACTAGTGGTGATCGCCAGCGCGGCGAAGCCGGGCGCAGCGGGTCACAGCACCAGCAGCATGCGGGAGTTGCCCAGGGTGTTCGGTTTGACGTAGCTCAGATCCAGGAACTCAGCGACCCCGATGTCGTAGGACCGACACATCTCTTCGAACACCTCGGCGGTCACCGGGGTGCCTTCTATCTCGGTGAACCCGTGTTGGCTGAAGAACTCGGTTTCAAAGGTCAACACGAACAGCCGCTCCAACTGCAGCTCGCGGGCGACTTCGAGCAGTCGATTCACGATCGCGCGGCCGACACCGTGGCCGGTCATGGCGGGGTCGACGGCGACAGTACGGATTTCGCCGAGGTCAGACCACAACACGTGCAACGCCCCGCAGCCGACTATTTTTTTCGGGTTGTCTGGGTCGCTGGGGTGTTCGGCCACCCAGAATTCCTGCACGGCTTCATAGAGCGTCACGAGGTTCTTTTCCAGCAGGATCTTTCCCGCATAGGTGTCGACGAGTTGTTTGATCGCCGGGACATCGGAGGTTCGTGCGCGCCGGACCACCACGAGGTGATCCTGTGAGCTTTTGGTCACGGCTAACAGTATCGACATCAGGGACGCACCAGCTGGTCAACCGTTATTCTGTTTGCCGTGTCGGGGCAGCCTCAAACGGGTCCGATGGTAGGCCGTGCCCGGATCGCTAACCTCGCCAATATCCTGACTGGCTTGCGGCTGGTGTTGGTCCCGATTTTTCTGGTCGCCTTGTTCGCTGGGAATGGCCACGAAATCGCCGGCCGGCTCGCGGCTTTCGTGATCTTCACGGTTGCTTGCATTACCGATCGGTTGGACGGCCTGTTGGCCCGCAACTACGGCATGGCGACCGAATTCGGCGCGTTCGTCGATCCGATCGCGGACAAGACTCTGATCGGGGCGGCGCTGATCGGACTGTCGATGCTCGGTGACCTGCCGTGGTGGATCACGGTACTGATCATGACCCGCGAGCTCGGGGTGACGTTGTTGCGGTTGGCTGTCATCCACCGTGGGGTCATTCCGGCCAGTTGGGGCGGCAAACTCAAGACTGTGGTCCAGGCCGTGGCGATCGGCCTGTTCGTGCTGCCTTTGACGCACCTGTCGGGACTGTTCCACGTGGCGGCATCGGTGGTAATGGCCGCCGCGATCGTGCTCACGGTGGTCACCGGTGTCGACTACGTGGCGGGGGCGATCAGAGCGGTCCGGGACGTTCGCCGGACAGCCAACTGAGATCGCGGGAACCACACCACGGCGGCCCGCGTTCACCTAGTGGCGATCGCGACCGCGGCGAAGTCACGCGAAGCGGGTTGCCACCATCGCCTAGTGACTGACCGGACGAAGGAGAGCACGATGGCGTCATTGGTGCGTGAGGTCGTTGGCGACGTGCTGCGCCGGGCGCGGACTGCACAGGGCCGCACGCTGCGCGAGGTGTCGGATTCCGCGCGGGTGAGCCTCGGTTATCTCTCGGAGGTTGAGCGCGGCCGCAAGGAGCCCTCCAGTGAGTTGCTCAACGCGATTTGCGACGCGTTGGAGGTGCCGCTGTCAGAGCTGCTTATCGACGCCGGCGAGCGGATGGCGCACGCGGAACGCGCGGCCCGGACCGCGCCAAGTAGCGCGCCAAGCGGCGCCACCATCGACGCCAGCACCAAGGTCGTCATTCCTCCGGTGGCGTCGTTGGTGGTGGCGTGAACGCGGCCAACTGCCGGGCCGTCGGATTGGGGTTGCCAGGGGTGGGGAGATCCGCGCTGACCCGATAAATTGAGCGTCAGGGTAAGCGCGGTGTCTATCCGGCACATAAGAAACGAAGGCGGAGCTAAGTCATGGCCAATCCGTTCGTGAAAGCGTGGAAGTACATCATGGCGCTGTTTAACGCCAAGATCGACGAGCACGCAGACCCCAAGGTGCAGATTCAGCAGGCCATTGAGGAAGCACAGCGCACCCACCAGGCGCTGACCCAACAGGCGGCGCAGGTGATCGGCAACCAGCGGCAACTAGAGATGCGGCTCAACCGGCAGCTGGCGGACATCGAAAAGCTCCAGGTCAACGTGCGCCAGGCGCTGACGTTGGTGGACCAGGCCACTGCCGCAGGGGACGCCGCCAAGGCCACCGAATACAACAACGCCGCCGAGGCGTTCGCGGCCCAACTGGTAACCGCCGAACAGAGCGTCGAGGACCTCAAGGCGTTGCACGACCAGGCGCTGAGCGCGGCGGCTCAGGCCAAAAAGGCGGTCGAACAGAACGCGATGGTGCTGCAGCAAAAGATTGCGGAGCGCACCAAGCTGCTGAGCCAACTCGAGCAGGCGAAGATGCAGGAGCAGGTCAGCGCCTCGCTGCGGTCGATGAGTGAGATCGCCGCGCCCGGCAACACCCCAACCCTCGACGAGGTGCGGGAAAAGATCGAACGTCGGTACGCCAACGCGCTCGGTGCGGCCGAGCTGGCGAAGGGCTCCGTGCAGGGTCGCATGATCGAGGTCGAACAGGCCAGCGTGCAGATGGCTGGCCATTCGCGGCTAGAGCAGATCCGCGCGTCGATGCGTGGCCAAGCTCTGCCGACGGGCGGTAGCGCTGCGTCGCCCGAAGGCACCCCAGCTGCTCCCGCGGCCAACCAGGCCAGCGACGGGCACGTTGCCGAGAAACCCCTCGGTCAGTAAGCAACGCGGGCGGTCTGAGATGGCGCTGAGGTGGCCGTGAACGGGGGCCAGCGTGGGCGGTGGCGCGCGTTGTTATGGCGTGGACTGGACACCGCCACCGATTTGTCCGATTTGGTCGCCCAAAAGATCAGCGCCGCGTCGGATCCGCGTGCCCGCCTGCTACGCCGTCGCCGCCGCGCGTTGCGGTGGGGCTTGATCTTCGGTTTCGGGTGCCTGTTTTGGGGTGTGGTGACGGCGTTACTGGCGGCCTGGGGCTGGTTTGCGTTGCTGCTGCAGATCACCGGCTTCGTCGCGGTGGTACAGGCCATTCCGGCGACGTTGCTGCTGCTTCGCTACCGCTGGCTGCGGTCGGAGCCGCTGCCGACGCGGCGGGCAGGCGGAGTTCGGCGGTTACCGCCACCCGGTTCGGCGGCCCGACCTGCGATGTCGGCGCTGGGCGCCTCCGAACGCGGGTTCTTTTCGTTGTTGGGTGTGATGGAGCGGGGCGAGATGTTGCCCGCGGCCGAAATCCGTGACTTGACCGCCGCGGCTAACCAGACTTCGGTGGCGATGGCGGCCACCGCCGCCCAGGTGGTGTCGATGGAGCGGGCGGTTCGCTCTTGCGAATCATCGCGGTCTTATCTGGTCCCCACCATTAATGCGTTCACCGCGCAGTTGAGCGCCGGTGTTCGTCAGTACAACGAAATGGTCACCGCCGCAGCGCAATTGGTATCTTCGGCGAACGGCGGTGCCGGTTCGCCGGCGCCGGGTTCGCAGCAGCGCTACCGCGAGGAGCTGGTCGGCGCTACTGATCGTCTGGCCGGTTGGGCGCAGGCGTTCGACGAACTCGGCGGAATGCCGCGGCGTTAGACAGGGTTAGTCCTTGGGTCGTGGGCCGTAGCGCTCGATGTATGCCTGGTGGATGTGGGCGTCGCGCTTGCGGGCGAGTTCGTCGACGAGCTCGGGGTCCAGGTTGTGCACGCCCAGCATGTGACGGCGCCATATTTTGTTGAGCGCATGCGAGAAGTACACGAACGGAATGAGGATCGGCAACGTCATGCTCAAGTGGACGTCGAGCGTCGTCGGGATCAACCAGAACGGTGCGAGCACCAGCACAGCCGGAACCGCGACCCGGATCATCATCCGGGCGGCAGCGCCTTTGCCGGCCAAATCGCCCTGCACCCAGTCCCGCATCGAGTCAGGCAACCGTCCCCCATAGCAGTAGCGGACGTATTGCAGCGCGTTGGGCTTGGTGCGGGCGGGCTTGTCGCTCATGGTTAGAACGTTGCCTTTAGCGACGGGATCGCCAGCGCGGCCAGGCCGCGCACGGTCGCCTTGAACAGGTCGAAGAAATCGAAGTAGTCCCGCCACAACGTGATTCGCCCGTTGTGCACTTCGAACACGCCGCAGACCCAGAATTGAACCCGCAGCGGGCCGACAATCACCGCGTCGGCGCGTTCGCAGAGCACCGCGTCGCCATCAGCGACAATCCGGTGGATCTTTATCTCGAACCCGATACGGCCTGCCATCTTGCGCCACAGCGTGATCGTTTTGTTGCTGCCATGGATTGTCGGCAGTCCGACGTTCTGGTAGACGAGGTTGTCGTCCAACGCCGCGTCCGCGGTTTCGTAATCCTCGTCCTGCAGGGCGGTCAAGAAAACCTCGACCGTGCGAACGTTCTCAGCACTTGGGGCAGATGTCCCGGTCAGCTCGGCCATGGCTGCCAGCCTAGGCGAAGCATGGCAGCAACGGCGCAGGGCCGCTAGGGCCGCTATGGCAGGGTAGGGCGGATGCGCGTCGCCGTGGTCGCCGGGCCAGATCCCGGGCACTCGTTTCCCGCGATCGCGCTGTGTCAACGCTTCGCCGACGCGGGGGACACGCCCACCCTGTTCACCGGAGTGGAGCGCGTCGACATCGCTCGCGCCGCCGGTGTCGAGACCGCCCTGCTGGACGGGCTCGCGGCCATCGATGACGATGTCGATGCCGGGGCCAGAATCCACGGGCGGGCCGCGCAGATGGCCGTGCTCAACGTGCCAGCGCTGCGCGACTTGGCACCTGATCTGGTGGTATCCGACGTCATCACCGCGGCTGGTGGTATGGCTGCTGAGCTGCTGGGGATCCCGTGGATCGAACTCAACCCGCATCCGCTGTACCTGCCGTCCAAGGGTCTGCCGCCGATAGGCAGCGGGCTGGCACCCGGCACCGGTATTCGCGGCCGGATGCGAGACGCCACCATGCGGGTGCTCACCGCGCGGTCCTGGCGTGCCGGCCTGCGACAGCGGGCGACGGTCCGGGTGCAGATCGGATTGCCGGCCCGCGACCCCGGGCCGCTGCGACGGCTGATCGCCACGCTGCCCGCGCTGGAGGTCCCTCGCCCAGACTGGCCGGCGCAGGCCGTGGTGGTGGGTCCGTTGCACTTCGAGCCGACCGACCGGGTGCTGCAGATCCCTTCCGGCTCCGGGCCGGTGGTGGTCGTGGCACCGTCCACGGCGTTGACTGGGACATCGGGCATGGCGCAGACCGCTTTGGACGCTCTGGTGCCCGGTGACACGCTGCCATCGGGGTCGCGCGTGGTGGTGTCTCGGCTGAACGGTCCCGATCTGACGGTGCCGCCCTGGGCGGTGGCTGGGTTGGGACACCAAGCGAAGCTGTTGACGCATGCCGACGTGGTGATCTGCGGCGGCGGTCACGGGATGGTCGCCAAAGCGCTGTTGGCCGGGGTGCCGCTGGTGGTGGTTCCTGGTGGCGGGGATCAATGGGAGATGGCCAATCGGGTGGTGCGGCAGGGCAGCGCGCAATTGATTCGGCCGTTGACCGCTGCGGCGCTGGTAGCCGCGGTTAACCAGGTGCTGTCGTCGCCGGGATATCGCGAGGCCGCACAACGAGCCGCTGTCAGCATCGCTGGGGTCGCCGATCCGGTCCGGGTGTGCCACGAAGCGCTGGCGCTCGCCGGGTAACTGGCTAGTGATGGTCGCAAGCGCGGCGAAGCCGGGCGCAGCGGGTCATCACCGTCGACCTGGGTAAGTTGGCTGGCGTGCGGCTGACGGAATTCCACCAGCGAGTGGTCCTGCGATTCGGCGCCGCCTACGGCACGTCTGTGCTGGTCGATCATGTGCTGACGGGCTTCGACGGCCGTACCGCCGCCCAGGCGATCGAAGACGGTGTTGAGCCCCGCGACGTCTGGCGGGCGTTGTGCGTCGACTTCGACGTGCCCCGCGATCAGTGGTGAGGTTGCTTTCGGATTGAGTGTGCGCTCACGGTTTTGAGTGTGCGTCCAGGGCGGTAAATCGGCGCGAAATCGCGCCCTCAGCGCACACTCGACGCGGGCTCGCGGACTGTTGAAACGGCGTGTCGAACGTGAATCGAACAGATGTTCGGCTACTGTGATGGTTATTCGGCGATGTCGACTTGTCGGTGGCCTTCTCTAGTGTCACGGCCAACCGACCAATACCGGTCACCGAGCACCGACTACAGGAGAAGCAACATGGCGCAAGTCCCCGACCGTGAAAAAGCCCTCGAGCTGGCGATGGCCCAGATCGAGAAAAACCACGGCAAAGGTTCGGTGATGCGTCTCGGTGACGAGATGCGTCAGCCGATTTCGGTCATTCCGACCGGGTCCATCGCACTGGACGTGGCCCTGGGTATCGGCGGTCTGCCACGTGGCCGGGTCGTGGAAATTTACGGCCCGGAGTCCTCGGGTAAGACCACTGTTGCACTGCACGCGGTGGCCAACGCCCAGGCGGCCGGCGGTGTCGCAGCGTTCATCGACGCCGAGCACGCCCTGGACCCGGAGTACGCCAAGAAGCTTGGCGTTGACACCGATTCCCTGCTGGTTAGTCAACCTGACACCGGTGAACAAGCCCTCGAGATCGCTGACATGCTGATCCGTTCTGGCGCGCTCGACATTGTGGTCATCGACTCGGTCGCGGCGCTGGTGCCGCGCGCGGAGCTCGAAGGTGAGATGGGGGACAGCCATGTCGGACTGCAAGCCCGGTTGATGAGTCAGGCGCTGCGGAAGATGACTGGTGCGCTGAATAATTCGGGAACCACGGCGATCTTCATCAACCAGCTGAGGGAAAAAATCGGTGTGATGTTCGGGTGTGGATCCTGGTACACCAATGTCACGCTGGCCGACGGATCGACTGAGAAGCTCGGCAAGATTGTGAACCAGAAGATGGACGTCGAGGTCTTGTCATACGACTTCGAATCCGGGCAAATTGTGCCACGCAGAGTAACCAATTGGTTTAACAACGGGAGAACGGAAGAGTTCCTGCACTTCAAGGTCGATCGAGCAGGAAGCGGGACGGGACGTGGGCATGCCAGCTTGGCGATGACTCGCAACCATCTCATCCGAACCCCCGGTGGGTGGCGTGAAGCTGAAGACATAAGTGTCGGCGATCGAGTGATGTTGGCACAGCCAAGCCTGCTCAGTGATCAGCAGTGGGAAGTCGTGCTGGGTTCGTTGATGGGCGATGGGTGCCTATCCCCGCCAGCTCGACAGGATTCTGAGAGCGCACGACTCCGCATAGGACACGGAGCCCGGCAGGCGGCATATCTTGATTGGAAAGTCTCTCTGCTTGAGAACATCCCACACAGTCGCACCGTGAACAGCAAGGGTGCAGTGTTCGCCGACTTCTCCCCGCTCGCGGAACTCCATGAATTGCGAAGCGCGATGTATTTGGGTGATGGAAAAAAGTTCCTCTCCGAGGAGTATCTCAAGGCGCTAACCCCGTTGGCTCTGGCCATCTGGTATATGGACGATGGTTCGTTCAGCCTCCGCTCCAAGGGCCTGCAGCGGCGCACACAAGGCGGAAGCGGGCGAATTGAGATCTGTGTTGAGGCGATGAGCGAGGGTTCGCAAGTGCGCCTCCGTGACTATCTGCGCGATACTCACAGCCTCGATGTACGACTGCGGAAGGCCGGTGCGGCCGCCAAAGCCGTGTTGGTGTTCTCTACCGCGGCTACCGCGCAGTTTCAGGAACTAGTGGCGCCTTACATATCGCCATGCATGGAGTACAAGCTGTTGCCTCGGTTCCGTGGCCACAGCATAGTGGCGCCAAGGTTCGTCGAACCAACTATGGAGCTTATGCCGGCGCGCGTCACCGAGATCGAGTCGAAGACGGATTACCCTATCATGAGCCGCTTCGACATCGAGGTCGAGGGTTCGCACAATTACTTCGCCGACGGAGTGATGGTTCATAACTCGCCCGAAACCACAACCGGTGGAAAGGCTTTGAAGTTCTACGCGTCGGTGCGCCTGGACGTGCGTCGGATCGAGACCCTCAAGGACGGCACCGATGCGGTCGGCAACCGTACTCGGGTCAAAGTGGTCAAGAACAAGGTTTCGCCGCCCTTCAAACAGGCCGAGTTCGACATCCTTTACGGCAAGGGCATTTCCAGGGAGGGCTCGCTGATCGATATGGGTGTGGACCAGGGCTTTATCCGCAAGTCCGGGTCCTGGTTTACCTACGAAGGCGAGCAGCTTGGCCAGGGTAAGGAAAATGCGCGCAACTTCTTGCTGGAGAACGCCGACGTGGCCAACGAGATCGAGAAGAAGATCAAGGAAAAGCTTGGCATTGGCGCGGTCGTGACCGATGACGACATCTTGCCCGCCCCCGTCGATTTCTGATCGCGAAGAGCAGGCGCGGGCATTGTGCCTGCGCCTGCTCACCGCAAGATCGCGAACCCGAGCCGAGCTCCTCGGCCAGCTGGCGAAACGCGGATACGCCGACGACGTCAGCGACCGGGTCCTGGATCGGCTGGCCGCTGTTGGCCTGGTGGACGACACTGACTTCGCCGAACAGTGGGTGCGGTCTCGGCGGGTGAACGCGGGAAAGAGCAAGCGCGCGTTGGCTGCTGAACTGCACGCTAAGGGTGTCGACAATGACGTGATCACCACGGTGTTGAACGGGATCGACGCCGGTGCCGAGCGGGAGCGGGCTGAGCAGCTGGTGCGAGTCAGACTGCGGCGAGAGGCACTCGGCGCCGACGACGCACGGGTGAGTCGTCGGCTGGTGGCGATGCTGGCCCGCCGCGGATACAGCCAGACCACTGCATGCGAGGTGGTTGTTGCCGAGCTGGCTGCCGAACGGGAGCGGCGTCGGGTCTAGGGCTCAGCTGGTGGCGACCCGCCCCCCCGCAAGCGGGAGGTACCCCCAGCGCCTGGCTCCGCCGCGCTGGCGATCGCCACTAGCTGCGGGTTAATCCGGTGGGCCCCGGTCGCCGTACCATGTCTCCGTGACTTCGATGGCGGCGCGAGATACCACGGGCGTGGCGGGCCCCAGCACTCAGGCTGGGCCGGCGCCCGCGCGCACCTATCAGGTCCGCACCTACGGTTGCCAGATGAACGTCCACGATTCCGAGCGGTTGGCGGGCCTGCTCGAAGCCGCCGGCTACCAGCGAGCGGCTGACGACTCAGATGTTGGAGACGCCGATGTGGTGGTCTTCAACACCTGCGCTGTTCGTGAGAACGCCGACAACAAGCTCTACGGCAACCTCAGCCACCTGGCGCCGCGCAAGCGACACAATCCCGACATGCAAATCGCGGTCGGCGGCTGCCTGGCCCAGAAAGACCAACACGCGGTGCTGAGCAAGGCGCCGTGGGTCGATGTTGTTTTCGGCACTCACAACCTGGGATCGTTACCCACGCTGCTCGAACGGGCTCGCCACAACAAGGTCGCCCAGGTGGAAATCGTCGAGGCGCTGCAACAGTTTCCGTCGGCGCTGCCGAGTGCCCGCGAATCCGCTTATGCTGCTTGGGTTTCCATCTCCGTTGGATGCAACAACAGCTGCACCTTCTGCATTGTCCCGTCGCTGCGGGGTAAGGAGGTCGACCGCAGTCCGGCGGACATCCTGGCCGAGGTGGGAGCACTGGTGGCTGACGGCGTCCTCGAAATAACCCTGTTGGGGCAGAACGTCAACGCTTACGGGGTCTCTTTCGCTGACCCGGCGCTGCCCCGCAATCGTGGTGCCTTCGCCGAATTGCTGCGGGCTTGCGGGCGGATCGACGGACTCGAACGTGTGCGGTTCACCTCGCCGCATCCTGCCGAGTTCACCGACGATGTCATCGAGGCAATGGCGCAGACACCCAACGTGTGTCCCGCCTTGCACATGCCGCTGCAGTCCGGGTCCGACCGGGTGCTACGCGCGATGCGGCGGTCCTACCGTGTCGAGCGCTACCTCGGCATCATCGACCGGGTTCGGGCGGCCATGCCACACGCTGCCATCACCACTGATCTCATTGTGGGATTTCCCGGTGAGACCGAGGAGGACTTTGCGGCCACGCTTGACGTGGTGCGCCAGGCCCGGTTCGCGGCGGCGTTCACCTTCCAGTACTCCAAGCGGCCCGGCACCCCGGCCGCTGAACTTGGCGGGCAGCTGCCGAAAGTCGTTGTACAGGAACGCTACGAACGGCTGGTCGAGCTGCAGGAGCAGATTTGCATGGAGGAAAATCGTGCGCTGATCGGGCAGACCGTCGAACTGCTAGTCACCACCGGCGAAGGACGCAAAGACGCCCGCACCGCGCGCATGACCGGGCGAGCACGCGACGGTCGGTTGGTGCATTTCGCCTTGGACAAGCACTGGGACACGCAGGTGCGGCCCGGCGATATCATCACCGTGATGGTCACTGAAGCGGCGCCGCACCATCTGATCGCCGATGCGGGCATATTGACCCACCGCCGCACGCGTGCTGGGGACGCACACGCCGCCGGGCAGCGCCCCCGCAGCATCGGGCTTGGTAAAACCCCTTTGGGTATGCCGGGTGTCGGGCGGTCTTCCGCTTCGGTCCAGCCCGTCGGATGCACCCCATGAATCAAGAGCACGACGAACACAACGTCGCGGACTCCCCCGACTTCAATGCCTTCCGGGCTGAAATCGAGGCAGCAGAACGCCGGATTGCACGTGAGATCGAGCCTGGCGCAAGGGGTTTCGTAGTCGCGATCCTGGTATTCGTGCTGCTGGGATCGTTCATCCTGCCGCACACCGGCCAGGTGCGGGGCTGGGATGTGTTGTTTGGCAGCCACGGTGCCGGCGCGGCTGCGGTGGCGTTGCCTTCGCGGATGTTCGCCTGGCTGGCGCTGGTATTCGGTGTCGGTTTCTCGATGCTGGCGTTGATGACACGGCGCTGGGTGCTGGCCTGGGTTGCGTTGGCCGGTGCGGCGATGGCCAGCATCGTTGGGCTGCTGGCTGTGTGGTCGCGCCAGACCGTGGCTGCGGGTCAGCCGGGTCCCGGGGTGGGGCTCATCGTGGCGTGGATCACGGTGATCTTGTTGACGTTTCACTGGGCCCGGGTGGTGTGGTCGCGCACGATCGTGCAACTCGCCGCCGAGGAGCAGCGGCGTCGGGTCGTTGCGCAGCAGCAATCAAAGACGCTGCTGGACGGCCTGGGCAGCACCGACGACCCGGATACCGGGACACCACCGGATCCCCAAGCAGCCCACTAGAGCGATGGTGGCGACCCGCTTCGCGTGGCTTCGCCGCGCTCGCGATCGCCACTAGAGCGATGGTGGCGACCCGCTTCGCGTGGCTTCGCCGCGCTCGCGATCGCCACTAGAGCGATGGTGGCGACCCGCTTCGCGTGGCTTCGCCGCGCTCGCGATCGCCACTAGAGCGATGGTGGCGACCCGCTTCGCGTGGCTTCGCCGCGCTCGCGATCGCCACTAGGGTCTGCGGGTCAGCGCGTCAGCGGCGGCTTCAGCCCACTGCCGCCACTGTTCGGCATTGGCCTTGGCCTCCTGGGCCTCTTTGATCCGGCCGGCCGCGGCTGCCTTCTGGGCCTGCCGTTCGAACTGCTCGACCCGGGTTCGGAATTGCTCGGCGCGGGCCTGCGCCTGGGGATCGGCCCAATCCGATTCGCCGGCGTCGCGTACTTTCTTCTCGACGGCGCGCAGCCGTCGCTCCAACTCAGCGGACCGTTCCCGGGGGACCCGGCCGATCGCGTCCCATTTTTCGGTGATCGAGCGCAGCGCTGATCTGGCGGCTTCGTGATTGGCGGTGTCGAGTTTTTCCGCTTCAGCCAGCAACGCCTCTTTGGCGGTGGCATTGGCCCGCAACTCGGCGTCTTTTTCCGCTACCGCGGCATTGCGAGCCGCGAAGAAACAGTCCTGGGCCGCTTTGAAGCGGCGCCATAGGGCATCGTCGATATCCCGGGTTGTTCGTCCCACCGCCTTCCATTCGGTGAGCAGCTTTCGGAACTCCGCGCTCGTGGTGGTCCACTCAGTGGAGCCGGACAGCTCTTCAGCTCGCTCGCAGAGCCGTTCCTTGGATTGCCTGACCCCAGAACGCTCCCGGTCGAGCTCGGAGAAATGCGATCCCCGTCGCCGGTTGAAGGTTTCTCGGGCCGCCGAATAGCGCTTCCACAGCGCGTCGTCGACCTTTCGGTCCAGGCCGCTGATCGTCTTCCATTCGTCGAGGATCGCACGCAGCCGGTCACCGGCGACTTTCCAGTGAGTTGAGTTGGCGGCCAGATCCTCGGCCTCGGCGGCCAGCGCCTCCTTGCGTGCGGTCTGCGCGGCCCGATGCTCGTCGCGTCGGGAGCGATCCGCGACGACGATAACGTCGACACGCGCCAACAGGTCCGCCAACCGGGTCGCGAGCGCGTCAACGTCGCCCAATACGCATGCCGTCGGCAACGTCTCGGCCAGCGCTGCTGCATTGGCCTTGATCTTGCGGGCATCGCCGGTCCCCGATGCCAGCCGCTCCTCCATCAGCGTGATCTCGGTGCTCAGATCGTCGAATCGGCGGCCAAAATGGGCAAACGCGGCTTCGCGGTCGCCGGCTTGCCAGGAGCCGACGATGCGTTCGCCGGCTGCGCTGATCAGCCACACCGTGCCGTCGTCATCGACGCGTCCGAATCGGTGTGGATCGCTGGGCGGGGGCGTTGCCACCGGGTGGGTGGCGGGTCGCGGCCCAGAGCTCAGAGGCCGGGGACCGGGACGTGGTCCCGGACGTGGCGCCGGCTTGGGCGAATCGTTGATCCGGGGCTCGTCGGCCGTCATGCGTTGGTCACCTACCCTTTGCCACCCTTCGCGCGATCGTTGTTTCGCGCGTCTGCCGCGCATAGCGGCACCTTGTACGGTCGGGGACGTCTGGTGTGGCCTGGTAGCTGTCATCCCGGCCCCCCAACCGCTCCCAACAGTATTGAAGCAGCTTGGCGGACTGTACGCCGCCACCTGTCGTCGGTGTTGGTCACTTCCCGCATCGGCGGCGTCGCGAACGGCGCGAGCGGGGGGATCACCAATGCTTTTCCCGCCAGCCGTGGAGCTGGTCGAGGTTGGGTCTCGCTGGATCTCCTTGGACCAGGCCGATCGTCGGTTTGGCCTCGTTGGTCCATACCAGCGCCGGGCTGCTGGCTTGGACCGCGCAAAAGACCATGCCGCCTAGTTGTGGGTTGTCGGGGCGGTGCCCACTGAGGTCTAGCAACCACGACGGCAATTCCTCACCAATTTGGGCGCACGAAAAATTTCGCATCCGAAACCGCTCCGTTAGCTATGCCAAGTCAAACCAGGCTCGGTCAAGCAATGCGGTGAGCTGAGGAGATTCCAGGTTGATCTTGGCTGCCGGCGCCCGAAGTCCCAACCGATGCCTGCAGCGGCGAGCGCCGATTGACCCGCAGCTGTCGGAGCCCGTCGTGCGCTACGTGGTGCATCCGGCCAAGACGAGCACCGCTGCGTCAGCCGGGATCATTTGCGCTGCAGGGTGTTGCCCGCGGCCAGACCAAGCGATTTACGGGCCGCAACTCCGTAAGTCGGTGGCAACAATCCGATTTGGATGGAAAGTCCCGTTGAGTCGCTTATCCAGCGCGCAAGAGTCATTATTGAACGATTGCCTAACTGAAGCGTTATCAGACGGCTTTCGGGACGGATGTCAGTGGGAGGTCGCCCATGGCCAATGTGCAAATCGCGGCGTTGCTCGCCTTGGCAGCCGCGCTGGTCGCTGGTGTCGGGTATGCGATCCTGCAGCGGTCCGCGCAGCAGGTCACCGACGAAGAGGTCGGCCACCTCACGCTGCTGCATCTCTCGCTGCGCCACGCCCAGTGGTGGTTAGGCAGCGCGGCGGCCCTTTTGAGCTTTAGCCTGCAGGCAGCAGCCCTGGCGTTGGGTTCGGTGGTGCTAGTGCAGTCGCTGCAAGCTACGGCACTGCTGTTCGCGTTGCTGATCGATGCGCGGCTGAGTCATCACCGTTTGACCGCCGGGGAGTGGCTATGGGCGGTGTTGCTGGCCGGGGCGGTAGCGGTCATCGTCATGGCAGGCAGCCCGGCGGCCGGTCGGGCACACGCCTCCCTGTCGACCTGGGCCGAGGTTGCCGTGGTGATCGTTCCGGCGATGCTGGTGTGCGTGGTGGGAGCCCGGGTCTGCTCGGGTGTGGTATCCGCGGTGCTGCTGGCGGTGGTGTCAGCGGCGGCGCTGGCCGTGTTCACGGTGTTGACCAAGGCAGTGGTGGCGGAGCTCGGCAAGGGTTTCGCGACCCTGATTCGCACCCCCGAGCTGTATGCCTGGCTGCTGGTCTTGCCAATAGGCCTGATGTTTCAGCAATCGTCGTTTCGTGCCGGCGCGCTGACCGCCTCGTTGCCGACAATAACGGTGGCCAGGCCGGTGATCGCTTCGGTGCTGGGGGTCACCGTGCTGGGTGAGACTCTGCACACCGATCGCGTGGCGGTGTCCGTGCTGGCGGTTGCGGTGGCCGTGGTGGTTGTCGCGACTGTGGCCCTGGCCCGCGACGAGGCCGCCATGATCGAGGCCGAAACCAGCGGACTGGGGGCCGCCGGCCAGCTCGCCGTCTCCTAGGAGCCGGACCAGCCGCTGATCTCATGGTCCGGCTGGGTGAGTAACAAATCGATTCCGACCGTCTCGCGGGTAGTACGGCGACTTCGCTGAGCCCGGTACGGTGTCGGAGAACATTATTGGGTCCTTCAATCAATGCCTTTCGATGTCCTGGGGTCGGCCGGGGAGGGATCACCATAGCGAAGGGTGATATCGCGGCGTTGCTTGCGCTGGTTGCTGCGTTGATATCGGGCATCGCTGCAGACCCGGGCGCGGTAGCCGCGGTGATCGGCCCGGCAATGGTGTTCCGTGTGCTGGTGCGCGGATCTGGTCGGGCACCGTGGCGGCCGTGCAGGCAGGCCGTCGAGGGCTGCATATCTGTCACACAGGTCCCACATAGGGTCATGAACTACGCATTAAGGAATGGTTGCGCGTGACAGCCCTGCGTTCCCCGTCCTGCGGCGGTGTGATGTGCGCAGCCGATGGAAACGTCGACGAAATGGGTGACGAAATGGGTATTAAACACCGGGTGTACATGCTGGCATCGCGGGCCTGGTGTGGGGGAGGAGGTTGCAGATGACGAAGGGTGATATCGCGGTGTTTCTCGCCCTATGCGCCGCGTTCGCATCCGCGCTCGGCAATGTGGTCCGCCAGCGGTCTGCCCAGGAGATTACCGACAAACAGGTCGGTCACCTTGAGCTCTTCCGCTTGTCGGTGCGCGACGGCCGGTGGTGGCTGGGCGCCGGCGGGGCGATCGGCAATTACGCATTGCAGGCAGCAGCGCTAGCGCTGGGGTCGGTGATGCTGGTGACGGCGCTGCAGGTGACGGCGTTGCTGTTTGCGTTGCCGATCTACGCCCGTCTGACCCGACGCCCGGTGACCCGCTGGGAGTGGACCTGGGCGGTGCTGCTGGCCGGTGCGTTGGCGGTGGTCGTGACGGTCGGGGACCCGGGTGCCGGTGCCGCGCGGGCCTCGGTGGAAACCTGGATCGTGGTGGCCCTGGTTATGGGGCCAACCTTGGTGTGCTGCGTGCTCGGTGCGCGGATCTGGTCTGGCGCGGTGGCCGCGGTGCTGCTGGCCGTGGTCGCCGGATCGTCGCTGGCCTTGTTTGCGGTGCTGACCAAAGCGGTTGTCGAGGTGGTCGGAGGCGGGGTCGGCGCGCTGTTACGCGCGCCGGAGTTCTATGCGTGGATTGCGGCGGCGCTGGCGGGGATGATCTTTCAGCAGTCGTCATTCCGTGCCGGTTCGCTGACCGCCTCATTGCCGACATCGGTCGTGGCCAAACCGTTGGTCGGATCGGTGCTGGGCATCGTCGTGCTCGGCGAGACGTTGGACACTCGCGGGCCACGTGCGTTGGTGCTGGTCGCGGGGGTATTGCTGGTGATCATCGCGACCGTGGCGTTGGCTCATGGCGAGGCCGAATCCATGTCGAAGAAGGTGGCTGAGAAGCTCTCTAGAAAAGCGTCGGGAGACGTGACCGTGGGGGCGAGGGGAAAATCACCCACCGGGGTGGCGCATTAGAGCTTCGGTCTGGGCCTCGGGCCAACGCCGTCGGTCCGTCGCATCGCCGAGACGTTAGTTTGGGGTGTGCTGAGCGCTATCGCGATCGTTCCGTCCGCGCCGGTGCTTGTTCCCGAGCTCACCGGAACGGCCGCCGCCGAAGTGGCCGACCTCGGGACGGCGGTGCTGGCGGCGGCCGCCTGCTTACCCCCGCGCTGGATCGTTGTCGGGACAGGTCGCGCGGACGACGTGGTGGGCCCCGGCGGCGGCCCGGGCACTTTCGCGGGCTTCGGCGCCGACGTGCGGGTTCGGCTGTCACCGCAGGCCGGTGGCGAGGCTGAGTTGCCGGTTGAATTCCCGGTGTGTGTACTGCTCGCCGCCTGGGTGCGGGGCCAGGCCCAGCCGGACGCCAGTGCGCAGGTGCGGGTGTATTGCGGCGACCACGATCCCGACATTGCGCTGGCTCGTGGCAGACAATTGCGCGTCGAGATTGACCAGGCGTCCGATCCGATCGGGGTGTTGGTCGTCGCTGACGGCGCTACCACCCTGACGTCGAGTGCTCCCGGCGGCTATGACCCTGGTGCCGCCGATGCCCAGCTGGCCCTCGACGACGCGCTGGCAAGCGGCGACATCGCGGCCTTGACCCGGTTGCCCCGTCAGATCCCGGGCCGGGTGGCATTTCAGGTGCTGGCCGGTCTGATCGAGCCAGGGCCGCGATTGGCCAAGGAGCTGTACCGGGGAGCACCCTACGGTGTGGGGTATTTCGCTGGTGTCTGGCAGCCATGAGGCCACTTGCGATTGTCGGTCCGACCGGGGCCGGCAAGTCAGCGCTGGCCCTCGACGTCGTCGAGCGGCTCAGTGGCCAGGTCAGCGCGGAGATCGTCAACGCCGACGCGATGCAGCTCTATCGTGGTATGGACATCGGGACAGCGAAGCTGCCCGTCGCGGCGCGTCGAGGGATCCCGCACCATCAACTCGACGTCCTGGACGTCACCGAAACCGCGACAGTCGCCAGCTATCAGCGGGCCGCTGCCGCCGATATCGAGGCGATCGTGGCCCGCGGAGCGGTGCCGGTCGTGGTGGGTGGTTCGATGCTCTATGTCCAGTCGCTGCTCGACGACTGGTCGTTCCCGGGGACCGATCCGGCCGTGCGCGCGCGGTGGGAGCAGCAGCTTGCCGAGGTCGGGGTGGGCATGCTGCACGCCGAACTGGCCCGTCGTGACCCGGCGGCAGCCGCGGCAATCCTGCCCACCGACGGCCGGCGCACCGTGCGGGCACTTGAGGTGGTCGAGCTCACCGGAAAGCCCTTCGCCGCGTCCGCGCCGCGCATCGGTGCTCCGCGGTGGGGCACCGTCATCGTCGGGTTGGATTGTGACAGAACGATTCTCAGTGAGAGATTGGCCCAGCGCACTGACGCGATGTTCGAGCAAGGCCTGGTCGACGAGGTACGCACATTGTTAGGCTGCGGCCTGCGCGACGGGGTCACCGCCTCACGTGCGCTGGGCTACGCTCAAGTGCTCGCGGCACTTGACGCCGGCGGGGACGCCGACCATTTGGATGAGGCGCGCCAGCGGACCTACCTGGGCCATCGACGTTACGCGCGACGGCAGCGGTCGTGGTTTCATCGAGACCACCGAGTGCACTGGCTCGACGCGGGCACGGCCGACCGTGTCGGTGTCGTCGACGACGCGTTGCGGGTGTGGCGGAACGTATCCTGAATTGCCCGACTCCTTACTCGCGCCGTTCCGGCGCTCGCCGTCGTCGGGCTAACCTGATCTGGTGATCCGCACATGATCTTCGCCAAAGGCCACGGCACCCAAAACGACTTCGTGCTGCTGCCCGACGTCGAGGCTGATGTGACGCTCACCGCCGCCCGGGTGGCCGCATTGTGCGACCGTCGCCAAGGATTGGGCGCCGACGGGGTGCTGCGGGTTACCACCGCGGGTACAGCAGTGACGGCTGGTGTGCTCGAGCGCCTGCCCGACGGTGTCAGCGGCTCCGACTGGTACATGGATTACCGCAACGCTGACGGGTCGGCGGCGCAGATGTGCGGCAACGGTGTGCGGGTGTTCGCGCATTACCTGCGCGCCAGCGGCTTGGAGTCCCGCGACGAGTTCGTCGTTGGGTCACTGGCTGGCCCGCGACTGGTCACCGTGCACCACGTCGACCAGCTCAACGCTGACGTCACCGTCGACATGGGCAAAGCAAACCGGCTGGGCAGCGGAGGGCCGGCCTTTGCGGCTACCGTCGGCGGGAGGCGATTTTCCGGCGTAGCGGTCGACGTGGGTAACCCACACCTGGCGTGCCTGGATCCGCAGCTGAGTCTGGAAGAGCTCGCAGCTCTGGACGTGGGTGCGCCGGTGCACTTCGACCGTGCGCAGTTCCCAGACGGGGTCAATATCGAAGTGCTCACCGCACCGGTCGGCGGAGTGGTCCAGATGCGAGTCCACGAGCGCGGGGTGGGTGAAACCCGGTCGTGCGGTACCGGAACGGTCGCGGCCGCGGTCGCCGCGCTGGCAAGTGCCGACGCCGACACCGGGACGCTCACCGTCCGGGTGCCCGGCGGCGACGTGGTGGTCACCATCACCGACGCGACCAGCTATTTGCGTGGACCGTCGGTGTTAGTGGCGCGCGGTGAGCTCGCCGACACCTGGTGGTGCTCGCTGCGATGAATATTCAGATGCGCGGGCACGTGGGACGTGCCACCATCGGATATTGGCTATGACATTTCCAGATTCGCCCCAGAAGGCAGAACCGCCCAACGCGGGCACCGCAGAATCCGCACCGAGCATCGGTGAGCTGGCCCTCGAAGACCGATCGGCGCTGCGTCGGGTCGCCGGGCTGTCCACCGAACTTACCGATATTTCCGAGGTCGAGTACCGCCAGCTGCGGCTGGAGCGCGTGGTGCTGGTTGGTGTGTGGACCGAGGGCAGCGCGGCCGACAACCAGGCCAGCATGGCCGAACTTGCGGCCCTGGCCGAGACCGCTGGCTCGCAGGTGCTCGAAGGCCTTATCCAGCGCCGCGACCGTCCCGACCCGTCGACCTACATCGGCTCCGGCAAGGCGGCCGAGTTGCGTGAGGTGGTGCTGGCCACCGGCGCCGACACCGTCATCTGCGACGGTGAACTGTCCCCCGCGCAGCTGACCGCGCTGGAGAAGGCGGTAAAGGTCAAGGTGATCGACCGCACCGCGCTGATCCTTGACATCTTCGCCCAGCACGCCGCCAGCCGGGAAGGCAAAGCGCAGGTGTCGCTGGCACAGATGGAGTACATGCTGCCGCGGCTACGCGGCTGGGGTGAGTCGATGTCACGGCAGGCCGGTGGTCGCGCCGGCGGCAGCGGCGGAGGAGTGGGCCTGCGCGGCCCCGGTGAGACCAAAATCGAGACCGACCGGCGTCGCATCAGGGAACGGATGGCCAAGCTGCGTCGGGATATCAGGGACATGAAGCAGGCCCGCGACACCCAGCGCAGCCGCCGGCTGCACAGTGGCGTTCCGTCGATCGCCATCGTCGGCTACACCAACGCCGGCAAGTCCAGTTTGCTGAACGCGCTGACCGGGGCCGGGGTGCTGGTGCAGGACGCGTTGTTCGCCACCCTAGAACCCACCACCCGGCGCGCGGAATTCGATAACGGTCAGCCGTTTGTGCTCACCGACACCGTGGGGTTCGTTCGTCACCTGCCCACTCAGCTGGTCGAAGCATTCCGTTCCACGCTGGAGGAGGTCGTTGACGCCGATCTGTTGTTGCACATCGTCGACGGCTCAGACGCCAATCCGCTGGCCCAGATCAATGCGGTTCGTCAGGTGATCTGCGAGGTTGTCGCGGATCACGGGGGCGGTGGCTCGGAGGCGCCGCATGAGCTGCTGGTGGTCAACAAGATCGACGCCGCAAGCGATCTGATGCTGGCCAAGCTTCGCCACGGGTTGCCGGGCGCCGTGTTTATCTCCGCTCGCACCGGGGACGGTATCGACGTGTTGCGGCGACGGATAGTCGAGCTCGCCGTGGCCACCGACACCGCGGTCGACGTGGTCATCCCGTACGACCGTGGTGATCTGGTAGCTCGCCTGCACGCTAACGGGCGAGTCCAGCAGGCGGAGCACCACTTGAACGGCACCCGGATCCGCGCCCGCGTCCCGGTGGCGCTGGCCGCAAGCCTGCAGGAGTTTTCGGCCTACTGATAGCCGTTGCCGGCCAGACGTCCGAGCTTGTAGTCGCCGTCGGTGCGCGACGCATCGCTTGGTTGGCCAGGTGGCGGGTCGGGCGGCAAGCTATCGACCAACCATCCGGTTGGTATATGTTGGGCGGCGAAGTTTCCGTTCGTCGGAGGTCATGTTATGAGCCGCGTCGACGACGATGCAGTGGGGGCACCTCCCAGCCGCGAAGCGGCGAGGGGGACGAAGCGATGAGGAGGAGCGGCGCATGATCGGTGCCGTCAAGTACCAGCGCACTCTTTTCCAGCCTGAGCATGAATTGTTTCGCGAGTCCTACCGAGGCTTCCTCGATCGCCACGTCGCGCCGCACCACGGCGAATGGGAGAAGGCGAGGATCGTCGACCGTGGGGTGTGGCTCGAGGCCGGCAAGCAGGGCTTCCTCGGGATGGCGGTGCCCGAGGAGTACGGCGGCGGCGGTAACCCCGACTTCCGGTACAACACGATCATCACCGAGGAAACCAGCGCCGGGGGCTACAACGGGATCGCGTTCGGCTTACACAACGACATCGTGGCCCCGTATCTGCTGAGTCTGGCCACTGAGGAGCAAAAGCAGCGTTGGTTGCCCAAATTCTGCACTGGGGAACTGATCAGCGCGATTGCGATGACCGAACCGGGAACCGGCAGCGACCTGCAGGGCATCAAGACCCGCGCGGTCAAGCAAGGTGATCACTACATACTCAATGGCGCAAAGACTTTCATCACCAACGGAATCAACTCAGACCTGGTGATCGTGGTGGCGCAAACCGATCCGGACAAGGGCGCGCAGGGTTTTTCGCTGCTCGTTGTCGAACGCGGCATGGAGGGCTTCGAACGCGGCCGCCATTTGGACAAAATCGGACTGATCGCGCAGGACACCGCCGAGCTGTCGTTCACCGACGTACGCGTTCCGGCAGAAAACCTGCTTGGCCAGGAGGGGATGGGATTCATCTACCTGATGCAGAACCTGCCGCAGGAGCGGATCTCGATCGCCATCATGGCAGCCTCGGTGATGGAGAGGGTGCTGGAACAGACATTGCAATACACCAAGGAGCGCAAAGCTTTTGGCAAGCCAATAGGCAGCTTCCAGAACAGCCGGTTCGTACTGGCCGAGCTGGCGACCGAGGCCACCGTGGTGCGCATGATGGTCGACGAGTTCATTCGTCTGCACCTCGAGGAGAAGCTAACTGTGGAACAGGCCGCAATGGCGAAGTGGTATGCCAGCGAGAAGCAGCTACAACTGGTCGATCGCTGCCTTCAGCTGCACGGCGGGTACGGCTACATGCGCGAATACCCAGTCGCCCGCGCCTATCTCGATGCCCGGGTTCAGACGATCTATGGCGGGACCACCGAGATCATGAAGGAGATCATCGGCCGGAGCCTCGGTGTCTAGCGTACGTCAGTTGCCATTTCAGCTAGATGGCTAGTCTGCCGGTGCCATTGAAATGAAATACATTGTCGCGCAACGATATCTGATCGTCGGTCCCGACTTTCGTAGATAGTGGGCACACAGGTCATAGGATTGACCTCCTGGCGACCAAAGCGTAGCAGCGGGTTTGGAAGGCGCGGGTTCCTAGTTTGCAACCGCCGCATCCTCCCAACAGTCCACACAGCAAGACAACCACCGATCAGAACGACGCAATCGTCGCCGACGTCATCGACCGGACTGGGGCATCGTGGGCTAGCACCCGTGTCCTTTGGCATCACCGTCATCGCGTAGGCTGGGACGCTGGAGTTCTTCAGTGTTCACGCCCTTCGATCTGTCGGGAGAGTGCTAGTGATTGCATTTGGGTCAGGATCAGAGAGCTTGGTGGGGGATCCTCGTCTGGCAAGTGGGTCAGGTGAGGTGATAGTAGAGTCAGAGGTTCTCACAACCGCAGGCACCGATATGGTGAAGCTTGCTGACCGTGTTTCGACAGCCAAGACCCAGAAGGTCCCGGTGACTACCAAGGTTCTCCCGCCGGGAACCGATAGCGTGTCAGCTCTGTTAGCGAGATTTTTTAATACCCGCGGGCAGCAGTATCAGCTGCATACCGATCGGGGCGCCGAGATCGGCAGGGAGATCGGCCAGGGCGTGACGGCTGCCGCAAAGGCTTATGAGGACGCCGATACGATCTTATGAGAATCTGACGACTGGGCTTTGAAGAAGCTGGCACGAGCCTGAGTCATCTTAGCTATGGCTGCTCATGGGCTGCTACTGGCGAATAGATTTGCCAGCGATATGTGATATCGAGTTGGGGGGAAAGTAACTAAGGTGTTCAACTTCCACGCACTACGACCTGACATCAACGCTCAAAAGCTTCGTGGTCCGGGTTCTGGCCAGCTGCGGGACGTTGCACGGGCATGGCATAGTCTGGCGGACGAGTTAGCCCTGTTCGTGGACGAGTGGGTATCCAAAATCCGTACGGCGGACCTGTATTTTCGCGGTCCGGCGGCGGGTCGGATTTCAGTCGCGGCAAACCAATACGGGCACTGGCTGACGGAACACGCCGCAGCGGCCACTAGGACCGGCGACCAGCTCGATGAAGCGGCGGCGGCCTACGACACGGCGGTCGCCACGATGGTGCCGGCGCCGACGGTGGTGGCCAACCGCCTGAAGGTCCAGACGCTGAAGTTAGGCAACCTTCTCGGGACCTTCGCCGCCGCGATTGCGCAGGAGGAAGCCGTCCACCAAGAGATGTGGACCCACAATGCGGACGTGATGACGACATACAAGCGTGAGGTCTTCAGGATAATGGAGCAGGAAAGGCCGATTATTCCGGCGCCGATGGTAAGCCCGCATGCGGCACCGAGTCGGTTGGGGGACTTCGACCCGTCCGAGCTGCCTGAGCCACCGAGTGGGTTACCTTTTGCCGCCCATCGGAGGGATGCGGGCGAGCGTTTTTAACTACCCGTTGGGGATATCGACGCGCACGGTGTGACCATTTGCGCGCAACGGCAGCTGGCACCTACCAGCAACGGTTCGGCCTCTTCTCAGAGAGCGGAACTGTTTCTCTGCAAACAGTTTCGGGTCTGGCTCACGTGAGGGGGCCGGCGTGGGCCCCGCGTAGTGCTCATCGACAATAGAGGTCTCCCGGGGCTGCGCATCAGGGCGCCGTGGCCGACCACGACCGCCACGGTGGTGCCGATTAGGCCAGTGGGCACCACGTAGCGGAGCCCTAAACCAGCCCGGTTCACATTAGTTGGCGGCGGTGATGTCGATGCTGGGTGTGCAGTCGAGGAATTTGGTGGGTTCGGGTAGGTCGAGCGCGGCCAGGATAGTCTTCTGGCTGTGTGGGTTTCGGCGGCACGGATGAGAAGTAGTGCTAGCCAACATAGTTGAATGTGGGCGCGATGCGGTCTTCGCGGTGGTGGCAGACCGGGTGCAGCCCGAGACTGGTTTTGGCGTCGCGTCAGCCGCACTCGACGGCGAGCAGCTGCTGGTAAGCGGGCGGCCTCGGCGTTGGTGTGGCGTAGCTTCTCGGTATGGATGTGGTGCCCGCCGGCGCAGCCGAGATAGGCGCGGTTAGCGGCGGAGGCCAATGCCGCGATCGACGACCCCTACCAGCCGGTGCAGGTTCTAGGCTCCTAAGTTGTCTTTGACCGTGCGGACGATCCGCTGATCGCTCCGGCTGCCCGGGAAAAGTCCAGCAGCACACTAGGATTCCGTCACGGGTTGCGGCTCGAGCTCGGCCAGTTCGTCGGGTGTGTCGACCTCCCAGTAGGTGCAAGTGGCGTCGACGAAGACGATGTCTATGTCTATGTCGGCTGCGGGACGCTTGGATGGTCGGATAGTCGGCGAGATTTCCAATGCCTATGCACGGTGCCATGGTTGGGCCGCCGAGGCCGAGCGCTCGGCAGCCGAGGACGTCGATCCCGAGCCAGATCGTCGAAGCATCATGGCTCACGTTAACGTCAGCACATGTTTCTCACGTACATGCAAAGTTGCGTGGAAGACGGGGTCAAGCAACAAGCCGGCGGTCATAACGTTGGTGAGCGCTTAGGTAACTCTGGAAACGCCCACCTTAACGACGCTTCCGTGCGCGGCATCCGCCGGGCGGCAAGGTCTCGCTCGGTAACCCCAATGTGGCGCGTGCTGTGCGGTCGGTCGCGACACCGGCATGGCACGGCATCATTTCGACATCGACTCGGTATCCGTTCTCGTATTATTTTTGATTTAACTTCGCAATTGTCGTTCGCTGGAGCAAAGCTATCCGGGCCCGGCGATAATACGGGCCGTACTGGGGGAACCCGCTCGTCGGGCGGGCACGGTACGGGCATGACCACAGAATCGGGCATGTCCGTTGGCTGGGTGACTTGGTGAATGGGCAGAGAGGTCTAGTGGGCAAGAGGGTAAAGAGGGCGCTGGCCAGCTTGGCGGCCACAGCGGCGGCCACCGTGTTGCTGGCGCCTGTGGTGACTGCGTCTCCCACCGGTGACGCTGACGACGCTATTACCGCCGCGTGGGACAAGGCCGGTGGTGACAATTCGGTGCTTGGTGCCAAGAAGGGCGAGGTGTACGCCGTCGGCGGCGGTTTCGCCCAGGACTTTGCGTCCGGCAAGATGTTCTTCACCACGGCCACCGGCGCCAAGTTGATGTACGGGCCAATCCTGGACAAATACGAGTCACTAGGTGGTCCGGTCAACAGCGATCTGGGATTCCCGACCATCGACGAAGTGCCCGGTCTAGCTGGACCCGACAGCCGAGTGAGTACGTTCTCCGCCAGCGACAAGCCGGTGATTTTCTGGACAGCTGACCACGGCGCATATGTCGTGCGCGGTGCGGTCAACGCGGCCTGGGACAAACTCGGTAGCTCAGGCGGCGTCCTCGGTGTCCCGGTCGCAGATGAAAGCTTCGACGGTGAGGTTATCTCGCAGAAGTTCAGTGGCGGCGCAGTCTCGTGGAATAAGAAAACCAACGAGTTCGCCACCGAGCCGGCGGCACTGGCCGAGCAGCTAAAAGGCCTGCTGGTGGCGACCGATCCCACCACGGCCATCAGCATGGCCTGGCGCGCGGCTGGCGGCGCTTCGGGTCCGCTAGGCGCCAAGCAGGGCGGGCAGCATCCCATCGGCGGTGACGGACTTGTCCAGGACTTCGCTGGCGGCAAGGTGTTTTTCAGCCAAGCCACCGGTGCTAATGCGGTTGAGAGCGACATTCTGGCTAAGTACGAGTCGCTGGGCGGGCCGGTCGGCAGCGACTTGGGTTTCCCCACCGCCAATGAAAGCGACGGCGGTATCGCTCCCGCCAGCCGGATCGCCGTGTTCTCCGCAGCCGATAAGCCGGTGATCTTCTGGACACCCGACCACGGCGCGTTTGTCGTGCGCGGAGCGATGAAGGCGGCGTGGGACAAACTCAAAGGCCCCACTGGCAAACTCGGCGCGCCGGTCGCAGACCAAGCAGTGGACGGTGACGTGATCTCGCAGAAGTTCACCGGCGGCAAGATCTCGTGGAACCGCGCCAATAACACCTTCACCACCGATCCGGCGAACCTGGCGCCGCTGTTGTCTGGTCTGCAGGTGTCCGGGCAGAACCAGCCCAGTGCGTCGGCGATGCCACCCCACGCCAAGAAAGCCACCTGGCATTGGTGGTGGCTGGTGGCTGCGGTCGCAGTGCTGCTAGTGATCGTGATGTTCGTCGTGCTGGCGCTCGGGTGGCGTCGGCGTCGCACCGCCCACGACATCGCTGCTTACGAGCATGACCACGATGTGGACGTTGGCTGGGATGCCCGAGACGCCGCAGTTGACGGGCGGTGGACCTACAACGCCGAGTCCGGTACCGCGCATCCGGCGCGTGATGTCGAACCCGGGCCGACGGTCAGCTGGTTGCGCGGAGCACCGGACGCTACCGGCCTGGCCTGGGATGTTGCGCCTGGGGATGTTGCGCCTGGCGGGGTGTTCGGTGGTGAATTGCCGTCCGGCTCCGAAGAGGCCTTAGGACTCGACCAGGACGATCCCGACGCGGTGGATACCGATTCGATACCGGTCGTGTCTGATGCCGACTTTCCGCATGCCGCCCTGGCGGATGCCGTGGCGTCGGATGCCGCGCACTGGGATGCTGAGGCCGCGGAGGTCGTCGCCACTGACACGAGCGTGTCGGAAGCCGGTGCTTCCGACACCGAGGTGAGCACTGGGCGACACGCGGCCGTCGATATGGCCGATGCGCTGGACGCGTCCTCCCCGGGGGCCACTGCTCCGCGGATGCCGTTGCGGCCAGGCCCGACTCTGCGGCCGACAATCCACCTGCCGCTGGATGACCCCTATCAGGTGCCCGACGGTTATCCCATTAAGGCCAGTCCGCGCTTCGGCCTGTACTACACCCCGGAGAGCGCGCTCTACCACGACACGCTCGCCGAAATCTGGCTAGCCAACGAAGAAATCGCACAGGCCAACGGCTTTATCAAGGCCGACTAACGACGGCCCGGTCGGCTACGCACGGGACTCCGCGGCGGCTATATCTTGCGGATTACTGTGACGACCTTGCCAAGCACCGTCGCGTCGTTGCCGGGAATGGGATCGAACGCCGGATTGTGCGGCATCAGCCACACCTGACCGCCCGCGCGTTTGAACGTCTTCACGGTGGCCTCACCGTCAATCATGGCTGCGACGATATCGCCGTTGTCGGCGACGTTCTGTTGCCGCACGACCACCCAGTCGCCGTCGCAGATCGCGGCCTCGACCATCGAGTCGCCGACCACCTTGAGGAGAAACAGCGTGCCCTCGCCGACCAGCTCACGGGGCAGCGGAAAGACGTCTTCGACAGCTTCCTCGGCGAGGATCGGGCCACCGGCCGCGATGCGCCCGAGGACCGGGACGAAGGTGGGCTCCGGCAAGACGTCCGAGCCGGCGACCTCGGTGAGGACAGCGGGTCCGGTTGCCGGGGTCTCCTCGGCACCGCGGACATCGACAGCTCGCGGGCGATTCGGGTCACGGCGCAGGTAGCCCTTGCGTTCAAGGGTGCGCAGCTGGTGAGCCACCGAGGAGGTCGACGTCAGACCGACGGCATCGCCGATTTCTCGGATGCTGGGCGGGTATCCGCGGCTGGTGACCGAGGCCCGGATGACGTTCAGGATGGTGCGTTGCCGCTCGGTGAGCCCTGAATCCACGGAATGCAAGCGGCCGTCGGCGGTGATGCCTGATGTGTCGTTGCTGTCGCTCATGGCACTGAATGTAGTCCGATGCCGCCCAAGAATCAAACATGTGTTCGACAGTGTGTCGCGGGACCGGGCCCCTGTCACGGTCTTGGGCGGGCGCACTTGTCGGTGGTCTGAATTAGCGTCGGGCACGTTCCGACACGCTTCGATCAAATGTTCGGCTATCGAACGCATGAGCGACTAGTGTGTCGAACACACGAGCGAGAAATAGTCGACCGGAGGAACGCATATGACAGTCATCTACGCAGTCCCGCCGCGTACCGGGAATGTACGGCGCCCGATGAACCGACCGATCCCTGGACCTCGCTGCGGCCGCGATGAGCTGACCGGGTCTCGAAGGCCGGCCCCGTCGAGGCCAGCGGGAGCGCCGATGCGCTACTCCGGCAGCGGAGTCGTGATGTCGGTTGCCACCCATCGTGGGTGTCCCGTTTCACTCGCGAAGACGATCGGGCTGGCCCTGCTCGCCGGCGTGATCACCCTCTGGCTGGGCCTAATGGCCCACTTCAGCCAGGTGATCAACGGCGACGCCGCCGGCTTTGCCGCCCATGTGCCCGACAGGCTAGCCGTGGTGCGGGTTGAAGCCGGCGAGTCGCTTCAGGACGTGGCTGCCCGGGTAGCTCCCGACGCGCCGGTTCGCCAGGTTAGCGAGCGCATCCGTGAACTCAACGCACTGAATTCGCCGGCGCTCGTCGCGGGCCAGACTCTGATCGCGCCGGTCGGCTGACGGCGTGGCGGCGTATTGCGGAAACCGCACTAAGGCAAAGTTATCTGGTGCTCGCGGCGGTGAACGCGCATGTGTGGCGGCAGCGTTCGCCGCGCGGGGCAGTGCGCAGGTACTCTCGGAGTCGTCTGCGATACCTCAACGTCAGCCCGGCGAAGGAGCGGTCATGCATTGCCCGTTCTGCCGGCATCCCGATTCCAGGGTGATTGACTCGCGAGAAACTGATGAAGGCCAAGCGATTCGACGCCGTCGGTCGTGCCCCGAGTGTGGGCGGCGGTTCACCACCGTAGAAACCGCGGTGGTGGCCGTCGTCAAGCGCAGCGGTGTCACGGAGCCCTTCAGCCGGGAGAAGGTCATTCGCGGCGTCCGCCGGGCTTGCCAAGGTCGCCAGGTCGATGACGACGCGCTGAATCTCTTGGCCCAGCAGGTGGAAGACACCGTGCGTGCTGCGGGGTTGCCAGAGGTCCCGAGTCACGAGGTTGGCCTGGCGATCCTTGGGCCGTTGCGTGAACTCGACGAAGTGGCTTACCTGCGTTTCGCGTCGGTATACCGGTCGTTTTCGTCGGCCGACGACTTCGAGCGCGAGATTGAGGCGCTTCGCGCGCACCGCAAGGTGTCCACTCCCAGCTGAGGGATTTGGCTCACCTTGACCGCAAGCCGTCGGCGGTGTGAACGGTTTCAATTTGCCCCCGCTGGTTGGGTGCAACGGCTCGTCGCCAGGCTTCTGGTAGACGAGCCGGGCAACCATCAGCGGATCGGAGTGAGGTCGTGAGAGTTCTGCAGTGCCCGCACCGCGGCGCGCACGGCTGGGCGCGCCGAAATTTCGGAGCGCCACGCAACGTGGACGCGGCGGGCCAGCCGCGGATTCATCCGTAGTGCCGCCAAATTTGATGGCAGATCGGGGCGTGTCCCATCCGGGGGAGCACGGCCACGCCGAGCCCATGGTGCACGAGCGCTAATTGGGTGGCATGCTCTCCGGCGGTGTGGGCGATACGGGGCTCGAATCCGCAGGAGCGCAACGTGTTTACTAGCCAGTTGTGGCACATCGACCCGGCCGGCCAGGCGATCCAGGTCTCGCGGCCGAGCTCGCTTAGCTCCACCTCGGCCGAGTTTGCGGCAGGGTGACTACATGGCTCGATCACGTCGAGCAGGTCGAGACCAAGTGTGGTGTATTCGACTCCTGCCGGTAACGAAATGGGATTGTTGTCCCAGTCGTTGAGGACCAGGACGTCAAGGTCGCCTCGTAGTAATTGGGTGAGCCCGGGGTCGGGTTCGACTTCGCACATTGCCGCGGTTAGATATGCATGCTGGCCAAGCATCACGATGGCGCGAGCGGCGATACCGCGAGCCGCGGTTGCGAAGGCGCCAATATTGATCTGCCCCCCGGACTTCTTGGGCCGTGGCTTCCAGCTCGGCCTGGGCATGGTCCAGGCATGACAGCACGTCGCGTGCGTACGTAGCGAGCAGCGTCCCCGCCTCCGTCAGCCGAACAGGCTCGCCTGCTTATCGACAACCTTCCTCAAGTGCAGGACGACCTCCAGGACGGGGCCGTCGTTGTCTTTGGCGAGAAGACCATCCGCATCCGCCGACTGCCCATCTGAGCCCTGCCCTTTCGTCGGGCCGCCGCCAACCCGCCGGCCACGTTCCTCAAGAACAGTGGGTAGATTCCCGACTTGTCACCAACCCGGCTTCAGTGGGTCGTGTCGGCCCGCATCGCTTCCCCACTAGGCTGACTTCATGCCCGCCGACCTGCATCCCGATCTTGAGGCACTGGCACCGCTGCTTGGTTCGTGGGCCGGTCGGGGCACCGGCAAGTACCCGACGATCCAGCCGTTCGAGTATCTCGAGGAAGTTGTGTTTTCCCATCTGGGTAAACCGTTCCTGACTTACGCGCAGAAGACCAGGGCGGTAGCCGACGGGAAGCCGTTGCACGCTGAGACGGGCTACTTTCGCGTGCCGCAACCGGGTCGCATTGAGCTGGTTCTCGCCCACCCCAGCGGCATCGCGGAAATCGAAGTGGGCACATATTCGGTGACCGGCGATCTCATTGAAGTTGAGCTGGTCACGACAACGATCGGGTTGGCTCCGACCGCCAAACAGGTGACCGCGCTTGGCCGTTCCTTCCGCATCGATGGCGACGAGCTTTCGTATTCGGTGCAGATGGGCGCAGTTGGGCAACCCCTGCAGGATCACCTCACCGCCGTGTTGCACCGAAAGCCCTGAACTCTGGCTGGTCGGCTGGATCGCCGAGCCGGCCCGCGATCAGTCCAGGTGTGTCACACCGTCTTTGACGACCCGGCCCGCTACCTGAACCCAGCCTTCGGGACTCCAGGTGGTCGCGATCATCGATCCCTTGCCCTGGGTGATGATCAGATCGCGGCTGAGGTAGTCGGTAATGCGCATCGCCGCCGAGCCCGTTGCTTCGTCTTCTGGCACGCCCAGGTGGGCGGCAAACATTCGCGCCCGTAGCGATCCGGTGGAGCGATCGGCCCAGGTCCACAGGTAATGCGCGATATCGTCGGGAAAATCGGCGGGGTCGGCGGAGCCAAGGGCACCGAGCGAGTCGAGGTTGTGGATGGCGAATTCAGGAGCCCATTCCGCGCGTGCGCTGATCCCGGTGAGGTCGCCGTGTGCACCGACACCGTAGCTCACCTGCACGATGCCAGCCGGGACTTGCAGCGTATTGATCGGCATACCGTTCGCGCGCAGCCACCACGACGCTCCAACCGTCGGATGACCGGCGAACGGGAGTTCGGTTCGGGGGGTGTGGATGGACGCGTGCGCGGTAGTCGAGCCGGCGGTGGGAAGATCGATAAATATCGTTTCGCTGTAGCCCAATTGGGCCGCCAGGTGTTGCCGGTCCCCGGGTTCGACTTGGCTAGCGTCGACCACACCGAGTGGATTCCCGAAATTTCCGTCTGCATCGGTGAAAACCCGCAACACCGTCACGTCGATACCCATGGCCCGACTGTACGGCCCCGCACGACGAGCGTGCGGCTGGGTTGCTCAGGTGGCGCTGCGTTCGTCGGAAACGATGGCGTTGAGCACCGCGACGCGGGTGTCAGCCGAGCCGGTCACGGTTCGCTCGCCGCCGCCGGTGCGGAGCAATTCACGCAGAGCAGCCTGATCGTATTTGGCGGGCTCGGTGGTGTCGACGAAGCGCTGAATGACGTCGATGAAACGACATGGGTCGTCGTGAAACGGGAAATGACCAGCGTCCTCAAAGATCTCCAGCCGGGAACCAGGCATCGCAGCGTGTGCCATCCACGCGTGACGGACGGGCACCACCGCATCGTGCGCGCCCCAAATGATCTGCGCCGGGATGGCCTGGGTCAAATAACATCGATCGAGCATGGTGACGATCTGGCCGCGCCAGTCCACCACTGCCCGCAAGGTGCGGCCGAACGCTGATGAGGCCGTCGGTTCCGGTAGATCATCCAAAATCCGCAGCACATTTGGTAGTTCGCGACCCAAGCCGGTCGTTCCGACCGCCATGCCCAACACCCGGCCGGCCAGCTGTACCGCCGGCAGCACCAGGGGTAACCGCAGCAATGCCAGAGCTTCGCTGCCCATCGGCAACGACGCCCACCGGAAGACGAAGTGGACATCTTTGGTGACGCCGCCGGTGGAGACCAGGATGAGCCGGTCGACCAGCTGCGGGAATTGGTAGGCGAACTGCATCGCCACCCCACCGCCGAGCGAATGACCCACCAGGGTTACTCGCTCGATGCCCAGCACGCTGAGCAGGTCACGCATCCCGTTGGCGTATGCCGCGACGGAGTAGTCAGCGCGTGGCTTATCGGACTGGCCGTGGCCCAGTAGGTCTGGGGCAATGACCGTGAACCGCTGGGCGAGCTTGGCGTGCACAGGAGTCCAGGTGGTGGAATTGTCGCCGATGCCGTGGATCAGCAGCAGCGCCGGACCGGAACCGGCGATGCGGTAAGCCCGCTTATAACCGTGGATCGTGCGGAAACGCAACAACGGCGCAGTGACTTCTCGCACCGCGCGAAGATTGCGTTTCCGCTCGGTCATGTCGCCAATCTGGTCAGGGCGTTCAGGTCAGGTCGCCGTCGTCGCGCTTCTTCTCTGCCTGCTGAGCGAGGAACCGCTCAAACTCTGCTCCGAGCTCGTCACCGCTAGGCAGGTCCTCGCGCCTCAGGAGTGACCTGTTCTCCTGCGCGTCGATGAACGCATCGTACTGGCGCTCAAGCGCCGCCACCACTTGAGCGACTTCCGCGCTTGCCTGCACCTGCTCGTCGATCTTGGCCCGGATTTCTGCCGCTGCTTCGGCGAGCGCCGATAGCGGAAGTTGCAGCGCCCCGGTCTTGGCCACTTGCTCGAGCAGTGCCTGGGCGGCTGCTGGGTAGTCAGTCTGCGTCAGATAGTGCGGCACGTGCACGGTGAACCCGACAACCTCATGACCGTGCTGGCCCATTCGATATTCCAGCAAGTTGGACGCACTGCCCGGGACTTGGATCTCGGTGATCCAGGGTGTGAAATCGGCGATCAGCTCCCCGTTGTTGGAGTGCGCGGTCAGGGTGATTGGCCGCGTGTGTGGAACCGCCATCGGGACAGTGCCCAGGCCGATGGTCTGCCGAACCCCCAAGCGCTCGGCCAGCAGGCGCACCGCGGTGATGAAACGCTCCCATTTCAGATCCGGTTCCATGCCGGCCAGCAGCAGAAACGGTGTGCCGACGCTGTCGTGCAGCGCGTACAAGCTGAGCTCCGGATCGTCGTAGTGGGTGAAGTGATCGGTCTTGAACGTCATCAGCGGTCGCCGCGAGCGGTAATCGAGCAGTTCGTCGATCGCGAAGGACGCGACCAGCTCGGTGTCCAGGGCGGCCTTCAAGTGGGCAGCGGCGAGCCGGATCGCGTGACCGGCGTCGGAGAAGCCCTCCAAAGCATGTATCAACACCGGACCGCGGCCATCGGACGCCAACAACTGTGGCGACGGGAACTCAAGCTCGTACATGCCGGGCTGCCCTGGCTGGTAGTACTGCTCGTCATCTGGGTCTTGATGGTGGGACATCCGTGCAGCCTCCTCTCCTGCGTCTGTCCAGGGTGCCGTAACCAGTGTCCCTCAAATCGACGGCGACCCGATTGAACAACGAAGCCTACCTGCCGACGTTTTTTCGAAAGCGTCGATCTTCGGCTGACGGTGCGGTCAGGCATGATGAGATCGATGCGCGTTGGGACGATGTGGCTTTGCCCGCTGGTTAGCCTGGTGACGTTGCTGACGTCGTGTGGCCAGCCGGCTCATCACGCAGTTGTCGCTCCCGCGCCAGTACCGCGGAGTAGCGCGCCACCACCGCAGGTTAGCCAACCCGAGCCGGAGCAGGTCGCGGGCCCGGTGGACCCCGACCCCCGCGTTGGCGCAATCTTCGTCGACGGCGGCGCCATGCACGTGTGCACAGGCTCGGTGGTGCACTCGACGGGCGGCGACCTTGTGTTGACCGCCGCGCACTGCGTGTCCGGGAGCTCCCAGGCAACGTTTGTTCCTGGTTTGGCCGGTGATGCCGCGCCCACCGACTTGTGGAAGGTCGATCAGCTCTACTTCGATCCACGGTGGATCGCCACCAAGGATCCCCGTGCCGACTACGTGATTGCCCGAGTTAGCGGCATCGGTGGTGGTGCGGTGGAATCGCATGTCGGCTCCGGGCTTTCACTAGGCACGGCGCCCATCCCGGGTAGCCGGGTCAGCGTGACCGGATATCCGTCGGCCGTCGGTGGCATGCCTATCGGCTGTGAGGCCAGAACCGGGACCACCGAGAGTGGGTTTCCTTCGTTGGCGTGCGAGGGGCTAGTCAGCGGCACCAGCGGCGCCCCATGGGTGAGCGGTTCGACGGTTATCGGATTGATTGGTGGTCTCCAAGGTGGTGGGTGCGCGCAGAACATGTCGTACTCGGCACCGTTCGATGAACACACCGCGCAGCTGCTGGCGCGCGCCCAAGCCGGCGGGCCCGGTGATTCCGCGCCGTCCGAATTCGATGATTTCTGTTCGGCGACGGCCTGATCAGCGACGGAACTGGTTGAGCGCGCGCATCTTGTTCATCACATCCAGCGCGGCGTTCTTGTAGGCCTCGGAGAATGTCGGGTAGTTGAACACCGCGTCGACCAAGTACTCGACGGTGCCTCCACACCCCATCACGGCCTGCCCGATGTGCACCATCTCGGTGGCGCTGGTGCCGAAGATATGCACGCCGAGCAGCTTGAGATCTTTGGTGGATACCAGCAGCTTGAGCATGCCGTAGGAGTCGCCGGCGATCTGGCCGCGGGCCAGCTCCCGGTATCGAGCCACCCCTACCTCGTAGGGAATCGAGTTCTTCGTGAGTTCCACCTCGGTAGCGCCGACGTAGGACACCTCAGGGATTGAATAAATGCCGATCGGCTGTAGTTCGGTGATGCCATCCGTCGGCTCGCCGAACGCGTGATAGGCGGCCAGTCGCCCCTGTTCCATCGAGGTCGCGGCGAGTGCGGGGAAGCCGATGACGTCGCCGACGGCATAGATGTGGTCCACCTTGGTCTGGAACTTCTCGTCGACGAAGATCCGTCCGCGATCCACCGCTTGCAGGCCGGCGTTTTCCAGGTCCAGGTGGTCGGTTTGACCTTGGCGGCCCGCGGAGTACATCACCGTCTCGGCGGGAATCTGCTTGCCGCTGGCCAAGGTGGTGACGGTGCCCGCCGAACCGACATCGACGGCGGTGACCTCCTCGCCGAAGCGGAATGTCACTGCTAGGTCACGGAGGTGGAACTTCAGCGCTTCGACGACTTCGGGGTCGCAAAAGTCCAGCATGTCGTTACGCTTTTCCACCACGGTCACCTTGGTGCCCAACGCGGCAAACATCGAGGCGTACTCGATGCCGATCACACCGGCACCGACCACGACCATCGAGGACGGCAGCGATTTGAGGTCAAGGATCCCATCGGAGTCGAGAACTCTTTCCTCGTCAAACTCGACCCCAGCAGGCCGCGCCGGCTTGGTGCCGGTGGCGATGACGACGTAATCGCCGCTAACGGTGGTCTTCTCGCGGCGGTCACGGTCCTCAACGAGGATCGTGTGAGGGTCGACGAAGCGGCCGTGTCCGAGCAGCAAGTCGACCCGGTTGCGCATCAGCTGGTTGCGCACCACGTCGATTTCCTTGCCGATCACGTGTTGGGTTCGCGCCAGCAGGTCGGCCGGGGTGATCCGGTCTTTCACCCGATAGCTCGCCCCGTACAGCTCACGCTGATTCATTCCGGTGAGGTAAAGAACGGCCTCGCGCAATGTCTTTGACGGGATGGTGCCGGTGTTGACGCACACGCCGCCAAGCATTCGGCCACGTTCGATGATCGCCACGGACTTACCCAGTTTGGCCGAGGCGATCGCGGCTTTCTGTCCGCCAGGACCTGAACCAATAACCACGATGTCGTACTCACGCATCGACCCCATGAAATAGACAGTAGAACGCACAGTCAGGACTTCGTCCACAGGAGGACAGCTCCGCCAGACCGCATGTGCACCGGTTGACGGTGGTGATCGTCAGCGTTGATGCTCATGACAAAGCATCGACCCGACTTTGAGTTGAACCGTCCCGGCGCATTGATCGCCGCGCTACCGGCCGTCCTTGGCTTCGTGCCGGAAAAGTCGCTGGTCCTGGTGTCGTTGAGGGGTGGCGAACTGGGTTCGGTGCTGCGTGTCGATCTGTCCGTCGAGCTGGTCGACCGGGTTGGGCATCTCGTTGACGTTGCCGCCGCGGCCGATCCGGAGGCCGCGATCGCTGTGATCATCGACGCGGACGGTGCCCGCTGTCCGCGCTGCAACGACGAATACCGGCAGCTGTGCGACGTGCTCATCGCGGCGTTGTCGCGGCACGACATCGTGCTGTGGGCAGCGCATGTGGTCGATCGGGTGGCTGCGGGCGGACGCTGGCATTGCGTGGATGGCTGCGGCTCGAGCGGCGTGATCGACGACCCGTCGGCGTCGCCGCTGGCCGTGGCGGCGGTGCTGGACGGCCGGCGTCTCTATCCGCGGCGTGCTGATCTGCAGGCTGTCATCGCGGTCGAGGACCCGGCGCGCTGTGCGGAGTTGGCCATTGTGGTCGAACAACAGGTGACCACGCGTGAACTCGTGCATCGCGCGGATCCTGTAGCCTGCTGCCGCCGCGATGTGGAAAACGCGATGGCCGCCGCGGCCCGGGTCGCCAACGGCGATGTGCTCGCCGATGCCGAGCTCGCCGAGCTGGGCTGCGCGCTACGCGACACGCAGGTGCGCGACACGCTGTATGCCCTTGCAGTTGGCGAGAGTGCCGCCGAAGCCGAGTCATTGTGGGCGGTATTGGCACGCATTCTGCCGCAGCCATGGCGGGTCGAAGCGCTGGTGTTGCTTGCGTTTAGTGCTTACGCGCGCGGCGACGGGCCGCTGGCGGGGGTGTCGCTGGAGGCCGCGTTACGCTGCGATCCGGGCCATCGGATGGCCGACATGCTGGACACGGCGTTGCAGTCCGGTCTGCGGCCCGAGGACATCCGCGAACTCGCGCTCACCGGTTACCGGCTGGCTGAGCGGCTCGGTGTGCGGCTGCCGCCGCGTCGGACATTTGGCCAGCGCGCGGGTTAGCCGCGATTCAGACTTTCTCAACCTTGACCGCGTGCGCCATCTCATGCGGCAGGGTGACGTTTTCGTGGCCGGGGATAAGGATGGTGACGCCGCCCGTTGGGCTTGTCTCCACCGTCACACGCGCGTTGGGCACGACGCCGGTGTCTTTGAGCCGGGTGATCAGATCGATATCGCCCTGGACATGTTCGGTGAGTTGGCGGACGACCACCGCCACCGGCGATCCGGACGGCAACTCGGTCAACCGGACAAGGTTGGCGTCGGCGGCGCCGGAATCCGGGCCAACACCGAGGTCTAGTAGACCTGGAATTGGGTTGCCGAACGGCGATGTTGTCGGGTTGTTGAGCACCTTGACCAGCCGGCGCTCAACGTCCTCGCTCATGACGTGCTCCCACCGGCATGCCTCGGCGTGAACCTCTTCCCACGGCAGCCCGATGACATCGACCAGCAGTCGCTCCGCGAGGCGGTGCTTGCGCATCACAGCGATGGCCATCGCGCGGCCTTTGTCCGTGAGCTCTAGGTGACGGTCGCCGGCCACCCGGAGTAATCCGTCCCGTTCCATCCGGGACACAGTTTGGCTGACCGTAGGCCCGCTTTGGTCGAGCCGCTCGGCGATCCGGGCGCGCAGCGGTATGACGCCCTCTTCCTCGAGGTCGTAAATGGTCCGCAGGTACATCTCGGTGGTATCAACCAGGTCGTTCATTCAGCACCCTCCGTTGCTGATGAGTCTACTTGGCCAGCTGTGCCAATGGTTCGCCACCGCTCCGCGGCAAGCAGTATGCCCGCCGCGGGCGCGGCGGGCATACTGTCTGCTACCTGGCTTGGGTTGGCGGCCCTACCTGAGGGGCCGTCTCAGTAGCGCCTCAACTCGCGTACGAGCGCAGCCGATCGGCGCGCTCACCGTTGCGGAGCTTGCACATCACGTCTCGCTCGATCTGGCGGACCCGTTCGCGGGACAAACCGAACAGCTTGCCGATCTGATCCAGGGTGCGCGGCTGGCCGTCGTCTAGACCGAAACGCAGCCGGATCACCTGGTGTTCACGCTCGTCGAGAGTGGCCAGCACACTGCGGATATCGGTGTGCAGCAGTTCGGCGATGACCGCGTTCTCCGCGGACATGGCTTCGGCGTCTTCAATGAAATCACCCAGCGGAGCTTCCTCTTCCGAGCCGACCGGCATGTCCAGGCTCACCGGGTCGCGACTGTGCTCCAGTAGGTCGTTGATCTTCTCGATCGGGATGCCCGATTCGGCGGCGAGTTCCTCGTCGGTAGCTTCTCGTCCCAGGTTCTGGTGCATTTCCCGCTTGATCCGGGCCAGCTTGTTGACCTGCTCAACGAGGTGAACAGGCAGCCGGATGGTGCGGCTCTGGTCGGCCATACCGCGGGTGATGGCCTGACGGATCCACCACGTGGCATACGTCGAAAACTTGAATCCCTTTGTGTAGTCGAACTTCTCCATCGCGCGGATCAACCCCAGGTTGCCCTCCTGGATGAGGTCCAGCAGTGGCATTCCGCGGCCCGTGTACCGCTTGGCCAGCGAAACAACGAGGCGCAGATTAGCTTCCAGCAGATGGCGACGCGCCGCCTGGCCATCGCGCACCACAGCCGCCAGTTCGCGTTTGCGGCCCTCGCCGAGACGCTTGCGAGTTTCGAGCAGATGCTCGGCGTAGAGCCCAGCCTCGACGCGCTTGGCCAACTCGACTTCGTCGGCGGCGTTGAGCAACGCCGTCTTGCCGATGCCGTTCAGATACACACGCACCAGGTCCGCGGCGGGGCTTTGCGCATCCAGATCGCTGTCAACCCGGCTTGTGGTGGCCCTTGTGGTGGCTTCGGCCCCCCTGGTGGCTCCATTAGCCATAGCGCCCTCCCGATCGGCTTGTTCTGTCATGTGTTTTAACGACAGGTCCGCCCTGAGAGTTCCCGTCCGGCCGTCAGCTCACACGCTTTGACGTGCGGAAATATCCCGATGACCTGAGAATGTCCTGAGAAGTGTGGCTCGCGGGTGGCCAGCCGGAAACCCTGGCTAGCTTTGGCCGTCCGCGGCCGATGGCTCCGTTTCGGGTGGCGGCCGCCGTCGCGGCTCGAGTGCTGGCCGCTCGGCCGTCGGGAATAACGGGGTGCGCCGTTGGCCGCTGTCGAACCGTCGTGGCTCTTCTGCACGGCGAGGGGGTCGGTCGTTGGCAATCAGCACGGCCATCCACGGCAACGGCACCGAGGCTGCCACGATCAGCAGCGAGATCAGACCGTTGTGCCAGGCGCCGTAGGCGATGGCGGCCAAGATGAGGGCCGGAATCCGGAAAGCCATCAAGGTCAGGTATTTGCGTACCCGCGCGCGACGCTCCTCCTCGTACGACGGTGCGGCGGTGGTGATGAGCACCGGCCGGCTATCGTCATCGAACGTGTCGTCGCACCCCAATTCGGAGCCGCGCTTCATTTCTCCACTGTCCCACACCAGATCGACTCCGGCGTATCCGGTTTCTGGTTCGGTTTGGGGCGAGTGCGGAGGCACAATGTTAGGCATGCAGACCCAGACGATCGAACGCACCGATACCGACGAACGCGTCGATGACGGGACGGGCAGCGATACGCCGAAATATTTCCACTACGTCAAGAAGGACAAGATCGTCGAGAGCGCGGTCATGGGCAGCCACGTGGTCGCGCTGTGCGGTGAGGTATTTCCCGTAACGCGCGCGGCTAAGCCGGGCTCTCCGGTATGTCCGGACTGCAAGCGGATCTACGACATGCTCAAGAAGGGCTGATCAGGTCGGCGGCTCGGCCGTTGCGATATTGCGCTGCTCGGGTGGCAACGGCGTCGGGGCGGTGGCGCCCCTGCCGGCACGCAGACGCGATATCAGCCAGTTACGCAGCCGGTGAGCATGTGTCTTCGGTGCCGGGAATTCCTCCTGGATAGCGGCATTGAGTTCAGCGCCCAGCATGATCGCAAAACCACCGAAGAACGCGAACAGTAAGAACGCGATCGGCGTGGCCAACGCACCGTAGGTATAGCCAGTGCTGGTGATCCACCTCAGGTAAATCCGAAGGCCCAGTGTGGTGATCACGAACACTGCTGTGGCCAGGATCGCGCCAAGGACCAGCCGGTGCGTCGGCAGCGGCACCGGCAGCGCTACCCGGTAGAGGATCATGACGGCGACCATCAGCCCCAGGATCACCGCAGGGTAGTAGCCCAAATGCAACATGCTGGCCCAGCTATGGGGAATGAGCTCCGCCACCTTGCGTGGGCCCACCACCACCAACGGCGCGGTCACAACCACGAAAGCCAACATCGCGATGTAGAGGAACAGCGCGAAGAGCCGCTGTCGCACCGGATGACGCAATGGCGTCTGGTCATGCGCTTCTACGACCGCGTCGACGAACGCCGAGATCGCCGACGATCCCGCCCACAGCGAGATCAGAAACCCCAGCGACACCACTTCGCCACGGGCACCGTTGTTGACGTCGCGGATTGTGGGTTCGATGATCTCGTTGACGACGCTCGGAGAGAAGAAGCTGTGTGCCATCGAGATCACGCGCCGCTCGATGGTGGGCAACGTGTCCCCGCCGAACAACGGCGCGACATAGGCCAAGCTGCCCAGCATTCCTAGCACCAGTGGCGGCAGCGACAACGCCGACCAAAAGGCTGCCTGCGCTGACTCCGAGAAGATTGAGTCGTCCCAACTTTTCGACAGAGTCCGCAGACTGATTCGCCAGATGTGGTGGCGGGTCGGCTTGGGCACCTGGTCGCTCATATCACTACAGCATTGCCGATGGCTGCTTGCGCCGCCGGCATGGGGTGCGGCTGCCAGATCACAATCGACCGGGTGTTTCGTAGCTTGCAGTGATTGTTGCGCTCCTGCCGGTAACGGAGGCCAATAGGTGGACTCCGCCTGCATGAACAGATCGTCGTGTGCCGCCTGCTCCTATCGGTGTTGATATGTAGTCGGAATTCGGGTGTTTGCCATGAGTAACCGATGGAGCAGAGGAAAGCAAGCACCCGCGATCAAGCTCGCGGGTTCGGTGTCGTTACGTGAGTACCCTGGCCGTTCGATGATGCGAATTGACGCGCCACGGTTGGGTGCTGCCATTTTCTTGGGCAGCGACACCATTTCGAAATCAGCGCAAGGGTTCGCGCAGAGGTATCCACGCCGTCGAGGATTTGGACCTGAGAATATCTCCCAGCGCCATTAAAGCGCCGCTGCCGCGTGAATTAATGAATATTTGCGGTGGTTATGAATGCCGCCCATGGGGACCCGTGCTTCCGCGTGTTCTAGAGCTTGCTGACTTCAATCACGGCTGCTAACGCTGTTAGCTTCGCCTCGTGCTCGTTCGCGTGATGCTGGCAGAAGAGCAGTTCGCCTCCCGAAGGCAGCTTGGCGCGCACCCGCGCCGCTGCGCCGCAGCGGTCGCAGCGGTCTGCCCTAGTCAGTTCGGGACTGGTCAGAGTTGCGTTCATGGCTCCTCCGTTCTAGCAGTGCCTACACTGTCTCAGACGTCAGTGGTTTTCGCCTTGTTCCCCAGCTGTTATCGGGTGTGTCGTTTCTCACGCATTTCGACCCGTCGGGGCATGGTAGCTAACATGGCCTCGGTTCCCGGCGTACTGGTACATCTCTGCGGTGCGGAGGAATGGTCGCGTGCCCGCAGCCGCGGCGGGATTCATCTCGACGGGTGCGGTGCGGCGAGCAAGGCCGCGTTCATCCACCTATCGACGCTTGAGCAAGTACACCTGCCGGCTAACCGGCTGTACCGCAGCCGCACCGACCTGATTTTGTTGTATATCGATCCGAGCGAACTCGACTCCCCGGTGCGTTGGGAGCCTGGAGTTGCCACGGATCCCGAGTCAATGCTCTTCCCGCATCTGTACGGTCCGTTGCCGGTGCGCGCTGTGATCAGGGTGACCCCGTACCTGCCGGGCCCCGATGGCACCTTCCCGCCGGTCGCGGGATTTCAGGACGCCACGTAGGCGTCAGCTTCTATCTCCACCAACAAGTCAGGTGCGATCAGCGCGGACACTTCAACCATTGTGGCTACCGGACGTATCTGACCGAAAACCTGTGCGTGCACTTCTCCGACCTCGCGCCAGCGCGATATATCTGTCACATAGATACGAGTACGGACGACGTCGGTGAGCGCCGCCCCTGCCTGTTCGAGCGCACTTTCGATGCGGCGCAAAGCGTCTCGCGTCTGGGCGGCAATATCACCGGCCGGTCCGGCGCCGGTAGTCCCAGCCACTGAGACGTGCGGGCCCACCCGCACCGCGCGTGAGTAACCGACCACTGATTCGAAATCCGATCCGGACGAGACACTGTTGCGGCTGACAGGCATGCGATCACAGTAGCCTGGGGTGCGGAACCTGGCGACGAGCAGCTCACGAAACATGTTCGACGACAAGCGGTTACACGGCTCTGCCGGCGGGGGTAGCGGGGAAGACGAGCCGCTGTTACCAGGCGGACTTGTCCGGGCAAGGCCGTGGTCTCGGGGTAGCGGTGTGCCTTGAATATCGTTGCTTAAGCCGCACCGAAAGTGGGCATCGATGTCGGTCAACGACGCGTGGGTTCGGAGGCAGCCGTGAACCAAGAGTAGGCGGCCACGGCTGTGGGCCCCTCATGACACCGCACTGAGCGGCTGGTCCGAAGCGCTTTATAGGGTGTGCTGCTCAGTCCAGGTAGTCGCGCAAGACCTGGGAACGGCTGGGGTGGCGCAACTTCGACATCGTCTTGGACTCGATCTGACGGATGCGTTCGCGGGTCACGCCGTAGACTTGGCCGATTTCGTCGAGGGTGCGGGGCTGGCCGTCGGTGAGGCCGAAGCGTAGCCGTACTACACCGGCCTCGCGCTCTGAGAGGGTCTCCAGCACCGACTGCAGCTGGTCTTGCAGCAACGTAAACGACACCGCGTCGACGGCCACCACCGCTTCACTGTCTTCGATGAAATCGCCCAGCTGACTGTCGCCCTCATCGCCGATGGTCTGATCCAACGAGATCGGTTCGCGGGCATATTGCTGGATCTCGAGCACCTTCTCAGGGGTGATGTCCATCTCTTTGGCGAGCTCTTCAGGCGTGGGCTCGCGGCCGAGGTCCTGCAGCAGTTCGCGCTGAATGCGGCCGAGCTTGTTGATCACCTCGACCATGTGGACCGGGATGCGGATGGTGCGGGCTTGGTCAGCCATGGCGCGGGTGATGGCCTGGCGGATCCACCACGTCGCATAGGTCGAGAACTTGTACCCCTTGGTGTAGTCGAACTTCTCGACCGCCCGGATCAGGCCCAGGTTGCCTTCCTGGATCAGGTCGAGGAACGCCATCCCGCGGCCGGTGTAGCGCTTGGCCAGCGAAACCACCAGCCGCAGGTTGGCTTCCAACAGATGGTTTTTCGCGCGGTCGCCGTCGCGGCAGATCCATGACATGTCACGGCGCTGCGCCGCCGGCAGCTTCTCCCCGCGCTCGGCCCATTCTGACATCAGTTGGGTGGCGTACAGACCGGCTTCGATCCGCTTCGCCAGCTCGACCTCTTCCTCGGCGTTGAGCAGGGCCACCTTGCCGATCTGTTTGAGGTAGGCGCGAACCGAGTCCGCCGAGGCGGTGAGCTCGGCATCCTTGCGGGCCTGCCGCAAGGCTTCGGATTCGTCTTCGTCCCAGACGAAATCGCCGGAGGCCTTGTCTTTTTCGGTCGGTTCAGGGATCTCTTCGTCATCATCGGTGGCAGCTTCGCCGGTCTCGGCGGCCGGGGTGGCTTCGCCATCCTCGGTGTCGCCAGGGTCGACGTCGGTTGCTACGTCGTCGTCTTCGAGGTCGTCGAGACCGAGGTCGGCGGGGTCGATGTCGATGTCCTCGCCGGGTTCAACGTCGAGGTCCGGTTCGGCGTCGAGGTCGTCGGCAGCGGCGTCGGAGTCGAGGGCGTCCAGGGTGGCCTCGGGATCGTCCAGGGCGTCTTTGGCTGCCGCGGCTTTGGTCGTGTGGCCCCGAGTGGACGGTGCCTTTGCATCGGTGCTTTTGGTCGACGCGCGGGCCTTCTTCTTAGCGTCGCCTGCCCCGGCGGCCTGGGGCGGCGTCGCGGATTTGGTGGCCCGGGATGCTGTCTTGGATGTTGTCTTGGTGGCTCGTTTTGCGGGGGCGGAGCCATTCGCGGCCTTCGCCGCCGATCGCTTGGCAGGGGCCGCGGGCGTCTTGGTGGCGGTGCGCTTCACCGGCTGATCGGTTGCCGGACTTGTCTTAGTCGCTGCCACATACACCCCTTCGGTCGGACTCACTTCCGGCGGGTTTGGGCATGCGTAACCGAAAGTGTCTGCTATGTCGAATGTCGGCGTTGATATCAGCGTGAGTACTCGCGCGCTATCGGTCGGGCGACCGCCGATGACCATTGTAACGGTGGTGCGCGCCCGGACTGCCCCACCGGGCAAAATTCAGTGCGTCACATCCGCGGTGGCAGCCATGGCAGCGCCGACTATGCCGGCCGTGTTCTGCAGGGCGGCGGCCACCACCGGGGTGCGGTTTTCGAGCAGTGGTATCCATCTGTCGGCCTTGCGGCTGATACCGCCGCCGGCAATGAACAGGTCAGGCCACATCGCGTTTTCGATGGCGACCAGCACCCTCGTTACCTGCTTGGCCCATGTTTTGTAGCTCCACTCGTACTTGTCTTTGATGGACGACGCCGCTCGTTGTTCGGCCTCCTTACCGCCGATCTCCAGATGCCCGAACTCGGTGTTAGGAATCAGCTTCCCGTTGTGGATCACTGCGGACCCGATCCCGGTACCGAAGGTGAGCAGCACAATCAGGCCAGAGTTGTTTTTGCCCGCCCCGTAGCGCTCCTCAGCAAGCCCAGCCGCATCCGCATCATTGAGAATCGTGACTTCCTGGCCGTTCAGCTCAGCGCTGATGACGTCGCGGGCGTTGGTGCCAATCCAGGAGTCGTCCACGTTGGCCGCCGTTCGGACGACGCCGTGGGTGACGACGCCGGGATAGGTCACCCCGAGGGGATCGGTCCATCCGAACGCGTTGACGACCTCGGCGATGGTCTTGGCGACCGCCAATGGGGTAGCCGGTTGCGGGGTGAGCAGTTTGATGCGGTCACCAATCAGCTGCCCGGTGTCGAAGTCGACGATGCCGCCCTTGATGCCGCTGCCGCCGACGTCGATGCCGAATCCACGGCGCCGTGGATTCGCACCGGCCGTGCTGCTCGGGGGAGAGGTCTTGGGCGTATCCGCGGTCGCGTCGGTGGTCGTCATCGCAATCTCCTCGGCGAGACTTGGTTGTCCGCTCACCATAGCCCGGCGACGATGCAGGCTGTGCCTGTTGAGGAGTCGGGCAATCGGGCCTGGGCCCGGCGACGATGCAGGCTGTGCCTGTTGTGGGGGTCCCCCCGCTTGCGGGGGAGAGTCGGGCAATCGGGCCTGGGCCCGGCGACGATGCAGGCTGTGCCTGTTGTGGGGGTCCCCCCGCTTGCGGGGGAGAGTCGGGCAATCGGGCCTGGGCCCGGCGACGATGCAGGCTGTGCCTGTTGTGGGGGTCCCCCCGCTTGCGGGGGAGAGTCGGGCAATCGGGCCTGGGCCCGGCGACGATGCGAGTTGGGGATCTGGCATCTCGCGGCGACTGTGATGCGATAGTCCGGTGACACGACCTGACACCGATCCCGTGCAGCTGCGCTGCGTAGCCGAATCACTGGCCGCCGAGGCCGCCGCCTTCGTGCGCCGTCGCCGAGCTGAGGTGTTCGGCACGGACCTGGGCGCCGCCGGCGGCGGCGCGGTACGGGCGAAGAGCACCCCAACCGATCCGGTGACCATCGTCGACACCGAGACAGAACGCTTGCTGCGTGATCGGCTCGCTCAACTACGGCCCGGTGACCCGATCCTTGGGGAGGAAGGGGGCGGGCCCACCGATCTGACCGCCACGCCCGCAGGCACGGTCACCTGGGTGCTTGACCCCATCGATGGCACGGTGAATTTCGTCTACGACATCCCGGCCTATGCGGTGTCGGTCGCAGCCCAGGTTGACGGCGCGTCGGTGGCCGGCGCGGTCGCTGAAGTCGTTGCGGGTCGGCTGTATTCGGCGGCGAGCGGTCTCGGCGCGCATGTCACCGACGAGCAGGGGACACAGGTGCTGCGATGCAGCGCCGTCGATGATTTGTCGATGGCGCTGCTGGGCACTGGCTTCGGGTACTCGGCGGGGCGGCGCGTCACCCAGGCGGCGTTGTTGGCTCAGATGCTGCCGGTGGTCCGTGATGTACGTCGCATCGGTTCGGCGGCGCTAGACCTCTGCATGGTCGCGGCGGGTCAGCTGGATGCCTATTACGAGCATGAGGTGCAGGTGTGGGACTGCGCGGCTGGTGCGTTGATCGCGGCGGAAGCGGGGGCCTGTGTGCAGTTGCCCACGCGGAACGGGCCGGTGGGCGGTGCCGGATTGGTGGTCGCTGCCGCGCCTGGAATCGCCGACGCGCTGTTGGCTGCCTTGCAGCGATTCAACGGCCTGGCGCCGATCCCGGATTGAGCATCAGCAGCTGTTGGCGTGGATCTTTTGCAGCAGTGCAGGATCTGACGGTTCGGTGGCGCCGGGACGCAGGCTGGCCAGCACGGCGTCGATGTCGTCGTTGTGCGCCAGCGCAGTGAAGTCGGTGCCGAGCGCAAGGTCAACCGAGTCGTCGGCGCGGCTGTCGTGCAGCAACTCGGTGCATGGCGCCACCAGCCACACGGCGGCCGCGGTGGCTTGCCCGGCGGTACCGAAACGGATCTGACCTTGGCAGTTCAGTCGGGTGTCGGCGTAGATCGGGTCGTTGGCGGCGGTTGGCTGGGTGAAGCCCAGATCCCGCAGTGCGCCGGCGATGTCGGCGGCTTGACCGCCCCGGCCGCTGGCATTGAGCACGCGGACCTTGGTGTCGCTGAGTTTAGCGGGAGTGACGTCGGTCATCTCTGTCCGTGACACCTGTTCGCCGAGCTGGGTCGGTGCCGACCCGACCGGCTGCGTAGGCGGGTTACACGCTTCGGCCTCACGAACCTTCGCCGGTCGGGTGAGTGCAATAGTCCACGCCACACCCGTCGCTATGACTAAGAACACCACCACGAAGACGGCAGGGCGGGCATTGCGTCGCCGAAAGGGCCGACCGTGCTTGTCGAAAGCGGTACCCTCGGTGATTTGTGCGACCACAGCTGCACTCTAAACGCACTGTTCGACACCGAGCACAAGGGTCAAAATGGTGATGTGACGTAAATCACACTCGAATGGGCAAGAATAAGGGCACGAATCGTTTGGTGGATGCGTTCGACGCTGGTACAAAGCGTTGCTTGAGGTTATGAGGGCCTTGAGGTTACGAAGGCATAGAGGGGATAGGACATGCCTACCGACTATGACGCTCCGCGGCGGACCGAGACTGACGACGTCTCAGAAGACTCGCTGGAGGAGCTGAAAGCACGACGGAACGAAGCGGCGTCGGCGGTGGTCGACGTGGACGAATCCGAATCCGCTGAATCTTTCGAGCTGCCTGGAGCCGATCTTTCTGGTGAAGAGCTGTCGGTCCGCGTTATACCGAAGCAGGCTGACGAGTTCACCTGCTCAAGCTGCTTCCTGGTACAACACCGCAGCCGGCTAGCCAGCGAGAAGAACGGCGTCATGATCTGCACCGACTGCGCGGCTTGATCGGTCAGCTTCGTAATGCCGACAGCACCCGCTCCGGGTGCCGACAACTCACCAGCCAGTACGGCGTCGGGTCGTCCGGGTCATCGAGGACCACCAGAATCATCGGCCCGACCCACGCCCGGTGCAGCACATAGGCCGCTGGGTCCAGTTGGCGGCCGAGCGCTGCCGACTTGGCTGAGCGCGAGACTTCGGCTGACCGGGCGATCACGTTGACGGGCAGATGCGCGTCTCCCGCCCGCAGTTCGACGCTGCCCCCAAGGGCAGCGTCCGCCGTGACCTGGATCTCAATCCGGCCCAACCACAGTAGTGTCCCGGCCGCCGCCGTGAACAGCGTTGCAAACGGTATCCAGCTGGGTAGGGCGGCAACACCCAAGTTGACTTCGAACGCGATGAGCGCGGCCAGCGCGAAGGCCAACGGCCACCACCACCATGGCACCCACAATCGCTCGCGGTATCGCACGCTGCGCGGTGCGACGTGGGTACCGGACACGCGGTCAAGGGTAGTCTGTGGCCCCGTGTCGACCAGTCTGGCCGTTGTCCGCCTTGACCCCGAGCTCCCGCTCCCCAGCCGAGCCCATGACGGCGATGCCGGGGTCGATCTCTATAGCGCCGAAGACGTCAAGCTGGCACCCGGGCATCGTGCCCTGGTGCGGACGGGTTTGGCGGTCGCTATCCCGTTCGGAATGGTCGGATTGGTCCACCCGCGTTCGGGATTGGCCGCGCGGGTGGGGCTTTCCATCGTCAACAGTCCGGGCACCATCGACGCGGGTTATCGCGGCGAGATCAAGGTTGCGCTGATTAACCTGGACCCAGTGGAGCCCATCGTGGTCCATCGCGGCGACCGTATAGCCCAATTGCTCGTGCAGCGGGTTGAGTTGGTCGAGCTGGTTGAGGTCTCGTCGTTCGACGAGGCTGGACTGGCCGAGACATCCCGTGGCGATGGTGGTCACGGTTCCTCGGGCGGACATGCGAGTTTGTGACCGCCGGCGACGATGCAGAGCGAAGCGATGAGGAGGAGCGGCGCGTGGGTGGCGCCGGCGACGATGCAGAGCGAAGCGATGAGGAGGAGCGGCGCGTGGGTGGCGCCGGCGACGATGCAGAGCGAAGCGATGAGGAGGAGCGGCGATGATGGCCGCATTCGGTAGACGCAAAGCCAAAGACGACAAAGACAGCGCCAGCCGCGCGTTGACCGAATCCGCAGAACCCGAAGACACTGAGCTACCAGCGGCCAACGAGCCCCACTCCGAAGAGTTGGACGAGCTGGAGGGCCCGTTCGACATCGACGACTTCGAGGATCCCGCGGTCGCCGAGCTAGCCCGACTTGATTTGGGCTCCGTGCTGATTCCCCTGCCGGAGGGGGGTCAGCTGCAGGTCGAGCTCACCGATGCCGGGGTGCCGAACGCGGTGTGGGTCGTCACACCCAACGGTCGTTTCACCATCGCTGCCTACGCGGCCCCTAAGACGGGTGGCCTATGGCGCGAGGTGGCCAGCGAACTCGCCGACTCGTTGCGCAACGACTCGGCCAAAGTCAGCATCAAAGATGGCCCGTGGGGGCGAGAAGTAGTTGGTACCGCCGCTGGCGTGGTCCGCTTCATCGGGGTCGACGGCTACCGCTGGATGATTCGCTGCGTGGTGAACGGCCCGCACGAGACCATCGACGTGTTGAGCGAGGAGGCCCGCGCAGCGTTGGCGGATACCGTTGTTCGCCGTGGCGATACGCCCCTACCGGTGCGGACGCCGTTGCCGGTACAGCTGCCTGAGCCGATGGCCGCGCAGTTGCGGGAGGCCGCTGTAGCGCAGCAGGCCGCGCAACAAGCCGACGCGCAACAGCAATCACGCGAGCCGGCCCCACGTCGCGGTGCCGCGGGATCGGCGATGCAGCAGTTACGCAGCACGACGGGCGGCTAGTCTCGCTCCGGGACGCGCCGCGGCGCGCCTCTTCGCCGGGTTAGATGAGAGCGAGAGCGGCCAGGCAGGCAGCACCTAGCGCTGCGGTGTTCGTGCCGATCTGGTCGAGCGTCACCCTCTGCAACGCCGCGTGCGGCGCGGCGGTCACCCAATCGACACCGACTTGCAGCGGGTGGATCGGATCATCGATTGCGGCGGCCACCGCCAGCGGCGCGACTAACCGGGCCAGCTCGGCGCAGCTCGGTGCGACGTATGCCGCCGCTTCCTCCATTGCGTCGGGCAGCCGTGGCCATTGGCCGCGCCACGAGCGGGCCAGTTCGTCGGCCAACCAAGGTGGGCTTGATGCCCGCATCTGCGTCGTGGTTGCCGCCAGACCGTCGCGTCGCAGCTGCGATGCCGAATACCGCGCCGCGAGCGCGGCGGGCGCTGATCCTGGCGCCCCGGTCCAGGGGGGCAGCGCGGCCAGGACGGCGACGGCGCGCTCGGGATGAGCCAGCGCCCACGCGGCGGCCACCGCGGCACCGATCGAGACACCGCCGACGCCGATCGGACCTGTGCGCGCCGCGTCGTCCAAGGCGGACAGATAGCCGTTGATCAGCCGATCCGGCTGGGGTGGCGGCGTCAGCACAGCCGCGCCGACCCGATGTAGGGGGCCGGAAAACGCCCGATAGACGTAGTCGTCGTCGGATCCGGTTCCAGGCAATAACACGGTTGTCACATCGCGTAAATCGACAGCCATCCCTTGATAGTGCCCGGCTGTGGCGGCGGGGAACCAACAGGTCTACGGTGGCCGTTGGCATAGATGAAAGCGTCGATGGCTGGATGAGCAGCGTCAGGAGTGGCCATGCGGGCCCGAGGTTATCTGCGCCGGCTGACCCGTCGGTTGACGGAGGACCCGGAGCAACGCGATTCCGAGGAGTTATCCGACGAGGTACTCAGCACCGGCGCGCAACGTGTGATTGATTGCCAGCGTGGCCAGGAGGTCACCATGGTGGGTACGCTGCGCAGCGTGGAAACTAACGGCAAGGGATGCGCCGGTGGGGTCCGCGCCGAATTGTTCGACGGCAGCGACACCGTCACGCTGGTGTGGTTGGGGCAACGTCGGATACCCGGCATCGACTCGGGGCGGACGCTGCGGGTGCGGGGTCGGCTGGGCAAGCTCGACAACGGGGGCAAGGCCATCTACAACCCGCATTACGAAATTCAACGGTGACCGCCGCCAGCGATCCCGTGTCCGCTCACCGCGCCGGCCCCGAACGCGTGCTGGCGCAGGTAGGTGGGGTGACCGGTCTCATTTATTCGTCGCTGCCTGTGGTGATCTTTGTGGTGGCGTCCAGCGTGTCTGGTTTGCTGCCCGCGATCGAAAGTGCGCTGGGTGTGGCAGCGCTGGTCTTGTTGTGGCGGCTGATTCGCCGGGAATCAATGCGGCCGGCAATCTCCGGATTCTTGGGGGTCGCGGTGTGTGCGCTGATCGCCTACATCGTGGGGGAGTCCAAGGGCTATTTCCTGCTGGGCATCTGGATGTCATTGCTGTGGGCAGTGGTCTTCGCGGTGTCGGTCCTGATTCGCCGGCCCATGGTCGCCTACCTCTGGTGCTGGGTCAGCAAGCGTGATCATGGCTGGCGCGAGGTGCCCCGCGCGGTATACGCGTTCGACATCGCCACGCTTGGCTGGGTGTTGGTGTTCGGCGCGCGCTTCGTGGTCCAGCGGTGTCTCTACGACGCCGACCAGACTGGTTGGCTGGGGGCAGCGCGGATCGGGATGGGCCCCCCGCTGACCGCGATGGCCGCACTAGCCACGTACGCGGCGATCAAGGCAGCTCAGCGTGCCATATCGTCCACCCGCGACGCTGCTGACAGCGCTGCGGCCATGCCCGCCGCCGCCGAGCTGGACACCGACACCGGCTGCGATTAACTCAACTAGCTGCCGGGCGGCAAGTCATCGGGCAGCAGTAGCTTGCGTAGATCTTCCTCGACCTCGGCAACCGCGATGAAGACCAACTCGTCGCCACCTTCCAACGGCTCGTCGGCTTCCGGCACGATGACCCGCGACCCGCGCAGGATCGTTACCAACGCGGCATCCCGTGGCAGCTGCAGTCTACGCACCGGCTTGCCTCCCCACGGCGTGTCGTCGGGCAGGGTGATCTCGACCAGGTTGGCCTGGCCCTTGCGGAACTCCATCAGTCGAACGAGGTCGCCGATGGCGACGGCCTCCTCGATCAGCGAGGCCAGCATGCGCGGGGTTGACACCGCCACATCCACACCCCAGGCGTCGGTAAACAGCCATTCGTTGCGGGGATCGTTGACTCGGGCCACCACCCGGGGCACCGCGAATTCGGTTTTGGCCAGCAGGCTTAGCACCACATTGACCTTGTCATCACCGGTGGCGGCCACGACGACATCGAAACCCTCGAGATGTACCGACTCAAGCAGGCTCAGCTCGCAGGCATCGCCTAACCGCCAGTGCGCGGCGGGGATGGCGTCGACCTCGAGATGGTCGGCATTGCGTTCGATCAGGGTCACGTCGTGACCGTTGCCTACGAGTTCGCGGGTGACCGAGCGGCCAACAGCCCCGGCCCCGGCGACAGCTACTTTCATTTGCGTCACTCTCCCCCGCAAGCGGGTGGAACCCCCACAAGCCCGGCTGGCATGCGTGTCCCCGCTTTCATCGCCCTGCACCCGCCTCGAAGTCTTCACTTGGTGGCAAGGCGGCGATGGCTACCGCCTCGGCGGCGCGACCGGATATCGCGGCGACGTAGACCTGATCGCCGGCCTGGATGACGGTTTTGGGTTCCGGCAACACACCGGTTCCGAACCGGATCAAGAAGGCTACCCGGGCGCCGGTGGCCCGCTCCAGGTCGGTGGCCCGGTGCCCCACCCAGTCCTCATGCAACATGACCTCGGCGACGGCGACGGTACCGGTTGGATCGCGCCATTTGGCGGTCTCGGTCTCCTGGGTCAGCGCGTTGAGCAGGCGATCGGTGGTCCAGGGCACGGTGGCGATCGTGGGGATGCCGAGACGTTCATACACTTCAGCGCGCTTGGCGTCATAGATACGAGCGACCACCCGCCGCACACCGAAAGTTTCTCGGGCCAACCGCGCCGAGATGATGTTGGAGTTGTCTCCCGAGGACACCGCGGCGAACGCGTCGGCATCCTCGATGCCCGCCTGTAATAGCACATCGCGGTCAAACCCCTGGCCCAGCACCCGTTCGCCGGCGAACGCCGGGCTGAGCCGGTTGAAGGCGGCACCGTCGCGATCGATCACCGCGACGTCGTGACCGATCCGGAACAGGCCGTCAGCCAGCGAAGACCCCACCCGGCCGCACCCCATCACCACCACCCGCACCTGAGGTCCTCTCGGCTGATTCCTGCGTGTCTTACACAATCGGCAACCCGGGTTGGCCAGCCGCTTTCGGTCCGGACCATTCCCGCCTACGGAACGCTACCGCCAAACCCAGGTGGGCTTACTCTTGGCTCTCGTGTCCAAACTTTCCACCGCCGCGCGCCGGTTGCTTATTGGTCGGCCGTTTCGCAGTGATCGGCTGAGTCACACGCTGCTGCCCAAGCGGATCGCATTACCGGTCTTCGCCTCCGACGCGCTGTCCTCAGTGGCCTACGCCCCCGAGGAGATCTTTTTGATGCTCTCGGTGGCCGGCGTGGCGGCGTACTCGTTGACGCCGTGGATAGGCCTGGCGGTGGCCGCGGTGATGCTGGTCGTGGTGGCCAGCTATCGGCAGAACGTGCATGCCTACCCGTCGGGCGGCGGCGACTACGAAGTAGTGACTACCAACCTTGGCGACAATGCCGGCCTCACCGTGGCGAGTGCTCTGATGGTGGATTATGTACTCACGGTGGCGGTGTCGACGGCGTCGGCAATGTCGAACATTGGTTCTGCCATCCCGTTCGTGGCCGCACACAAGGTGTGGTTCTGCGTAGCCGCGATCCTGGTAGTGATGGCCATGAACCTGCGTGGGGTCCGCGAGTCCGGGGTGGCGTTCGCCATCCCGACCTATGCGTTCATCGCTGGAGTTTCGATCATGATCGGCTGGGGGTTGTTCCGCATCTTCGTGTTGGGTGATCCGCTGCACGCCGAATCCGCCGGCTTCGAGATGCGTGCCGCGCACGGCGAAGTCGTCGGTTTCGCGTTGGTGTTTCTGGTGGCTCGATCGTTCTCCTCGGGCTGCGCAGCGCTGACCGGTGTTGAGGCGATCAGCAATGGGGTGCCAGCGTTTCAGAAACCCAAGTCGCGCAACGCGGCAACGACCCTGCTGATGCTGGGCGCAATCGCGGTGAGCTTGCTGATGGGCACTATCGTGTTGGCCCAGCAGATCGGGGTCAAGCTGGTGGAGGATCCCGACACGCAGCTCGGTGGTATCCCAGCGGGCTATCTGCAGAAGACTCTGGTCACCCAGCTAGCGGAGACGGTATTCGGCAGCTTCCGGATAGGGTTCCTGCTGATCGCCATCGTGACCGCCCTGATCTTGGTGCTGGCGGCAAACACCGCCTTCAACGGCTTCCCGGTCCTTGGCGCGGTGTTGGCACAGCACAGTTACCTTCCCCGCCAACTGCACACTCGCGGAGATCGCCTGGCGTTCTCCAACGGAATCCTGTTTTTGTCGGCGGCGGCTCTCTCAGCGATCATCGCGTTCCGCGCCGAGCTGACCGCGCTGATCCAGCTGTACATCGTCGGTGTGTTCATCTCGTTCACGCTGAGCCAAATCGGCATGGTCCGGCACTGGACCCGATTGCTGCGCACCGAGACTGATCCCACGGTGCGTCGCCAGATGATGCGCTCGCGGGTGGTCAACACGGTCGGTTTCCTATCCACCGGTGCGGTTCTGCTGGTCGTGCTGGTCACCAAATTCCTTGCCGGGGCGTGGATTGCGATCGTAGCGATGGGTTTGTTGTTCCTCGTCATGAAGCTGATCCGCAGGCACTACGACACCGTTAACCGGGAGTTGGAGGAGCAAGCCGCTGCCCAAGGTGACGTGGTGTTGCCCAGCCGCAATCACGCCCTGGTGCTGGTGTCGAAGTTGCATTTGCCGACGCTGCGCGCACTGGCCTACGCGCGGGCGACCCGTCCGGATGCGCTCGAGGCGATCACGGTGAGCGTCGACGACGTGGAAACCCGCGCGCTGGTCCGCGCTTGGCAGGACAGCAATGTCAGTGTGCCGCTCAAGGTTATTGCGTCGCCCTATCGCGAGATCACCCGTCCGGTACTTGAATACGTCAAACGAGTCAGCAAAGAGTCTCGGCGCACCGTGGTGACGGTATTCATCCCGGAGTATGTGGTGGGCCGTTGGTGGGAGCAGTTGCTGCACAACCAGAGTGCGCTGCGGCTCAAGGGTCGGTTGTTGTTCATGCCCGGAGTGATGGTGACTTCGGTTCCCTGGCAATTGAATTCGTCGGAGCGAGTCAAGACGCTGCAATCGCACGCGGCTCCGGGCGATACTCGTCGCGGAATACTCGAGTGAGCACCGAATCGGCTCCCGATCATGGCAAGCCCGAGGCGCCGGTGCCACCCGCCCTCGGCGCGCTGACGCTGGTCACCGGTGCCCCCGCGAACGGCGGCAGCTGCGTTGCGCACCACGAAGGCCGGGTCGTATTCGTCCGCTACGCATTGCCCGGCGAACGGGTACGGGTGCGAGTCACCGCCGACCGTGGCTCTTATTGGCACGCAGAAGTTATCGAGGTGATCGAGCCGTCGGCGGATCGAACCACGTCGCTGTGCCCGATCGCTGGGGTGGACGGTGCCGGGTGTTGCGACCTGGCGTTCGCTGACCCGGAGGCGGCTCGGGTACTCAAGGCCCAAGTCGTGGCCAACCAGCTGGAACGGCTTGGTGGGTACCGCTGGACTGGCCCAGACACGGGAGCCGAACCGCTGTCGGCTGCCGGCCCCACCGGGTGGCGGACCCGGGTTCGGCTGGACGTCGGGCCAGACCATCGCCCGGGCTTTCACCGCTACCACAGCGCAGAGCTGGTGACCGACTTGAGCTGTGCGCAGTTACCGGCCGGAATGGTGGATGGGCTGGCTCAGCCTCGTTCGGGGGCCGACTGGCCACCGAACGCTCAGCTGCACGTTGCGGTCGACGACGACGGACAGCGCCATGTGGTGCGCACGGTGCGAGAGGGCCGCCGCAACGCGCCGAAACACACGACCAAAAACTCGGCCAAGGTGGTGGAGGGTAACTATCACGCGGTGCAGCGGGTGGGTCGACGCAGCTGGCAGGTGCCGGTGACGGCCTTTTGGCAGGCGCACCGGGACGCGGCGGGGGTCTACAGCAGACTGGTCCTCGACTGGGCACAGCCCGGTGCCGGCATGACTGCTTGGGATCTCTACGGTGGCGCGGGCGTTTTCGCCGCGGTGCTGGGTGACGCAGTCGGGGACTCCGGACGGGTATTGACCATCGACACCGCCCGCGCGGCATCGCGGGCCGCGCGGGCCGCGCTGGTCGATCTGCCGCAGGTGGACGTCATGACCGATTCGGTCAGGCAGGCGCTGGTGGTACAACAAACCGGCGCCGACGTGGCGGTGTTGGATCCGCCTCGGTCAGGTGCCGGACGCGACGTCGTCGACTTACTGGCCGCGGCCGAGGTCCCGCGAGTGGTGCATATCGGTTGTGAGGCTGCATCTTTCGCTCGCGATATCGGGCTTTACCGTGGTCATGGCTACGTCGTCGAGAAGATCAAGGTCTTCGATGCGTTCCCACTGACCCATCACATCGAATGCGTCGCATTGTTGACCCGCTAGGTCGCTACGGCGCCTGCTGCCGCCAGCGTTGCAGAAGTGCCGGGATCTCGCCCAGCAGAAATGCGTAGAAGTCATGCATCCGGGTCAGTCGGTCCCGGGCAACGCTGCCCGGCTGGGTTGCTGCGATCCCGGCCTCGGCGGCGGCCTGCATGGCCGAGATCACGACGTTCTGATTGGTGAACAGGACCGCCCAGGCATCGTCGCGCAGCCGGTAGTGATCTCGACGACTGCCCGGGGCGGGCGCGCGTTCGGCCAGGCCGACCGAGGTAAGCATCTTGAGTGCGCCAGAAACGGCACCTGAGCTTGCCTGCAGCCGCTTCGCCAATTCCCCCATGGTCATGGTGGTTTGTTCGGTGAACAGCAGAGTGGCGAGCACGCGCGCGGTCATGCGCTGCAACCCATGATTGGTGAGCACGAGTGCGAGCTCTTCGGCGGCCTGGTGCTGATCGGCGTGCTCGGTCACCGCACCTCCTGTTGTCATCGTGTGAGTGAGAAAGTACCATCGTATCCGGAATTTTCAAAAATTTCTGAAAGTTCATTACGCTGCTTGGTGAGGGTGGCATATGCAGAAGTTGAATCTGATCGGCACATCGCGGGGCGTCGCGACCGAGGTGATCGAGGTCCGCGGGCTTACCTTCACGTATCCGAAGGCCGTTGCACCGGCGATTCGTGGCATGGATTTCACCGTCGGACGCGGCGAGATCTTCGGGTTTCTTGGCCCCAGCGGCGCCGGGAAGTCGACCGCGCAAAAGCTGCTGACCGGGCTGTTGCGCGGTCATGGCGGCCAGGCCTTGGTGTGGGGCCGTGACCCGCTCGACTGGGGAGCCGACTACTACGAGCGCATCGGCGTGTCGTTCGAACTGCCCAACCACTACCAAAAGCTCACCGGGTGCGAGAACCTGCGCTTCTTCGCGTCGCTGTATGGCCGGCCGACGGCCGACCCGATGCAGCTGCTGGACGCCGTGGGCCTGGCCCAGGCCGCCCACACTCGAGTGGGTAAGTACTCCAAGGGCATGCAGATGCGGCTCACGTTCGCCCGGTCCCTGATCAACAATCCCGAATTGTTGTTCCTGGACGAGCCCACCTCCGGCCTGGATCCGGTGAACGCCCGCACCGTCAAAAACATCATCCTGGACCTGAAGGCGCAGGGGAGCACCGTGTTTCTTACCACCCACGACATGGCGACCGCCGACGAACTCTGCGACCGGGTCGCTTTCATCGTTGACGGGACACTTGTCGCCTTGGACTCCCCGGCGGAGTTGCGGATCGCCCGCAGCCAGCGGGTCGTCCAGGTTGAATATCGTGGGGACAGAGGTGATCTGAGCGTCGCCGAATTTCCCATGGACACGCTGGCCGACGACCCGGCTTTCCACGTGTTGCTGCGCGACCGACACGTCGAGACCATCCACAGCCGGGAGGCCAGCCTCGATGATGTCTTCGTCGAGATCACCGGCAGGCAGCTAACATGACCCGGCTAGCCAGTGCGTTGCGCCTTGAGCTGACCATTCAAGTGCGGCAAGGGTTTTTGTATGCAGCTATCTTTTCTGGGCTGATCTGGTTGGCCGTGCTGTTGCCAATGCCGGCTGGCCTGCGTAGCGCCGCAGAACCCTATGTCTTGTGCGGTGACACCACGATCATCGGGTTCTTCTTCATCGCGGGCGCAGTGTTTTTTGAAAAGCAGGAACGCACTCTCGGTGCCGTCATTGCCACGCCGCTGCGGTTCAGCGAATATCTGGCCGCCAAACTTGTTGTTCTGGTTGGTGTCTCGCTGACCGTGGCGGTAGCGGTGACGACCCTCGCGCACGGGCTCGGCTACCACCTGGCCCCGATGCTGGTCGGGGTGACGCTAGGAACATTGCTGATGCTGCTGGTGGGATTCACCACCTCACTGCCCTTCGGCTCGATCAGTGATTGGTTCCTGGCCGCCACGATCCCGCTGGCCGTGATGAATCTGCCGATTCTGTACTACTCCGGCGTATGGTCAAATCCGGTGCTGTACCTGTTGCCCATGCAGGGACCACTGCTGCTGTTAGGCAGCGCCTTCGACCAGCTGAGCCTGGCGCCGTGGCAGGTTGGGTATTCCATGCTGTACCCGCTGCTATCCGTGGCTGGATTGTGTTGGACGGCAAAGGTTCTTTTCGGTCGCTATGTGCTGGCGAAGTCCGGAGGACTTTGATGGCGGCAATGCGCGCGCTGGCCGCGTTCGGGCGCAACGATATTCGAGGCACTTATCGAGATCCCTTGCTGATCATGGTGGTCGTCGCTCCCGTCATCTGGACTACGGGTGTCGCGGTGCTGACCCCGCGCGTGACCGCGTTGCTGGAGCGCCGCAACGGATTTGACCTTGTCCCGTATTACCCGCTGATCCTGACCGCGTTCTTGCTATTGACTAGCATCATCATCGTCGGCGCGCTGGCGGCGTTCCTGGTGCTAGACGAAGTCGACGCCGGCACTTTGCTCGCGCTGCGGGTTACCCCGGTCCCGCTGACCACGTTTTTTGCCTACCGGGCAGTCGCCGTGCTCGTGGTGACGACGGTCTATGTAGTCGCGACGACATCGTTCAGTGGTCTGCTGAGACCCGGTCTGGTTCCTGCGCTGGTTCCGATCGGAATGCTGGCCGGGTTGTCGGCGGTGGTGACCCTGCTGCTGATCGTCGCTATGGCCAGCAACAAGGTTCAGGGTTTGGCCGTGGTACGCGCGCTGGGCATGCTGATCGCCGGACTGCCCTGCTTGCCGTGGTTCATCAACTCCGGTTGGAACCTCGCCTTCGGCGTCCTGCCGCCTTACTGGGCTGCTAAGGCGTTCTGGGTGGCCTGCGCCAATGGCATCTGGTGGCCTTATCTGGCTGCTGGCCTCGGCTACAACCTGGCTATCGCCTGGCTGCTGTTTCGGCGATTTCGTGCCAAGCACACCTGAGCAACCGAGCTCAGCTCACCACGAGGTAACGCAGCCACAAGTAGATCCCAGCGAGAGCGATCGAGACCACAGTGACCACCATGCCTTTGCGGGTGAACTCCCAGAATGAGATGGAAGTTCCTGCGCGCCTAGCGATTCCAAGCATCACGACGTTGGCACTGGCGCCGACGGCGGTAAGGTTGCCGCCGAAGTCGGCGCCCAGCGCCAGCGCCCACCATAGGGTGTCGGTGTGGCCTTGATCCGGCATGGCCGTGACCAGCTCCGAGACAATGGGTGTCATCGTGGCGACGTAAGGAATGTTGTCTATGATGCCGGACATCAGAGCTGAGACGCCGAGGATCAGGACGACGGTGAGTAACTCGTGGCCACCGGTCAAGGTGGTCGCCGCCCGCGCCAGCTGATTGACCACACCGGTTTTCACCAATGCCCCGACCATGATGAACAGGCCGGCGAAAAACAGCAATGTCTCCCACTCGACGCTGGACAGGTACTCGGACTGCTTCAGGCCGGCGATCAGGATCAAGATGCCGGCGCCCAGCATCGCCACCAAAGACGGCTCGATGTGCAGCACCGGATGAGCGACGAAGGCCGCAAACACCAGCAATAGGACAACGCCGCATTTGATGAGCAGCCCGTGATCGCGGATTGCTTCGCGCTCGTCCAGCGACATGACGTCGGCGACTCGGTCGGCGTCAACCGCGATCCGGCCGAACAAGCGGGGTAACAGAGCGACGAAGGCGATCACCACAATGAGCACGATCGGCGTTAGGTGGAGCAGGAAGTCGTTGAACGACAATCCCGCCCGACTGGCGATGATGATGTTGGGCGGGTCGCCGACCAACGTCGCCGCGCCGCCGATGTTGGAGGCGAAGACTTCGGCCATCAGAAACGGCGCCGCGTTGATCGCCAGCCGGTCGCACACCAACAGCGTGACCGGACCGATCAACAGCACCGTGGTGACGTTGTCCAGCAAGGCCGACCCGAACGCCATCACCAGCACCAGCAGGATCATGATGCGCAGCGGGGAACCATGCGAACGTTTCGCGGCCCAGATCGCGACGTATTCGAAGACACCGGTTTGGCGCAGCACGCCGACGATGATCATCATGCCAAGCAGCAAAAAGATGACGTCCCAATCGATTCCGGTCCCATGCGAGTAGAAAATGTCCTCGGAATTGATAATGGGCAAGGTGACCATGATCGCCGCGCCCGCCAGCGCCGCCGAGGTCTTGTTAACACGATCGCTGGCGATCAGCGCATAGGTGACGACGAACACGGTGATCGCGATGACGCTCACGGGCTGTCCTCCGAATCTTCACGCATACGGCACGACATCGGTCAGCTCACGACGAAGTAGCGCACCCAGAGACATAACCCCGACAAGGCGAGGGACATCACCGTGATCAACGCACCCTTGCGGGTGAAGTCCCAAAAGGAGATGGGATTGTCTGCACGCTGGGCGATTCCGAGGGCAACGACGTTGGCGCTGGCCGACGGCGGTGAGGTTACCACCGACGTCGGTGCCGAGGGCAAGCGCCCACCACAGCACGTCGGGACTGACGTGATCCTGCATGGATGGAGCCAGGTCGTCAACAAGGAATTGCCGCCCGTCGCTGTGATGGTCCACTGCGCAAGCTGCTTGACCACTCCGGCTTTGACCAGGGAACCCACATGGTGAACAGGCCGGCGAAGAACAGTAGGGTGTCCCACTCGACGCTGGACAGGTAGTCGGACCGCTCCAGCCTGGAGATCATGATCAGAATGCCGGCGTCCAGCATCGCCACGAGTGACGGCTCGATGTGCACTTGCGCGTGAGCGATGAATGCCGCAAATACTGCCATCAACACGGCGCCGCACTTGATCAGCAACGCGGGGTCGCGAATAGCCTCTCGCTCTTCCAGGGACATGACGTCGGCGACCCGCTCGGGATCGACCAACGAACACGCCCGGAAAAAGGCGTGGTAGCAATGCGATGAGCGCTACCGTCACGATGATCACGATCGGTGTCAGGTGGATCAGGAAATCGTTGAACGACAATCCCGCCTGACTGGCGATCGCCAGCCGGTCGCACACCAACAGTGCGACCGGAACGCCGACGATGATCATCATGCCCAACAGCAAAAAGATGACATCCCAATCGATTCCGGTCTCATGCGAGTAGAAGACATCCTCGGAATCGATAATCGGCAAAGTAACCACGATCGCCGCGCCCGCCAGGGCCACCAGCGTCTTGTTAACGCGGTCATGACAGATCAGCGCGTAGGCCACCACAAACACGGTGACCACAACGACACTCATCGAGCTTCCTGCGCTGCTGTCCGCAGGCGACCTGTCACTGCATCGGTCAGGATCAATGTTTCAGCGCCGCCCCTAGCAGGCGCGATGCCGTGATCACACCGACTAACCGTCCGCCTTTGACCACGGCAAGCAGCGGACTTCGCAGCCGCGACATGGTGGCGGCCACCTCGATGATGGTGTCGTCGGCATTGACCGGAGGAACGTCGACCAGGTGGTCCGGCAACACATCGCGGACCTTCTTGCCGCTCAACTTTTCCGCCGCCCGATCGGCTGTCGATTCGTTGAGCACGCCAGCCAGCGACGGATCATCCTGGACATATCGGGGCACAATGAATCGCACCACCTGGGATGCGGGCAACACCGCGTAGGGTTTGCCAGACGTGTCGGTGACCAAGAGTCCAGGCAGGCCGTGCTCGGCGAGCATGCGAGCAGCGTCCAGCGCACTTGAATCGATGCTGATTACCGGAAAGTCCTCGGCGATGCCTTCGGCGCGCATATGATAACGGTACATCTGTCGCGGTTCGTAGCGTCTGCGCGACATCGAGGCTCACAGCGTACTCCGGGGTTGCGGGACGCCGCTACGAACCAAGCTTCCCGGCGCACCGCAGACCGACGCTACCAACGATGTGGTGTCCGCTAACCGCTCCGCGGCGCCGCTCTTGCGTCGCTGCGTACACTAACGGAATGCTGGAACAGATCCGCGGGCCCGCTGATCTGCAGCATCTTTCCCAGCAGCAGCTACGGGATCTGGCTTCCGAGATCCGTGAGTTCCTCGTCCACAAGGTGGCGGCCACCGGGGGCCACCTGGGGCCGAACCTGGGCGTCGTCGAACTCACGCTGGCGCTGCACCGGGTGTTCGACTCACCCCACGATCCGATCATCTTCGACACCGGTCACCAGGCGTACGTCCACAAAATGTTGACGGGGCGCTGCCAGGACTTCGACAGCCTGCGTAAAAAGGCCGGGCTGTCGGGGTACCCGTCTCGCGCGGAGAGCGAACACGACTGGGTGGAGTCCAGCCACGCCAGCGCTGCGTTATCGTACGCCGACGGCCTGGCCAAGGCATTCGAGCTGGCCGACCACCGCAACCGACACGTGGTCGCGGTGGTCGGAGACGGCGCACTTACCGGCGGCATGTGCTGGGAGGCGCTGAACAATATCGCGGCAACACCACGTCCGGTGGTCATCGTCGTCAATGACAATGGCCGCAGCTACGCGCCCACGATTGGCGGTGTCGCCGACCATCTCGCCACGCTGCGGCTGCAGCCGGCCTACGAGGAGCTGCTCGAGAAGGGCCGTGATGGACTGCGCTCGCTGCCGCTGGTCGGCCAGATCGCCTACCGGTTCATGCACAGCGTCAAAGCCGGCATCAAGGATTCCCTATCGCCGCAGCTGCTGTTCACCGATCTAGGGCTAAAGTACGTCGGCCCGGTTGATGGTCACGACGAACGGGCGGTGGAGGTCGCGCTGCGTAAGGCCCGTGGTTTTGGTGGCCCGGTGATCGTGCACGTCGTTACCCGCAAGGGCATGGGCTACCCCCCGGCCGAAGCTGACCAAGCCGAGCAGATGCATTCGTGCGGCGTGATCGACCCTGCCACCGGCCAGGCCACCAAGGTCGCCGGCCCGGGTTGGACGGCGATCTTTTCCGATGCGCTCATCGGTTACGCCAGGAAGCGCCGCGACATTGTGGCTATTACCGCGGCTATGCCGGGCCCCACCGGGCTGACGGCGTTCGGGCAGTGTTTTCCGGATCGGTTGTTCGATGTCGGGATTGCCGAGCAACATGCGATGACGTCGGCGGCCGGGCTGGCGATGGGCGGGATGCACCCGGTGGTGGCGATCTATTCGACATTCCTCAACCGGGCATTCGACCAGATCATGATGGACGTGGCGCTACACAAGCTGCCCGTCACCATGGTGCTCGACCGGGCTGGGATTACCGGTTCGGACGGCCCCAGCCATAACGGCATGTGGGATTTGTCGATGCTGGGCATCGTGCCGGGGATGCGGGTGGCCGCGCCTCGGGACGCCACTCGGTTACGCGAGGAACTCGGTGAGGCGCTTGATGTCGACGACGGTCCGACGGCGATACGATTCCCCAAAGGCGATGTGGGCGAAGATATTCCGGCTTTGAAGCGCTACGGGTCGGGCGTTTCGGGTATCGATGTGCTCGCGGTGCCGGCTGCGGGGCTGACTCAGGATGTGCTGCTGGTCGGGGTCGGCGCTTTTGCGTCGATGGCGTTGGCGGTGGCCAAGCGGCTGCACAACCAGGGGATCGGCGTTACCGTGATTGACCCACGTTGGGTGTTACCGGTGTGCGACGGTGTTCTCGAACTGGCGTATACGCACAAACTGGTCGTCACGCTGGAGGACAACGGGGTTCACGGCGGTGTGGGCGCGGCAGTCTCTACCGCGTTACGTGGAGCGGAGATCGACACGCCCTGCCGCGATGTCGGATTGCCGCAGGAGTTCTACGGTCATGCCTCGCGGAGTGAGGTGTTGGCCGAACTGGGGCTGACCGACCAAGACGTCGCCCGCCGGATCACTGGTTGGGTTGCCGCGCTGGGCAACTGCGGTTCCGAGAACGATGCAGGCCAGTACGGCCCGCGGAGCAGCCAGGCAATGTAGCTCGGATCTGGCGACGACGCGGACCGTCAGATACATTCTCGTACGAAAAGTCTTGACGGCCGAGCGCACCATTCCCCACCGGATATTAGGTTCTGGGGAAGGTAAGTGAAGGTTTCTGCGCCGGATGTATTTCCTGCTGGATTTACCGCTCGCCTTTCCGTGTGGCGACACGCACTGTGGCACCTGACGCTGCGGAGATGGCCAAATCAGATCACGTCAAGCAACATCTTCCGCACCTCGCACAGCAGCATGCAATTGCACTCGAGTCATCGAGCGGGATCCAGTGTTTTCTGCGCGATGTCCCGGCGACGTGGCCGTCATTCATGCGCCCCGGAATCTTCACCGAGTGCCTGGCGCAGTGCGGCCTCGATGATCGGTCGCAGACCTATTCACCGGACCTGACGTTGTTTGTTCCCACCATGGAGAAGGCGGCAAGCTGCTAACCAGCCGACGGCTGCACCGCCGCGGCCAGGATGGCCACCACGAGTTCTCGCTGCCACGCCCGCGCGTGGCCGACACGCAAATACTCCTCGACTGCCGTGACCGGGTCGACCGAGCCTTCCTGGAGGACCTCCCAGTCCCAGCACAGCCGTCGCACCAGGTCAGGCGAGACCAGATTTTCTGTCGGTACCCCTACCCGCTGCGACACCGCCGCCAACGCCGCTCTGGCCGCCTCCAGCCGTGCAGCGGCATCCGGTTTGCGCCGGGCCCACCGCCCGGGCGGTGGTGGACCGTTGGACGGCTCGGCCTCGTCCGGTAGATCGTGGCTCTGCCGCGCCGTTTCCAGCGCCGCCAACCACATCGCAGCGCTGCGACGCTGGTTGCGCCCGCCGAAAACCGGCATTGCGATCAGCTCGTCGATCGTCTTGGGGTCGGCGATGGCGGCGTCGATGATGGCGGCATCAGGCAAGATGCGGCGTGGTGCAATATCGCGACGTTGAGCGATACGGTCGCGCGCTGCCCACAATTCGCGAACGGCGGCCAGGGCTCGCCGGTCGCGCACCCGATGGATGCCGGACGTGCGTCGCCAGCGGTCTCGTCGGTTGGGTAGGGCGGCCTCTCTAGTGTTATAGGTCCGCAGATAGTCGAATTCCTGGGCTGCCCAATCGGTTTTGCCTTGCTCTGCCAGCACCTCCGCGATAGCCGCGCGCAGTTCGATCAGCAGCTCCACGTCCAAAGCCGCGTAGTTGAGCCAGTCCGAGGGCAGCGGGCGTTTCGACCAATCGGCAGCGCCGTGGCCCTTGGCCAACCCGAAACCCAGCAGCCGCTGAACCATGGTCGCCAGGTTCACCCTGTCAAACCCGGCCAGGCGTCCGGCAAGCTCGGTGTCGTACAGCGCTGACGGCCGCATGCCGACTTCGGCCAGACATGGCAGATCCTGATCGGCCGAATGCAGGATCCATTCGTCTTTGCTGATCACATCGGCGACGGGTCGTAGCGCGGTCAGCGGATCACCGCCGTGGCTGACCGGGTCGATGAGGACGGTGCCGGCGTTGGCTCGTCGGATCTGAATCAGGTAAGCCCTGTTGGAGTAGCGGAAACCCGACGCCCGCTCGGCGTCTACCGCAAACGGACCATGCCCGTGGTCCAGGCGTTCTGCGGCCGCCGCGATCTCGCTGGGGGTCACGGAGAGGTTCGGTATCCCGCCGGCCGGGTGGTGCAGCGGGGTGGGGTCGGGTTCGGTGCCGCCCGGCTGATCGTCCGCCGGTTCGCGCATATCAGGCGCGTGAGCGCGAGCCCAGGTCGATGACCCCGGCCGGCGGTAGTCCTGCGGCGTGTTCTAGCACCTCGCAGAATGCCTTGACGTGGACGCCGACCTCGGGGGTGGTTGCCGTCCACGACGCCCGCAGCTCTAGCTGATGGGCGCGTGGCGGTCCGGAGATGTCGCCGTAACGCACCGACGTGGTGGCGGTGACAGTGCCGCCCAGCGCGGTGACGTGGCCGGTGCGCGATTCCAGCGCCTCGACCAGCCAGCTCCAGGCCACTTCAGGCAGCAGCGGGTCGATGGCTTCGTGCGAGTCCAGGTCAGCCTGGATGTAGGAGACCAGGCGGATGGTGCCGTCCCAAGCGTCGGAACCGTCGGGGTCATACAAAAGGATCAATCGACCGAACGCGTCGCCCTCAGAACGCTCGGGGACGATATCGAGTTCGGGATGCTTGACCTCAGCTCCCAGCGCGTAGCTGTATGGCGCGAGCCGCTGCGGCGGTCGGATGGGGCCGAGTTCGATTTCCGGCCGTACGGTGACAGCGTTCATCGCCGCGACTGCCTCGCGGAAGGGAGTCGGTTCGGCTGCGGTCACCAGCGCCACTCCTCCTCATCGCTTCGTCCCCCGCGCACGGGCGGTACCCCCACTGATCGTCGTCGGCGCGGGTCACAACATTCGACGGTAGACCCATCTGCCCACACGCCGCGACAGGCGCGCCGTGGCGTGATGTTAGGGCTGGTCATCGGCCTCTCCGGGCGCTACCAGGATTGCCTCAGGTCGCGGTGCCGGCACCAAATCGTGCGGGGCGCTTCTCACGGTGCGCGGCAAGCCCTTCGGCGACGTCGGGGCCGCTGAATCCGATGAATTCCAGGCCGAGCGACGTTTCGAAGGCCGGCCCAAACATGCGGTACCAGTGATTCAGGCTGTGTTTGGTCCACCGGATCGCGTTTTGCGCCCCGTGCGCCAGGTTCTCGGCGAGGCGGGTGGCGGTCGGGAGTACCTCGTCATCGTCGACGCAGGTTGAGACCAGGCCGATCCGTTCGGCTTCCTCGCCGGAGAGCGCCTCGCAGGTGAGCAGGTAATACTTGGCCTTGGCCATGCCGACCAGTAGCGGCCAGCAAATCGCGGCGTGGTCACCGGCCACCACCCCGAGTTTGGTGTGCCCATCGATGATTTTCGCGGTCCGGCCCGCGACCGAGATGTCGGCAAGCAGCGCCACCACCAGACCCGCGCCCACGGCCGGGCCTCGAATCGCCGACACCACCGGCTTGTCGAAGTTGACCAAATTGAGCACCAGATCGCGGGCCTCACGCAAAATGCGAACCCGGCTTTCGTAGTCGCCGATGGTTTCTGCGATCAGGTCGAAGCTGCCGCCCGAAGAAAACGCTGTGCCTTCACCGCGGACCAGAACAACGCGCACGGCGGGGTCGCGATCGATCACCGGCCAGATGTCGGCGAGGTCTCGGTGCATTTGCGGCCCCACCGAATTCAGCCCGGGCGCGTCGAGAATCAGGTTCAACACGCCGTTATCGCCGGGTTCGCAGCGAAGGCTGGGAAAGTCGTCATAGGTGATCGGCGTAGGCATGTGCTGAGCGCTCCTGAAGGTGTCGGAGAACATCATGGCAGCATTGAGCTCGATGAGTACTCGTCGCGACCTTACCGAGTCGCCATATCTGGCTGCTGTTACCGGCCGCAAAGCGAGCCGGGTGCCGGTGTGGTTCATGCGGCAGGCCGGCCGCTCGTTACCCGAATACCGAGCGCTGCGCGAACAGCACAGCATGCTAGCGGCCTGCTTTGAGCCCGAAGTGGCCTGCGAACTCACTCTGCAGCCGTTACGTCGCTACGACGTCGACGCGGCGATCTTGTTCTCAGACATCGTGGTGCCGCTGCGCGCGGCCGGCATCGATCTGGACATCGTGCCGGATGTCGGGCCGGTGATCTCCGACCCGGTACGCACCGCCGCCGATATCGACGCTATGAAACCCCTTGACCCACAAGCGATTCAGCCGATTTTCCAGGCCGTTTCGCTGCTGGTCGCCGCGTTGGGTGATGTTCCGCTGATCGGTTTCGCTGGCGCGCCGTTCACGTTGGCGTCCTACCTGGTCGAAGGCGGTCCTAGTCGTAACCATCCCCGCACTAAAGCCATGATGCTGGCCGAACCTGCGAGCTGGCATGCGCTGATGGACAAGCTGACCGATCTGACGCTCGGGTTCCTGCGCGGTCAAATCGATGCCGGGGTGGACGCCATTCAGGTGTTCGATTCGTGGGCGGGAACGCTGTCGCTGTCCGACTACCGTCAGTACGTGTTGCCATACAGCGGCCGGGTCTTCGCCACGCTGGCCGAGCACGGGGTGCCGATGACCCACTTTGGGGTCGGCACCGCCGAGCTGTTGGGTGCGATGTCGCAGGCTCTCCAACCAGGAACAGCAACCGTCGTCGGCGTGGACTGGCGAACCTCGCTGACCGATGCCGCTGCTCGGGTGCAACCCGGTACCGGGCTGCAGGGCAACCTCGACCCGGTGGTGCTGTTAGCGGGCTGGCCGGCGGTCGAACGTGCCGCACGGGCTGTCGTCGACGACGGGCGTCGTGCCGTCGACGCCGGCGCGGCCGGCCACGTTTTCAACCTTGGCCATGGAGTGCTGCCGGAGACCGATCCCGGCGTGCTGACCGAGCTGGTATCGCTCGTCCACGCGCTATGACGTCCCGCTCGTATTGTGTTGTGGGAGGTGGAATCTCGGGACTGACGGCGGCGTACCGGTTGCGCGCAGCCGCGGGCGACGACGCTGCGATCACGTTGTTCGATCCCGGTGACCGACTTGGCGGGGTATTGCGGACCGAGCGGGTAGGCGGACAGCCGATGGACCTGGGCGCCGAGGCATTCGTGCTGCGCCGCCCCGAGATGCCGGCGCTGCTGGCCGAGCTGAGCTTGTCAGAGCGCCAACGCGCCACCACCGGTGCCCGACCATTGATCTACAGCCAGCAACGGCTGCATCCGCTGCCACCGGACACCGTCGCCGGGATTCCGTCCTCGGCGACGTCGGTGGCCGGACTGGTCGACGACGCCACCGTCGCGCGCATCACCGGCGAATCCGCCCGCCCGCTGAGCTGGGAACCCGGCAGCGACCCCACGGTGGCCGACCTGGTGGCCGACCGGTTCGGCGAGCAGGCCGTGGCCCGGTTGGTTGACCCGCTGCTGGGCGGGGTCTACGCCGGCTCGGCAGCGACGATCGGGCTGCGCGCGGGCGCCCCCAGCGTGGCCGCTGCCCTCGACCGCGGCGCCGCCAGTTTGACCGACGCGGTTCGACAGGGGTTGCCGCCGGTCTCGGCCGGGCCGGTATTCGGTGCGCTAGACGGCGGCTACCAGGTGCTGATCGATGAGCTCGTCCGGCGCAGCCGGCTGCAGTGGGTAGCTGCCGCCGTGATCGGGCTCGATCGTGGGACGCGCGGCTGGACGCTGGTGGACGACACCGGTGCTCGCTGGTCCGCCGACGCGGTGATCCTGGCCGTTCCGGCCCCGCGGCTGGTGTGTCTGGTGCAGCAGATCGCCCCGCGCACCGTCGCCGCCGCGCGCCGGATCGTGAGTGCCTCGTCGGCGGTGGTGGCGCTGGCGGTGCCCCGGGACACCGCATTTCCGCAGAATTCCGGTGTGTTGGTGGCCAGCGGTGAGCGGCTGAGCGCCAAGGCGATCACGTTGTCCTCACGCAAGTGGGGGCTGCAAGGGGACACGCAGCTGGTGCGGCTGTCGTTCGGGAAGTTCGGTGACCAGGTGGCCTCGACTGCCACCGACGACGAGCTACTGGCCTGGGCGGTGAGCGACCTGGCCACCGTGTTTGGTGTGACCGTCGACCCCGTCTATGTCTGCGTGCAGCGGTGGATCGACGCAATGCCGCAGTATGGCCCCGGTCACGCCGATCTGGTCGCCGAGGTGCGCGCCGGCTTGCCGCCGACACTGGTCGTGGCCGGCAGCTACCTGGACGGTATTGGTGTGCCCGCGTGTATCGGCGCGGCCGGGCGTGCGATCGAGGCCTTAGGCGCGGAAGTGGCACGATAGGTGTCATGGCCAAACTTGGCAAAGTCGATTATGACGCCCTGAACTCGACGCTTCGCTACCTGATGTTCTCGGTGTTCGCGGTGCGGCCTGGTGTTCTGGGGGATCAGCGCGACGCAGTGATCGACGATGCCCGTACCTTTTTCAAGCAGCAGGAGGAGCGCGGTGTCGTGGTACGCGGCCTCTACGACGTCGCCGGACTGCGGGCGGACGCCGATTTCATGATCTGGACGCACGCCGAGCGCGTCGAGGCGCTGCAAGCGACCTACGCCGACTTCCGGCGCACCACCACGCTCGGACGGGCTTGTTCGCCGGTATGGAGCAGTGTGGCGCTGCATCGACCGGCCGAGTTCAATAAGAGCCATATCCCGGCGTTTCTGGCCGGTGAAGAACCCGGTGCCTACATCTGCGTGTATCCGTTTGTGCGGTCCTACGACTGGTATCTGCTACCCGACGAGGAACGCCGGCAGATGCTTGCCGAGCACGGCATGGCCGCGCGCGGCTACAAAGACGTCCGGGCTAACACGGTGCCGGCGTTTGCGCTCGGCGACTACGAATGGATCCTGGCTTTCGAGGCCCCGGAATTGGACCGCATCGTCGACCTGATGCGTGAGTTGCGTGCTACCGAGGCCCGGCGGCATACGCGCGCAGAGACACCGTTCTTCACCGGACCGCGAGTGCCGGTCGAACAACTAGTGAACTCACTGCCATGACGACCCAGTTCGACCCGACGGACCCGACCCGTTTCGAGGAGATGTACCGCGACGACCGGTTGTCGCATGGCTTGCCCGCCGCCACGCCGTGGGACATCGGCGGTCCGCAACCGGTGGTCCAGCAACTGGTCGCGGTGGGTGCGATCAAAGGCGAGGTGCTCGACCCGGGAACTGGCCCCGGTCACCACGCGATCTACTACGCGTCGGCGGGGTACTCGGCCACCGGTGTCGATGGGTCGGAGGCCGCCATCGAGCGCGCGCGGGCGAATGCGCGCAAAGCCGGGGTGTCGGTGGACTTTCAGGTGGCCGATGCGACAAAGCTGGACGGACTGGATGGCCGGTTCGACACCGTCGTGGACTGCGCCTTTTACCACACCTTCAGCACCGAACCCGAACTGCAGAAGTCCTATGTGCAGGCGCTGCGGCGGGCAACCAAGCCGGGGGCGCGCCTATACATGTTCGAGTTCGGCGCGCACGACGTCAACGGCTTTTCCATGCCGAGGTCGTTATCCGAGGACGACTTCCGTCAGGTGCTTCCCGTCGGCGGTTGGCAGATCACGTACCTGGGAACGACGACCTACCAGGTCAACCTCAGTGTCGAGGCCTTCGAAATGATGGCCAAGCGAAACCCGGATATGGCCGATCGGGTGCGGTTCGTGCTGGACCGGTTCCGGGTCATGGAACCGTGGTTGACCGACGGTCGGCTGCACGCCCCGTTCTGGGAAGTGCACGCCACCCGGGTGGACTAGAACCGGCAGCCGCGATGCAGCAGCGCGTCGCGCACGCGTCGCACCACGTCCTCGGGCGCATCTTCAGCGATTACCCGGATGACGATCCAGCCCAGCTCTTCGAGTTTGCGTAGCCGGTGCTGATCGCGGGCGTACTGGCGGCGGTTGGCGCGATGGTGATCGCCGTCATATTCGACAGCCACCTGGTACTTCTCCCAGCCCATGTCAACGACGGCAACCAGCCGCCAGTTCGGCTGCACCGGTATTTGGGTTGTGGGAACCGGCAGGCCGGCGTCGATCAGCAATAAGCGCAGCCACGTCTCCTTGGGCGACGCGGCGCCCGGATCCACCAGCGGAAGCGCCGCGCGTAGCCTTCGCAGGCCCCGCGCGCCCGAATACCGGTTGGCCAACAGCAGCACCTCCTCGCTCGAATACGGCGTCGCCCGCATCAGTGCGTCAAGCCGCGCCACCGCCTTGCCGGTGGGTAGTTGCCTGGCCAAGTCAAACGCCGTCCTTGCGCATGTGGTCACTGGCAGACCGGCGATACGGGTAACCTCGTCCGGCTCGACTCGTTGATTACGGGTGACCACGCCCACCGGGGGATGCGGGTTACGCCAGATCAATTCGACGGACTCATCATCGTCAATCCAATCCGAACCGTGCAGCGCCGCCGCGGCAAGTCCGGCGAGGACGCCGCGTCGGCCGGACCACAACCACGCCGCAACCGAACGCGTTCGCAGCGATGGTGTGGCGCCATCCGGCAGATAAATGTTGGGGTAGATCGCGCGGAACCCGGTTCGCAGCTGATGCGCGCTCAGTTTGCCCAGCCGCACGGCCTGGCTGCCCACAAATACGTCGTCCACACCTGAAAGACGTCACGACGGACCCGCGGGATCCGCGAAACTTAAACCGCTGTGGCACGTTGCCGGCGTGTCGCCGCAACAGTTTCAGTGTCGCGGGGATTAGGACGGGACGAGGCGCAGCGAGATCGAGTTGATGCAGTAACGCTGATCCGTCGGCGTCGGATAACCCTCACCGGCGAATACGTGGCCCAGGTGACTGTGGCAGTTTGCGCACAGCACCTCGGTGCGGGTCATTCCCAGCGAGCTATCGGAACGCAGGATCACGGCGTCCGAGCTCGACGGGTCGAAGAACGACGGCCAGCCGCAGTGTGACTCGAATTTCTCTGTGCTGCGGAATAATTCAGAGCCGCAGGCCCGGCACTGGTAGACGCCCGGGGTTTTGGTGTCGGTGTATTCGCCGGTGAAGGGTCGCTCGGTGCCGGCGCGACGCAGCACGTCGAACTCCTGCGGCGTCAGCTTCTTGCGCCACTCGTCGTCAGAGAGTTCAACCTTCGGACGAGCCATTTGCGCCACTCCTCCTCATCGCTTCGCTCTGCATCGTCGCTGGCGCGTCATGCGTCCACGGTAGCCCGCGTCTGCTTAGGCGTCAGCCACGCCGGATCGATGCCGCTGTCCAGCCGATCTTCCGCCTTGGCGTCCAGATAGCGGAAGTACAGCACCGTAGACACCACGATCAACAGCAGCGACCAGCCGTAGGTGATCTTCAGGTATTCCAGCGCGCGGCCCCACCGCATCCAGTTGAACAGCAGCCAGCGGTCCAGCGTCAAAAAGCCGTAGATCCCCAGCCACGCCGGCCAGTTGCGGATCAGGGAGTTCGGCAGCACCACCGTCATCAGGAACGGGAACAGCATCATCGAGTAGTAGCCCTGGGCTAGCGACAGCACCAGCCACGACCACAGCAGCAACACACCCGCCGAGCAGGTGAACCAGAACAGCGGATCGCGGGTCCGGTAGTAGCGGTTCAGCAGCCACAAGCTGCCGACGGCCAGCGCCGTGAACAGCAGCCGCAGGAATACGATCAGCCAGGTGGGCAGGCCGAAGTACACGCCGTTGCCCTCGATAGAGCTGTTGAAGTAGTCACGGGTGCCCAGGATGTAGGGCACTGTGCGCGTGAAGAAGTCCATCGGATGGCTGACCAACGGCAGCGCGGCAAGGTTGATCACCACGGGCAGCGCAATCGCCGGCACCAGCGCCCGCCACTGACGATTCAGCAGCGGCAGCAACAGCAGCGGACCGAGCAGCGGTTTGAGCACTAGCGTCAACCCGATCGCACCGCCGGCCCACCACTGCTGGCGTGTGTTGCCGTCGATCAGCCACCGCAAGAACAGCACCTCCAGCAGCAGGATGCAGCCGTTGATGTTGGTGAACACCAGCGTGTTGGTCACGGTCTCGGTGCAGAACATGGCCAGCAGCAGAGCGGGCGCGGCCACCGAGGCCAACGTGTACTTGAACAACCGCAGCATCAGGTACCAGGCGATCAGGATGGCCACAGTATTGATCAGGATGAACAGATAGCGCGACGGCGCGAAGGGCAGATATCCGAACGGCGCCATCAGCAGCGTGCCGCCGGGCGGGTACAGGTAGTGCGGGTCGACGTAGTCGAAGTGCTCGTTGTAGATGTCCCAGCCGCGCCGGAAGTTCAGCACCGCCCGGTAGACCGGTTTGAAATCGTCGGTGATGTTGCCGTTGGTGGTGATCACGATGCTGCGGTGCAGCACCGAAAGAATGGCCGCGGGCCACAACGCTGACCGCACGATCGTCGCCGTGCTCGGTGCGTGGATGCGGGGACGGAATGCGGCCAGCACCCAATCGCGCAAGCCGGTTCGGGTCGAGTCAGCTGCCGTCACCAGCGCACCGTACACCGGAGCTGGGACGCAAGTATTAGGCGGGACAGTAGGTGTCGGTGGCGGGCAGCTTGCCGCTGGTCAAATAGCCGATGATGGGCGGGACCGCACAGGCCGAATAGATGCTTGCGCCATGGCCGATGCCCTGCCACATCACCCGTTTGCTGGCGGCATTGGCGTTGATGATGGTGGCCGCCGTCGCGGCGACCCCTTCCGACCCCACGATCGGGTCGTCTGGTACCCCCAGCACCATGACGTCGATCTTGAGGTCCTTGGGCGGTTGCGGAGTCGTACCGGTGGGCCAATGCACACATTTGACCAAATTGAGCGCGCCGACCGTGCCGAACTCGGGATACAGCTTCCCCCACGCGACGACCAGTTCACGGACGCGGTCGGGGGTCGGCCGGTTAAGCGCGTCGCTGCAGTCGCCGACGAACTGGCCGTCGGAATCCTGGGTGGCATCGGCGCGGTGGATCAAATTGGTCAACGGGCTGGCGTCGCCGCTGCGGGCGGCTGCGAGCGCGTTGGCCAGGCTCGTGGTGGTGCCCACCCGGTCGCCGGTAGGAAAGCCCAACGCGACGGTGATGGCTGAAACGATGGAAGCTACCGATGCGCCGCCAGGTGCCTTACCGGTGCGGGCGGCCGCCAGCAGTGCGGCGACGGCGCCCTTCGGATCGGGTCCCAGCGCGCAGTTCACCGCAACGCATTGCGCGGCGAACGCATCGAGTGCGGCCTGCTGGCCCTTGACTTGTTGCTCGGCGGCGGCTTCGGCATTGACTCCCAATGCAATCGGGGAGTCGAGGATCAATCTGGCGACCCGGTCGGGACGCGATGCGGCGTAGGTCAATGCCACCTGGGCGCCGTTGCCGATCCCGACGAGCGCGAGCGCGGGTACGTCCCAAAGGTTACGCAGTCGCTCGATATCGGAGGCGGCGTGCGAGTTGTCGTAGGCGGAGGCTCCTGGCGCGATGGCGTCAGTGCAGTTGGTGGTGGCGGTGTTTGAAACGTCGGAGAGGTTGGCCACGGGATCGTCGCCGGACTCGAACTGCGCCTGGTCGCGCATCTCTTGGCGGTCATAGTGGTCGCGGCAGTCAATGGGGCTCGACATGCCCATGCCGCGTCGGTCGACAGCGACGATGGGGTGGGTGCGGACCACATCGGCGCCCGCGCGGGACAGCCAGACCGGTAGCTGCGCCGACGACGGCAGGTCGGAACCGGTGGTGAGCACCAAGGGTCCTGCGTCGCGCGGCGTTTGACTCGAGCGGGCGCGGACCACGCCAATGGTCACGCTCCCGGATCCACCGTTGACCGGGTCGAGGTCGGAGTCGTAGTCCGCACACTCCAACTGGATACCGGGTGCTGCCGCGACCCCGGCATCCCCGAATAGCCGTGACGTGCAGTCGTGCCACGACAAGTCGTTTTTGGGCGTCGCGATCGGCGGGGGACCGGCGGCCGTCGGGGTTGTGGTGGCCGCGCCTTGCGGTCGGGCACCGGAGTTGGTAGCAAACCGCGGGTCCGCGGCGAGGCCCGGGACGCAGCCGACCAGCAACGCGGTCACAGCAACCAAAATCGTGGCGGACGCGATGTGCCGACGCATGCCGACCACAGTAGCCACTCCCGCCGCCGGGTCAGGCCTTGACGTAGCGGGCGTACAGGTAGCCGGCGTCGTCAGTGAGAACGTGGGCGCAGCGCATTCGGGTGAGCAGCTGCCCCGGTCCCGTCGCGATACGTCGGGCCAGGCCACCCACCAGCAAGGGTGCGATGGTCAGACACAGCTCGTCGAGCATGCCGCGCTGAATAAACGAACCGAGCAGCATCGGCCCGCCTTCGGTCAGGACCCGGCGCAGACCGCGAGCCTGCAGCGCCGCCAATACGGCAGCCTCGTCGACCTTGTTGGGATCGTCGCCAGAGCAGTCGACCACGTCGGCAAGGTCAGCGAACCGCGGGCGCAGCTCCTTGGCGGTCGCGGTGCAGGTGAGCACCAGTGGGGCTACCTCGGTCCGGGTGAACACCGCCATATCCCGATCCAGCCGACCCGACTTCGTGACGATCGCCAGTTGGGGGACTTCGTTTTGGCCGCGGGCCTGCCGCTGCTGGCGCTGGGCGACCGGCAGGTGCGCGCCGGAATAGCCCTCGATCCGTACGGTGCCCGCGCCGACGACGACCACATCAGCGAGTTCGCGCAGCATGTTGAACACAAATCGGTCGCCCGGCCCGGCCATGGCGCCGGTCTTGCCGTCGGCGGTGGCACCGCCGTCGGCGCTGGTGATGAAGTTCGCCCGCACCCAGATTTGGTCCTGCTCGGGATAGCCGTAGAGCTGGGGGAGTTCGCCGTCGTCGAGGTGGCGCCCGGAGTCGAGCATTTGCAGCGGCGTCGTGGCGGGGGGCATCCGTTTGATTGCAGCACGTCGCTACAGTGCCTGCATGCACGGGTCCACCTCCGCGAATCCGCCCGACGTGTCGGGCCGGGTGGCTCACCTGGTGGATCGGCAGCCGACGGTGTCGCCGGAGCGGCTGATCGCCCAGTTAACGCCGCCGCCAACGTTCACCGCGGTGAGCTTCGCGACCTATTGCCCCGACCCCGCGGAACCGACCCAGGCCGCCGCGGTCGGGGCCTGTCAGGAGTTCTGCCGGCAGGCCGTAGCACGCCGGGCGGGCCGCAAGAAATTGCTGGGCAAACGGGTGGTGCTGCCCGGTGTTGGGTTGTACTTGGACGGCGGGTTCGGTGTGGGCAAGACCCATCTGCTGGCGTCGGCCTACTACCAATTGCCCGAGCATCCCAAGGCATTCGCGACATTTGGGGAGCTGACCCAGCTGGCCGGGGTGTTCGGCTTCGTTGAATGCATCGAGCTGCTGGCCAATTACACGGCGGTGTGCATTGATGAGTTTGAGCTAGACGATCCGGGCAACACCACGCTGATCTCACGGATGCTCTCGGCATTGGTCGAGCGCGGCGTGTCGGTGGCCGCCACCTCCAATACCTTGCCGGAGCAGCTCGGTGAGGGCCGCTTTGCCGCCCAAGATTTTCTGCGCGAAATCAATACGTTGGCAAGGATTTTCACTACGGTGCGGATCGAGGGGCCGGACTACCGGCACCGCGACTTGCCGCCCGCGCCTCAGCCGCTGTCGGATGAGCAAGTCACTGCGCGTGCCGCACGCGTCCAGGGGGCCACCGTCGACGACTTCGACGCGTTGTGCGCGCACCTGGCCACCATGCATCCGTCGCGGTATCTGACGTTGATTGAGGGCGTGACCACGGTGTTCTTGACCGGCGTGCACGGTATCGATGACCAGAACGTTGCGCTGCGGCTGGTGTCGCTGACCGATCGGCTGTATGACGCCGGTATTGCGGTGGTGGCTTCCGGGGAGAAGCTCGACAGGATCTTCAGCGAGGAGATGCTGGCCGGTGGTTACCGAAAGAAGTACCTGCGTGCCACCTCACGGCTGTTGGCGTTAAGCGCCTTCGGGGTCAACGACGCTTAACTCCGCCTACGTCGTCATAGGTTCCATTGGGCGAGGTGCTGGCCCGTCTTCTTGTCCAACAGTATGACGTTGGACACCGGATCGCGGTAGGCGTCCCAATACACGGCGCCGCGCACGATGGCACCGTTGGGCGCATTCACCAGCACGTTGTCCAGCGCGTCGGGTGCATCGGAGGCCCGCGGCTTGTAGGCGTCGGCGAACGGGGTCACCCCGTCGAAGCTGAAGTTGGTTGCCATGATGAACGGATTGGGCACCCTAATCGCGTGCACCGTCACGTCGGCGCGGTCAACGGTGCTGCCGGGAAAGCTTTTGACCGGGACGCCGCTGCGTGTGTAGCCGAATCCTGGCGGCGGGTCGCACGGCGTCACGCTGCTGACGGTGACGTCCGCGATGTAGGTGCCGGTGTCCACCCGCAAGGTGTCCCCGATCCGGCCGATCGGCGCGTCGCCAGCCCAGGCACGGGGCGCGGCAACGCCGGCGGCGGTGACCAGGAGGGTGGTAAAGACGATCAGCCAGCGGTGCATCTTTTCCAATCCTCGGCTTCCCGTTAGGGACCTTCGCATGATTGCACACGAACTAAACCGAAGGGGAGGGATCGGACGACGCCGCGCTCGTTCCGTTGGTGAGTGATTCAAGCGCGGCGATCAAGTCGGCATCGATGCGCGCCTTGTCGACACCGGATTGGTGCAGCGGTCCGGCACCGTCTTCGAGCTCGACCAACGCCAGCAGCAGGTGTTCGGTGCCAATGTAGTTGTGGCCCAGCCGAAGTGCTTCGCGGAAGGTCAGCTCGAGTACCTTGCGCGCCGGACCGCTAAATGGGATCAGCTCCGGCGGCTCGGCGTCCGCGGGGGGCAGCGTCACGGAGCCGCGCAACGCCTCGGTGTCGACGTGCTGGTGCTGCAGTAACACGGTAGCCAGCGCGGCCGGATCGCTGAGCACCCCCAGCAGCAGATGGTCGGGTGTGATTTCGCTGTTGGCGGCCGTGTGTGCGGCGTTCTGAGCCGCGACGACGGCATTGCGGGCCCGCGGTGTGAAGCGCCCGAAGCCCTGTTCGGGGTCTAGTGCGGTGGCCTCGGCTCGCGGGACGAACCGCTTCTGCGCGGCCTGCTTGGTGACACCCATGCTCTTGCCGATGTCGGTCCAGGAGGCCCCGGAGCGGCGGGCCTGGTCGACGAAGTGTCCGATCAGGTGGTCGGCGATCTCGCCCAAATGCTCAGCGGCCAAGACGGCGTCGGCGAGTTGGTCCAGGGCATCGCTGTGGACTTGTTTGATGGCGTTGATCATTTCGTCGAGGCGGACCGGATAGGCGATGGGTGTCGACTGAGCCATGTCGTCAACGTTAGGTTGACGTAGTGGATCTGTCGACCTTGGGTTGACGATCTGTGGCGTTGCCACGCTGGTGGTCGGCCGCGACATGGGCTCTCAGGAATGCGTGCGCACCGTAACTCTGGGACACTTGAGGGGGCATGAAATTTCTCTTGGCACTGAGCGGTGCCGCTGTCATGATCGGCATGGCCACGCCGGCCTACGCCGACGACAACGATCAACAATTCCTCGCCGAACTCCGGCAGGCTGGCATCACCTACCACGATCCGGATCGCGCGATAACAGCCGCGAAATCGGTATGTCAGTTGGTTGACGAGGGCAAGTCGGACGCGGAGATCGTCACGGAACTGCAGAACCGCAATCCGGCATTCCAGGGGATGGGCGCCGCCAAATTCACCACATTGGCGGCCGCCCATTACTGCCCCAAGTATTTGACTGGCGAGGGACAACCCCCGAAACCGGCTGGTGCCGGCGGCTAGGTGTCAGCAGCGTGACTCGTCGCTGAGCAACTGGGCCCCGTGCTGATCGGCGCCGAGCGGCTAAACGGCGCGGCCCTCGATGATGTTGAAGCGCGACGCGGTATCGATCACGCCGATCATCTCGAAGCCGGCGTCGTCGAACAGGCTGCGGTACTCGCCGGCGGTGCGTTCCCGGCCGTCGTTGATGATCAGCATTTCGATGTCCGTCCACTTGGCTACCGATGGGCTGTTGTCTTCGGGGATGACGGTTTCGACGAGTAGCAACGTGGTGCCGGGGGCCGAGGCCGACCGCACGTTGCGCAGGATTCGCACGGATGCGTCGTCGTCCCAGTCGTGGATGATGTGCTTGAGCACGTAGGCGTCCGCACCGGCGGGGACACCGTCGAAGAACGAGCCTTCGGCGAGCCGAACCCTTTCTGCGACATGCATTTCCTGTAGCAACGGCGTCGCTCCCGCAATCACTTCGGGTAGGTCGTACAGCACGCCGTGGGCATCTGGTGCCGAGGCGAGGATCGCGGCCAGCAGCCGGCCATGTCCGCCGGCGACGTCCACGACCGTGCCGAATCGGGTGAAGTCGTAGGCGTTGATGACAGGCCCAATCGACATCCCCGACATGCCGGTCATTCCGTCATTGAAGATCTGTCCGAACTCCGGTTCGTCGCCCAGGTACTCGAAAAAGCTCTTGCCGCGCAACGCCGCAACGACGGAGGTGCCCGTTTTGATCGCGTTAGTCAGCTGGCTCCAATGTTCACGGTGTTGTGGTGCGCCGACGAACCGTGTTATCGCGCGCATCGAGGCCGGAGCGTCCGTACGCAACAGGTCGGCCATCGGCGTCAACTCGTAGCGGCCGTCATCGCGTTGGGCGAATATGCCGCTGCTGATCAGCGCCCGCAGCAGCCTAGCCAGCGCGTCGGGATTCGCTCCCACCTTGCCGGCCAATTCATCGATCGGCAGCGGCCCGCCAGCGAGTGCGTCGGCGACGCCCAGATCCGCGACCGCGGTGATCCCCTGCGATACCCACGCGGCGAGAATCAGCTCTTGCATTGCCTCCGCCGGGGGAGCTATCTGTCGGTCGAGTGAAGTCATCTGCGTCCTTAAGGTCGGTGGCAACTGGAACTCAACGGAGTCTCGCACGGATCGCCGCGTTTGGGACCCATTCCTGCCTCTAGGTTCTGCGCGGCCACGAAGGTTTGGAAATCAGATGAATTCTGCCCGGCCGGCCAAGCGGTCCGCGATGTTGTGCGATACGTTGGCGACTGCGCGGCAAAGGAGCTATGCGGTGATGAAGGTATCGAATATGGCAGCCGGATTTCGTTCTTGATCTCGGGCGAAGCAGGACGCGGCCATCAAGAGCGGATTGTCTGGCTGAGCGTTAATCGGAGTGCTGCAGCGCGGTGTCTTCCAGGAGATCGGCGGCGCGGCGAACGCTTTCGGCGGGTTGGGTCATCTGGGTGGCGATTTCGCGGGCTCGAGCTATGCATTCCGGAGTGAGGATAGAGCGCAGGTCTGCGACCAGCGAGTCCCCGGTGTTGGTCCAAAATGGACGGCCTGCACCGACTTTCAGCCGCTGGAGGACAGTTGCCCAGATCGGCTGATCGTCGACCCCGAGCCAGAGGATCAACGTCGGAATACCCGCTCGCATGCCTGCGGCGGTAGTGCCAGCGCCGCCATGGTGGACGACCGCACGGCAAGCCGGAAAGACGGCTGCGTGATTGACCGCGCGCACAACCTTGACCTGGTCGAATTGCGGGACCTGGGTGAAGTCACTTGGCCCAGCGCAAATCAACGCCCGCTCGCCCAACTGCGCGCAGGAGGCACTGATCACGGCCACCGTCGTTGCAGGGTTGGCGACCTGGGCGCCGCTGCCGAAGCCGAAGTAGATCGGTGAGGTTCCCGCGGCGATCCATGACAAGACCTCGACATCGGCCTTCGTCGGCGCCTCCAGCGTCAGGGCGCCGACGAAGGGTCGGCGCCCAGCTTGCTCCGCCCATTGGGCTGCCAGCCCAGGAAAGCAAAGTTCGTCGTAGGCCTGGATCTCGAGCGGTGTTGGGGGTGCGGCCGGCTCCGGCAAGCCCAGTGCGCTGCGTTGAGCGTCTTCGGCTTCCTTCGTTACTTGCCCGATCCAGCCACCCATGCGTGTATCACCCGCCGGGAAAAAGTGCAGCGCCGCATGCGGAATGTCGTAGTATGCAGCGATATTGGCGGCCAGGCCTTGTTCGCCTTTGCCTGTTAATAGCAGGTTGGCCCCTTTGGTCAGCGTGGTCAGCGTCGTGCCCCAGTGGGCCCAGGCCTGGGCGACATGCTCCACGATTTCACCCATTGCGGCGATGGGATTCTGGATCATCCGTAAGGTCTCGTCGGGTAGCGCCTGCGGGTCTGGCCCGAAGGAGACCGCGGCAAGCCCCGCCGACTCCACGAAGCCAAGCCATTTGGGGGGTACTGCTATTTGGACTTCGTGGCCTCTGCGGAGCAGCTCCCGACCGACGGCGGCGAAAGGCTCAACATCACCGCGACTGCCATAGCTCGCCAGCACAAACTTCATCAGCGGAACCTAACTCGCGGGCATGCCCTGCGCCATGGCGCCCAGGCAATGGGCGGAATCTGGTCAACCGGTTTCGGTTGTGGCTGCGGGTCGGTTTCTGATGTGTTGGTGGACAACGCTTTCCGGCTGCTGACCGTGCCGACAAATGCCTAGTAGGCCCCGCCCAAGGTGAGAGGGTGTCCATCACCGCGCCAGCGTCCCTGTGGTGGTGTGGCCAAATCGCTGGAACGCGGCCTGACGAGTGATGCCGAGGGCGACACCGATTGCCGCCCAGGTGCCCCCGGCGGCGCGGGCGGCGTCAACTGCGGCTCGCAGCTCGGATTCTGCGGTCTCAACCGCTTCTTTCGCTGCGATGATGCGGCGCATATGGCTGGCGTCGCGGGCTTTGGCGGGGTCGACGTCAAGGTTGTCTAGCCATTCGTCGGTGTCGGTTTTGTGCTTCACACTCATGTCATTACCTCAGGTAGTCGTAGAACTTCGGGCGTAGCACGTCAGCGTGGATGATCCGCGACGGTTCAGCTGCTGGGATGACTAGCAACGCGTTGCGATATGCGTGGAGCGTGGCGTCGTCGCTGATGCCGCGCTTGCGGGCACTAGCCTTCACCTTCGCGTGTAAACCTTATCTTTGCAGCGTGGCCGTGTGAAGAATGCGTTGGTCATCGGATCACCCGCAGGTTCGGCTTGGTCCGGGCCCCTTTACCGGCGCTTTTCATCGCTTCCACTGGTCGGTCTGCGCGCACAACCTCGGTAAGGTCCAGGCCAATTGCCGTGTTGTTTGCTGGCTTGGAGGACACCCGAGCTGGCCTCTTATCTGTCTACCAGGACTGAAATGATTCCAATTCCAATTTGGCTGTGACGCAACAAGATCGGTGGCAGGGAAACGCTGGAAATCGCTTGTACATTAACGGTTTCCGGTTGATTGGAGAAATGTTATGTGTCGGCGGCGGAATGGGAGGCGGCGCTTGAGGAATGGTATCGCTAGCGGGCCGGGTGGGTGAAGCGCCACGGGATGTCGGTGGACGAGTTGCCGTGTGAGATCGGTAATACACCGTGGGATGATCGGATGCTGTAGTGACGCAACGGGGTTGGCGGCTTTGCCGGCTCGACGTTGACCCGTGGGGGTGCCGCGCTTGTCGCTGCCGGTCATCCAGAACAGATTTCGGCATTTGCATCGCCGAGCTGCACCCGTATCGGATGGCGGCGCTATGGCGGCGCGGTGCGGTATTGCCCTAAGCCACCAGGACGGGCTGCAGCTGCGGGGTCTACTTCTGCCCGACGACGACGACTTTGAGCGCATCGTCAACGATCACCCCTGGTCGTTTACGGCCGATGCGGGTGGCATGGTCGTCGTCAGTCGCGGTGAAGCGGCTGGGCCGTTTGACCGTGATCCGTTGCCGGATTGGGAGAGCGGATGATGTGGCGCGGATCGAGCCATCGCATCGTCGAGCTCGGCGCCGCTGCGGAAAACGTACTCGCGTGGTGGATGCGTTGAGTGCGCGCTGCGACGGCGTGCTGGTCTTAACCTTGCGGTCGGCCTTTAGCGCGGCAAAAGCAGCATCACCAACGCGATAAGCGTGCCGTAGAACGCCATCTGGGCCACGACACAGGCCAGCTGAGCCTTAAATGACAGCTCCCCTACGGTGCGGCTTTTGCGAGTCCCGTCCACGAATCCCCCTTCGTGCCAATCCCCCCATCAGCATGCTAATCGGCCGTGGGCGGCGCCTCGGTGGCGGCTCGGGGTGGTGTGCCAGGAGGGAGACGTTTCAACGTTTCATCTTGATGTGTGTTGACGCGATCATCGTGGAGGGCCGACACCACACCGACCGAGGTCACATCACGGGCTTGGCGGCCAGCATCGAAGATATCGGCCTCATCCAGCCGGTGGTGGTGACACTGGATAACCGTCTGGTTTCCGGGCAGTGGCGGCTCACACCTCCGCATAAACTTCACCCCATCCGAACTACTGACTATGGGACGGCAGTTAGAGGAGATCGAAAAGCCGAGAGTCGAAGAGCGGCAACAAAATGGTCGCATCCTGGCACATCGCCGAATCTGAGGCTTAAAAACCGCCTCTGACCTGCGTAAACTCTGGTGCGCGATACTGGGATTGAACCAGTGACCTCTTCCGTGTCAGGGAAGCGCTCTCCCGCTGAGCTAATCGCGCTAGGGGGTTGAATCTAGAGGTGGAGACGGGAATCGAACCCGTGTGCACGGCTTTGCAGGCCGTTGCCTCACCACTCGGCCACTCCACCGCAGGGATTGATGCCACTTGCACCTTCGAGCGGATGACGGGATTCGAACCCGCGACCCTCACCTTGGCAAGGTGATGCGCTACCAACTGCGCTACATCCGCGCGCAACGGACGAGATCGTCGCCCGGTGCGAAGCACGACGATAGTCCACGTGAACGGGCGCACACAAATCTTCAGTGCGGCGCCTCTCTAGGCTATCGCTCGACCAGGTCGTCAGCACGTGGGGCATACTGCGGATCCGCGGCTCGTGCTAATCTTCGACGTCGTTCGCCTCTCGGTGCCGGTCCCGTGGCTCAGTGGAAGAGCGTCCGCTTCACACGCGGAAGGTCGCTGGTTCGATCCCAGCCGGGACCACCCACATTCACGCACGTAGAATAGGGTATCTAGCCCAGCAAATCAAAACCGACGTTATGCCGGTGTTATCGAGACTACGCCGCCTCATGGGGTTCTCCGCCTACTACTAAATCTCAAGTAGGAGAACATCCATGCCCACCAATGGTGACCGGGTCATGACAACCACCCCCGCACCCCTGACCCCCGAGTTAGCGCGCCTACGCGAGGGCCTGGTCCAACGGTTCAAGGACCACCCGCCCAGCACCTGGTCGACATCGCTGCTCGCGATCGTCAACACCGCTATCGATCTCGAATTCGGCGAGCCGCCAGCCATCCCGGCGCCAAGATTCCGCCCCTATGTCGTCAAGAACGGCGGCCGGTCATGACCACAACACCACCCCCCGACGTCCCCCTGCCTGCCGGAACCCGCCCTGTTGGCGGCTGGGAAGACGGCCGACGCGTCTTGTCGACTGATGCGCAGCAGGTTGATTTCACCGAGCTGCTGGTGTCGGCGGTGGTCACACAGTTGGCTGACGGGTCACTCGGCGACGAACCGTCAATTCACGTCGATGAGTGCGACGAATACGACGGGTCCTTGCGTGAGCGCCTGACCCTCGGCGTTGAGGGGGCCCGGGAGCTGGCCCAGGCCCTCCTGAAACTATGCAACCAGGTCGATAAGTGGGCATGGTGAGCGCTATGAAAGAACAACAGGAGTCGCCGGAAGTCCGGCGGCTGCGAAGCGAACTATTGCAGCGCCTTGACGAGACGCCATTCAATGACTGTTCACCCGCCCTACTGCGCGCCCTCATCGCCGTCTTCGACCTCGAGCTCGGGAACACCCCGGCGGCGCCTAACGCTCAGACCAAGCCGAACCTGCGGGTGGTCCGATGACCGCTACCACTCACGATGCCGACCTCAAATACCTGAGAAAAGAGCTGGCCGCCCGCTTCGACTCCTACCCCTCAGACGACTGGTCACCGCGCCTCCTCGCGGCCCTCATCGCCGTCTTCGACCTCGAATTCGGCTCAAGCAACGGCCACACCAGGGACTCCGGTCTTTTTCGTGATCGCACGAAAAAGGATGCGGTTAAGCCGAATCTGCGGGTGGTCCGAAGCTGCGACCAGTGATGCCGAGATCCACTAGCTTCCGGCCGCACCTCGTGAGGTGAGTGACATGTTGTCACTCACCTCGGCCAGTGACAGAACTCGGGATCGATCCGTCGGCGTCGTCCGCACCCTTTTTACCCAAACGGTTAAGCTGGCTGGTGGGAATGCCGTGGGGTAGCTGTGGGCCAGAAGCCTGTGGCTGACAGGATGTCAGTCAGTTCGGCTCGGGCCACCCAGGGGTGTCCACAATTAGGTACACCCTTTTAGCCGCCTGCAGCGAAAAGGGTGTGACCGCGCGTAAGTCATTGCGTATCAGCGCACGTGTCAGGCCAGAGCTAGACGCCGCGCGCCAAGTACTTCATGTCCGCGTGGCCGAGCGTTATCGAAACACCCCGCGGCGCTCAGCACTTTCTGGAATGCCCCCAAAGCTGCGATGAGCGATGCCTCGGAGCTGTCGGGAAGCTCGATCGTCCAACTTGCCCGCAATTCGGCGGCAGCCGCCGTGTAGTCGGTATCGAAACCTTGGTTGGCCAACTCATCAGTGATGGAGTCGAGGAACGCCTCGAAACCGGCGTAGTCGTCAGGATCATTCTCGCCGGGCGTGAACTGAAACTCCATCTCGTACATATCGGCCATATTCACTCCCCTCCGTCCCAACATGTCACACGCGAGAGTTGTGCGCGTAGCTGCTTTTCATAGTAGGGGTTCGACGGGCTAACCTTCACGGTTTTTATATGGGCCTTGTCACATGGGCATTTCATCTTGAAGTACCTGTTGGGGCGCTTTTCGACCCGCCAGCCCTTCGCTTCTGCTTCGCGTAGAACTTGCTCAAGCTCCTTCTTTGGGTGCTTCGGCCGGCCCAACAGATATCACCGCCTCCGACGCGGCTGCACACCTGACATAGCGGTTAACGTAGTGTGTGCGTTCCGCGCCGGTCACGCAACTCGCCGCATCGCCCGTTCGGATGTGCGCCCGGTACGATTTCATCCGGCATGCATCGCTGCACCAGCACCCAGCCGGCCGGTCAACCGTTCAGGCCCGTTCTCGGGCATCTTCTTATAAAGAGCCACCAACACAAGCTTGTGGCCTCCCACCTGTCTTTTACTGACAGCAGCCAGCCCCAGCCCCTGCGCCGCTGGTTGTTGGTAGCGGACTTTTTATCGGAGCCGATAAAAAGTGTTGGCGGCCCGGAGTTGGATTGCGTCGCGGCGTGACACAGCTCGGCCCTGCCATTGTGAGGCGGTGGGGCCTGCGACCATGGTGAGGTGGCAAGCACAACATCTTTAGCGCAAGAGCTTCAACGCCGGGGCTACGGGTGCGGCACAGGCAATACAGTTGAGGGGAGTTCCTGCACTATCCAGGCAGGACCCGACGGAAAACTCGACGCACCATTTACAGTCCACATGCGTTTTCCCCTCTATCCCGATAACGGCGGCTTCCATTGGAACCGCGGAACCGTCCGCCGTGAACGCCTCGATATCGACACCTCAGCGTTAGCAGACTTGGTAATTGCCACAATCGAGGGGGCTTAAGACGTACCCCGATGTTGACCCATCAGGGTACGCACATTCGCGTACCCTGTTTCCTCGTCTGAGGGTTTACCCGGCCGGTCTTGAGTGCGGGCGAGGAGCAGCTCACGTGAATCCCGCCCGCACGGACGTCAACTAGGCGGTCGTCGGGATCGACAACAGCCGGAACGCGTTGGGGATGACCACATCTGAGCCGGTGCGGAACCACAAAAGTGCGCCACGTTGCCCGGTGGGCCGGCGGTTGGCTCCGAAGAGGTGGGGCACCAGCTCGACCGTACTTCCCACGCGATCAACGATGATGAAGTTTTGGAAGTCGCCGTACACCAGGACGTAGTTGTTTTCCGAAGCGCTGGCGTTGATCACGCCGTCCATGTTGCTGTTCTCGTAGATGCTGCGGCCCAGCAGCATCGGCGGATTCGTTTGCAGCTCAGGGAACTTCAATGCGCCGTTGGTGGTTTCCATCTGCCGCATCGCGTTGAGAAGGGCCAGGTTCGCGTTCCATGACGCCATCGGTTGAAAACGTGGCGGTAGTGCGTTCTGCACCGCGTACACATCTACAGCACTGAACGTTTCGGCCACCGCGGGCGGCACCAGCGGAACGGTGCCCGACGCTGCCACCAAGGCGGTAATGAGCCCGGTGGGCTGACCCGTGCCCGAACCTGTGGTGAACGCGGCAGCGGTCAACTGCTCAGCCCCATCGGCCAGCAGCTTGCCCAGCTCTGACATGAAATTCATGGCGTCGCCTTCGATTTCGAAGGAGAACGGCACGAACGCGTCGGCCTTGTGCACCGGGATGGACGGCTGGCCCAGCTCCGGGCTGGCGTCGGCCACCTCGGCGGCCTCAGCGATCCACTCGGCCGTCACACCAGCCGATGTGACGCCGTTCCACGAGTCGGTGGCGGTCTGCACCACGCGGCTGATCTGGCGTAGCGGGTTGATGCTGCCGTTCGACGTAAGCAATATGGCCGGATCAAGAGTCAGGGGCACCATGTAGCCGCCGGCGTTGTCAGTCAATCCCATGGCGCGCTGCTCGGTCTGCACCGCAGCCACGGCGCGGTAGGCGGCGTGTTCCTCCGTGGTCCATTCCAGGTGCCCGCGTTCGGGGTTGGCGAGCAGCTTCGCGAACGCCCGTTGGTAGTGCTCGTTGCCGGCCGCAGCGGCCCAGCGTTGCGTCCAGGCCTGGTGTACCGGGCTGCCGCTGCGCATCAGGCTCTCGACGAGCTCGGCGCCGCGGGCGTTGAGCCGGTCGTCCTTCACGGCGCGGTCGAGCGTGCGCATCGCGGGGTCACGCTGTCGGTCGCGCGGCCGGTCATCGTCGGGTGTGGTGCCGTCCATACGGTGCATGCCCGTAGCGCCGCCTTCGGTGCGATACTCGCCGTCGCGGACCAAGTGCATCAACTCGCCGAGCCGCTCGTCGCGGTCGCGGTCGGCCGCCCGCAGGGTTTCGGCGCGGCGGTGAATCGCTTGGAACCGTTCGGCGTCGGCGCCGGTCAGGTCGCCGGTCGTCGAGTCCAGCAGTTCCCGCGCAGCGCCGCGGGCTTGCTCGAAGGTCATGTTGTCGATGTCAATATCAGTCATGAGTGTTACCAATCCATAAGGGATAGCCGGGCTTCGGCTATCGAACGCGGAATTACAAGGGATTTCGATCTGATACCAGCGATTTCGGCACCCGGATAGGCAGGGACACCAGTCAAGCTGACCTCAAGCAACGCGGCCTCGACACGAACCACAACATCGCCTTCACGGCGGTCCCGGATAGGCCGGAAACCGACGGAGAACGAATCGACAACGCCAGCACGAACGTTCGCCAGCGCCTCGTCTCCGTCACGGGTGTTGGCGATCTCGAAGGCCGCGGACAATCCGAACCGTTCCTCGCGCAGCTCCACAGCCCGGCCGACTGGGTAGCGGGTGCGGGCATCGTGCGATACAAGCAGTTTCAGCTTGTGGCCGCGCTCGGCGATGCTGCGCGCAAACGCACCGGGCGCAAACCGCTCACGGTATTCGCCGTCGAAGTCGCGCACGGTGATCTCCTGGCCATACGGCACGACGGTGCCGAACACTGTACGACCGGTGCCGGACTGCAGTTCCGCTGCGCGGTAAAGGATTTCACTCACGAGTCCACCAAATTCAGGGCAGCAACGACGATGTGCGATGCATGGTGACCCGGATAGCGCGGGGTTGGCCGCCCCTGCGGCTCCCGGCGTCTCGGAGATACCGAGCTAGCCAGACCGGGTGCTTGACACGCGGTCTGGCTAGCCACCATAGCACAACAGGCCGACAAAACGGTTCCGCGACACGCTTGAGGAGGCGCGCTTGCGGGTCTGGCGGTCACATGACCGTCACGTGACATTGATTTGTCACGGGATAGAAGGTTGACTGGGGCCGCTGGGGTCAGGGGGCTGGCGTGACACACGATGCCTACCCCGCCCCCTGGTCGTCGGCCTGCCAGATAGGTCGGGCGTCTCGCAGCGGGTCGTTGCCGGGATAGGCAGCATGGAAGGCCAGCCAGTCACGCTCGACGTGAACTAGTACGTTGCCGGCAGCTTCTAGGTAGGCGGTCTCGGTGTCGCCGCGGAGAATGAGCGTCCCGTCTTCTGCGAAAGATTCGAGTGCGTCGACCGCCGCGTCTACTGTGCAGCCGGTCTGTACACAAAGGACTTGGATGGCTAGGTCGCGTATTAGGTTGCGTTCGTCGTCGTTCAGAGGGCGATTAATCGGGGTCATTTTGTGTTCCGCCTGGCAATTCGAGTTGGTTGGGCTCGGTCATAGCGTCCTCCTTAAGCGGTCGGCGGCGGAGCCGAAGCACGATGCGATTTCGCAGGAGCTTGCGATATTCGGCGTCGTAGTCGATGAATTCGAGAACCTGACTCAAGATAGGTTCCCTTCGCTGGCGATGCCGCGGACGGGTGTCCATTTGCGGTGAGTCGACGGGTATGCCCTTGCTGAGGTTGCCGCTCATGGCATCAGTCCTTCCGGGGTGTCGGGTAAGTCGGTGATGATGAACTCTGCATGTAACGGGGCGTCGCTGTCGAGGTGGTCTCGGTGCACCATGGCCAGTGTTCGGCCGCCCCACCGAAACTCGATGAGGTCGTCCTCTTTGGATAGGTGCATGCGTACACCGTGTTGGTTGTGTTCGCGGCAGAACGCGATGCGTTGGTCACGGTCGGCGGGGTCGAGGTTCGCGACGGCTTGGGTGAGCAGTGCCCGTATTCGGCCTGCCCGCTCGTCGTCATTGATGTCAGTCATCGGCGATTCCTTTCTGGGATGATGGCGAATTGGCGGAATCGTATGCAGCGAGCGCCTCACGCAGCCGACCAATGTCGCGCCGGTCCAGCGAATACGGGCCGAGTTCAACGCGCCAGCCGGCGGCCGAGTCGTGGACCAGCCGCAGCGGCATCGCCACCCACGAATCGGTCTCCTCGATGAATGGTTCTACGTCGCCGAAACTGTCGACCACCATGCGTTGGTAGTCGGCGTTGGCGATGTGTCGCGGCGCGTCGAGGACGGGGAAGCGGGAGCTGGTCATTTCGATTTCCTTTCGGTTGGGATGGTGAACTCGCCAGGTCTGCGGGGGCACGCCGCGATGGGGTCGGTGTCGGGCAGCCAATGCCGGCCGCCACATATTGGGCAAACGACATTGATCAGGCGGCGGCCGTCAGCGAGACGGCGGCGCGCACGGATCGTGGCCCGCTTCATCGGTCGTACCCCCTCATGACGGTGATATGGGTGCGGTGGCATTGCTCGCAGCGCGGTCGACCCGCCGAGGGTTTGCTGGACTGGCAGTCCATGCACAGCCCGGCGCGGTAGTTAGCGTTTTGGGCCGGGCTAGACGGGGCGACCACAGCGGTGTGCCCGTTTGTCGGGGTTATCCCGTTTCCAAAAAAGTCAGAAGGTGCTCTGGGAGAGACGTTCGTGTGGGTCTCTTTGGCCTCTGGACCTTCCTCTACACAAGGGACAGGAGGGTGACATGACTTTTTTGGAAACGTGGGCGGTTGAATTGCGGTCGGGTCGATATCGTTGGCGAGGGTGTAATGCCACACCGTTTTCCCCGCAGCGGTCGCGCCGGGAATCTCGTCACAGTCGGCGATCCCGAGCATGTGCAGTGCATCGAGCTGGCGGCGCACCGTGTTATACGGCTTGCCGAGGGCCTGCCGTATGGCGTTGGTGGTGTCATACGGATGGTCGGCGAGGTGGTCGATGATGGCCAGCCTTAGTGGAGGCATGGAGTCGCGGGCGCAGCGGATGGCTAGCCGCAGCGCTGCACCCCGGTCGAGTCCGACGGTCATCGCCCCCCGAAACAGCTGCGCAAGCTGCTTGGCGAACCGCGTGGGCATCTCGGGTGCGTGGGCGTCGATGACGTCGCCGTTATAGGAGTATTCGACGGCGGTGCGCGCCAATGTCACCAAGTCCGCGGCCCGCAATATCATTTCGGCCTCGTGACTGTCGGGCTGGATCGCGCCGTCGTAGGTGAGGTGGTCGAGTAGCCCAGCTACGGCCTGCCTGAGTTCGTGGCGCATCACGGTTTCGCCGCCGGTGTTGGTGATGGCTTGTCGGCCGGCTGCTAGCCGGTGATCGCGGCTGGACGTGCGGCACAAGACAAAACGGTCGCCCATCGCGGCGATGACCGCATGGTGGGCGTCCCACGCGGTCGTTACTGCGCCGATGGTGGCGACACGCCCGGTCCATGGGATTTTGCGGCCGCCGTCGGTGCCGAGTCTGCGCACCCAATATCCATCGTAGATTTCACGGAGCGCTGCGAGGACTTGCGCGCGCTGGTCGCGGTGCATCGACAAGATTGAGGTTACGTCTTTGACAACGAGAATGCCGGTGTCGCCGATCTCGCGCAGCAACCCGCCGGTGGCGTCTTTGGCGCGGTCCTTGGCGGGTGTGCCGGATAGTAGAGCCGCTTCGCTGGTGATGGTGGATACGACTAGTGCGCCGATCGCGCCGAGTGATTGCACGAGTTCGGTTTTCGCGTTGCCGCTGCCCGAGACCAGCATGAGCCAGAGCGGGTCGCCGTCGAGGCGTTCGGCTGCGGCGCACGCCATCACCGCGTTGAGTGCGTCGATATCGAGCGCGTCGCCGAGCCAGCGGCGGAACACGTCACGCACATCGTCTAGCGACATCGTCTGCGTGACCGGTATTTCCGGCTGCGGTGCTGGCTGTGACGCCTGGTCTGGCTCAGGTGTCGCTGGTGGCGGTGCTGTCGGCTTGACGAGCCGCCACAGATCGTCAACGGTGTGACCGCCCGTCAGGTAGTCGTCGAGGCCGGTTTTGTCATCGGTGTCGGGTAGCCAGAGATATTCGATGCGTGCACCTTTGGTTGCGAGGTACGCGGCGAGGCTGCGCACGGCCTTCTGCACCGACTCTTTGCGCGCTACGTCACCGTCGAACGCGATGATCACCCGACGGCCGTTCAGGGCGATGTCGCGCCACTCGGGTAGCGCCATCTTCCCGCCCGACGTGTTGGCGCCCAACCAGTTCCATACACCGACCAGACCGACGATGCACAAGCCGTTGACGGCGCCGCAGTCGGCTTTCTTGACACCTTCTGTCACCCAGAGGGGTATCGATGGGTCGGCGAGCATCGGGCCGACACCGGGCGGGACATCAATACCGTTGCGCTGCTGCCACGGTGTCTCATACTTGACCGGCTTGCCGTCACGCAACCGTGGTTCATCCGGTCGGTACTGGTACCCCCATGTACTGCCGTCGCTGCGCAGCATCGGGACAAGCAATCCCGGGATCCGTTGCCCTGCTTTGACTACCTTCGTTCGGGCGAGGAATGACGACTGCGCGGGGCCGCAGGTCATGTAGCCGCGCAGCGCGGCATGCTCGGGTGTGATACCCGACGCGGCCAGCATCTCGAGGTGGTCCTGGGATAGTGCCCGCCGTGGCCGGGTCAGAGGGTCGGTGTCGCTAGCAATCCCCGAGGGGTGGTGCGGTGCGGTATGCTGGGCGGTAGATGTGGGGTCTGCGGGTGCCCGGTCCTGTGTGGCCGGGCATCGTCGCGTCGGGGGGCTCATGATTTGTGGCTCAGGGGGAGAGCGGTCATGCCGCCCCCACCGGCTGCAGCAGGTGTGTCAGACTGTCGCGGTCGATGCGGATAGCGCGCGGCCCGACCCTGTGGGCCCGGAGGGTACCGTCCGCTATTCGCCGTCGAATTGTTTTTGGGCACAAGCCGGTCGCTGCGGCGACCTGACCGATCGTGAGTAGTACGGGCATTTCGAGTTTTTGGGTGGTCATAACTGACCACTAATACCCCTGGGTGACTTTTGCGCAACCGGGTAAAACCTTGAAATGCCTGTATACCCATGGGTATTCAGCCCAGGGATCTGCGGACTACCAGCAAACAGATGGCGTTTGCATTTGTTTATGAGGAAATCGTTACGGTCTGTCACTTTGGCGTACTTTCGCGTACTTTCGCGTTACCAATGACAACCAACGACGGCGATTGCCTCTTAACGTTCCATCGCTTATCCGTGAACTCGGCTAGGGTCGCAGCAAAGCTCGCGTGAGACTTTCGGGTACAGTGCCTGAGCGGCGAAAACTTTTTAGCTTCTGGCCGGCGTGTCGGGCGTGTCGCTGCCCCTGGCGAGTGCCGATAGAGCCTCGGCGATCTCGGCGTCCCGCCCGGACACGATGCCCTGATAGATCAGAGACGCTTTGACTGTCGAGTGCCCCAGCCTGCCCATGGTTTCCACGAGGTTGCCGACCCGGGCTGTTTGTGTGCCGGCGAAGTGGCGGAGATCGTGGATGGCTGGTCGCGGCTTCTTCTTTCCGTCGCGGCCGATCGCGGTGAGCGCGGTCTGGAAATACCGCCGGAACGTTTTGTCGGAGAGGTGGCAGCTGCGGTCGGCTGGGAAAGCAAGCGCGTCAGCGCCTTTGGCGACGAAAGCCGTCAGATGGTGCTTGATCGCGGGGCGGATGTGCGGGGGAGTGACGACCTTGCGGCCTCGTTTGGACTTTGGGGTGTCGACGAAGCACCTGCCGTCGCGGTGGACGACGCCGCGTTCGACGGTGATGAGTGCGCGGTCGGCGCTGAAATCCTTGCGCCTGAGTTCGGTGACTTCACCCCACCGGAGCCCGCACCACGCGCTGATGAGGATGAGTGCTTTGTATCGCTGATCTATTTCGTCGGCGAGCTGACCGACCTCGGCAACGTCGAGGACCACGGCGCTTTTCTTTGTGGCGGCATTGCCCGCACCCCTGATCTGTGCCGGGTTGACCGACAGATGCCCGTCGGAGACGGCGGTCGCCAGCATTGCGTGAAGGAGCTGGTACGCGTGGCTACGGTAGGTGGGCCGGTCGATCAGTGTGGCTGAGTGCCATGCGCGAACGGCTTCGGTGGTGATGTAGGCGAGTGGGGCCGTGCCGATCGGGGTCGACTTGATGTGCTCATCAAACAGGCGCTCGTAGTGGATGCGCGTCCGTTCTTTAAGGGGTTCACCCCTGACGGTGCGCTCCTTGATCCAGGTCGGGCCGTACTGGGCCAACGTGAGTACTTGGGCCTTCTCCTCCGCGGCGCGCTGCGCCGGGGGCGTCCATGCATTGAGGTCAATCAAGCGGCGTTCACGCGATAACCAGCCTTCAGCGTCGATCTTGACTCCGAAGGTGTGCGGCGCCTTGTGGCGTACCCCGTCGGGGCCGATGTAAGAGGCTTGCCACCGCTTCTGTCGTCGGCCGCTTTGGCGTAGCCAACCCCACCCGCGATGTCCCCGTTTTCCGGTCACCCAGCCGCCTAAATGATGTTATCCATGTGTTATCCGCATGTCAGATTGTGGACTCTTGTGGGTATTGGTGTCCCCGGAGTACAGTGGGCATCGCAGCAGGTAACAGGCATATTATGGCTGGTATCGGCTGTGCGGAGCAACTACAGAGGCGGCTAATTCGATCCCAGCCGGGACCACCAGAGTAGTTATCGAGGTCAGCCGTTTGAGAACGCCTTTCGGAGGCGCGCGGATCCCCTTCGTAATCGGTGATTTGGGGCCAAACTGGCGTCAGCTCCCACCCTCCTAAACGTCGTCGAGCGGGCCGAGCACTGCAGCGCTGTCGTCAAGTTCGTCGTCAAAGAGTTCGCGTAGGTGTGCGCCGTCACGATGATCGACGCGTGGCCCATGGCCTTCTGCAGGGCGGCTCAGGTCGGCCCCGGCCCTGCGCGACAGCGACGCGTAGGGCCGGCGCAGATCCCCCACCCTGGGGAGACGCGATCGCCGGTGCGCCGTGAGGTCGCGCGTCAAGCCGCGCCTTAAGTATTGGAATCAAGCGTTGGGGGAGTGGGTACTGAACGTCGGCCAGCCTGTGATTTCGGATTGCCGTCCATCAGTTTGCCCCCGGACCTGTGTCATTGACCGACGCACGCGAGTCGGCGAGCACTCAGTCGACATCCTTGACATTAAGGCTGCGAAGTCCAGTTTTACCTTGCGAAGTCCAGGGTTGGTTTGCGAGTTGCTGTGTGGTGGGGGAATGCCGGTACGCACGCACCGGCGGCAACTGCCGAATTGCCGTCCGGCTGACCGCCGCCCGCCCATTGCCGCGTCTTACCTGAGGGAGGACGATGAAGTAGTCCGGCGGCGCCGTCGAGACGCTGCCCCACATACAACGGAGGCAGATCATGTATGCACGAAGCACCACCATCCAAGGGCAGCCCTCGTCCATTGACGCCGGTATCGCTCATACGCGCGACAGTGTGATGCCCGCGCTCGAGGGCATCGGCGGGTGCGTTGGCTTGTCCCTGTTGGTCGATCGAACGTCCGGTCGCTGCATTGTTACCACCTCCTGGGAGTCTAAGGAGGCGATGCGCGCAAGCGAGGAGTCTATTCGGCCGATTCGTGATCGGGCTGCCGAGCTATTGGGTGGTAGCAGGTACGCCGAGGAATGGGAGATCGCAGCGATGCATCGCGAGCACCGCGCGAGTGAGGGTGCCTGTGTCCGAGCCACCTGGGTCAAGGTCGACGCGGATCAGATCGATCGAGGCATCGACTTCTACAAGATGACGATCCTGCCCGCTCTCGAGGAGCTGGAAGGTTTCTGCAGTGGCAGTCTGCTAGTCGACCGAGCATCCGGTCGTGGCGTGGCTTCGGCGACCTTCGACAGCGTCGAAGCGAGGGATCGCAACAGAGACCAGTTGGACAGGATCAGAGCCACCGGCAGCCAGGAAGTAGGTGCACAGGTCCTCGACGAGTGCGACTTCGAGTTGGCGCTCGCACACCTGCGTGTCCCCGAGATGGCTTGACTGCACGCGCAGCAGCGCCAGCTGCCGTCACCAACTTACACGTGGGGGCGACAGCTGTCCTGTTCCGTGAAAGCTTGATTGGTCCGGTCCACAGTCGCGACCTCATGTGAAACAGTGCCGCCGGTGCGGCCCTGCTCGAGGTGCCGTGCCGGGGCCGTCGGTAAACAGCGGGCCGAGCGCGCCGTCCGCCACATCTAAAAGGGGGACTCTTGCCAATCCTGTGACTGCCAGCGAAGCATCGACTCTAGCCGCTGCTGGGGCCGGGAAGATGTGAAGAGAGCGGATTCGGTGAGTGCCGCGACCATGGCGGCTGCGCCCGTGGCCCGACCGGTCCCGCCCGCTGTGGATTGCTGCTGGAGCGGTGATTGTCCGCCGCAAAGCCTATGTGCTGCAACGGGTTACACCGTTGCATGCGGTGGCGGTGATGGATGCGACGGACTATGACGTGCACTTGTTCGCCGACGCCCAGACCGGGCAGGGTGCCGTGGTATATCGGGTCGGACGGCAACCTCGGGTTGACCACACCCATCAAACAATAACGCCGGCCAAGCCGACCGACCTGACCGGCGAGGTCGGACGCGCGGCGCCGAGCACCCACCCATGAGACGATTGTCAGCAAGCAACACGCCAACAACACCCCTTTCGTCGAGCGTGCCATCCACACCTCCAACAACTCCCGGAGATCCCGCCGGCTGTATTCCCGCTAAACCCAGCCGTTTTTGAGAAAGCGGTTACGCGGGGAGCCACGTTTGGGAAGGCCGCTGGAACGCGCCGGGACGGAGTTTTATGTTCCCCACGGCCTCGAACAGCAACCGGTCATCGGTCGGCACTGAGTGTCGGACCTGGTTACGGCCAACGTTTGTGGGGCTCGCCGACGCGTAGTCTTACTGACCGTGGCGGATGGCGAACCGGGGGGTCAACAGATGCGGCAAGCGCGGGCCCAGGGGTTCGCGGGCATGACTGCTCAGCTGGTCCACCTCATTCGTCTTGCGAGCACCGCAATGAGGCACGCCACGGCCGCCCTATTCAACGCTGATCCTCCCGCAGCCGAAAGCATTACTGCCGCCTATGAAGCGGTGTCCGTCTTGCGTGATGAGCTCGAGGACCATGCGGCCGTGCTATTAGGACTTCGTGTCCAGTCGGGAGTGCTAGAGCTGCTGGCAACCATCGCGGCTGTCCACATCGATGCCGAAACCGAGCGCATTGGGCAACTGGCGCGCGAGGTCGCCGATATCGCCCGGACCCGGCGTGGCTGGGCGTCGATATCGGCCCCACTTCTGGGCGTGCTTCGTGAGCTGAGTGAGGTTCGCTTCGAAACAGCTGCAAAGGCAGCCGATGTCGTGGAGTCGCACACGGCGACTAGTGCAGTGGAGCTGGCCGCACGCTGTCACGAGCGTTTTGCGGAGCACGCACGAGCGCTCACGCGTTATCGTGCGCTGCTCGCCGTTGGGGCGCCAAGCGGCCGAGGCGGCATGCGGGGAAACCCCCAGCTCGCCGAAAGCTGGTGCACGATGAAAGGGAGTCCTAGTGGCCGGTGCGGGGTGGCAGTTTTGGGTTGACAGGGGTGGCACCTTCACCGACATCGTGGCGCGTCGGCCAGATGGGCGATTACTGACGCACAAGCTATTGTCGGAGAACCCTGCGCGGTACCGCGATGCGGCGGTTGCCGGGATCCAAACGCTGCTCGAGACCGCCGAAGATGCGGTGCCGGTTGCGCAAATCGAGGCGGTGCGGATGGGCACCACTGTGGCCACAAATGCGCTGCTGGAGCGCACGGGGGAACGCACGCTGCTGGTGATCACTCGCGGTTTCGGTGACGCGCTGCGCATTGGCTACCAGAATCGTCCTCGCATTTTCGACCGGCACATTGTGCTGCCAGCGATGCTGTACGAGCGGGTCGTCGAGGTCGACGAGCGGATCACGGCCGAGGGTGCCGTGCTGCGCGCGCCGAATCTGGAGCTGCTGGGCGAACAGCTGCGGCAGGCCCACGTCGACGGGATCCGTGCGGTTGCAGTGGTGTGCTTGCACAGCTACCTGTATCCGGCGCACGAGCGGGAGATTGGCAAGCTGGCCGAGCAGGTTGGCTTTGTCCAGATCTCGCTGTCATCGGAGGTCAGCCCGCTGATGAAACTGGTCCCCCGAGGCGATACCACCGTGGTCGATGCTTACTTGTCCCCGGTGCTACGTCGCTACGTCAACCAGGTGTCGGACCAGATGCGCGGCGTGCGGTTGATGTTCATGCAGTCCAATGGCGGGCTGGCCGAGGCAGGGCATTTCCGCGGTAAGGACGCAATCTTGTCGGGTCCGGCCGGGGGCATTGTCGGCATGGTACGGATGTCGGCACTGGCGGGGTTCGATCACGTCATCGGTTTCGACATGGGCGGCACCTCCACTGACGTGTCGCACTATGCCGGCGAGTACGAGCGGGTGTTCAACACCCAGGTGGCCGGGGTCCGGCTGCGCGCACCGACGCTCGACATCCACACGGTGGCCGCGGGCGGCGGGTCGATCCTGCATTTCGATGGCACCCGCTATCGGGTAGGCCCGGACTCCGCCGGAGCCGACCCGGGCCCGGCCTGCTACCGCGCCGACGGTCCGCTTACCGTCACCGACGCCAATGTGGTACTCGGCCGCATCCAGCCCGCGCATTTCCCGGCCGTGTTCGGTCCCGACGGTCAGCAGCCGCTGGACGCCGACATCGTGCGGCGCAAGTTCACCGAGTTGGCTGCCGCCATCCAGGCGGCCACCGGTGATGACCGCTCACCCGAGCAGGTCGCCGCGGGGTTCCTGCGGATCGCGGTGGCGAATATGGCCAACGCGGTCAAGAAGATCTCCGTCCAAAAGGGACACGACGTGACCCGGTACGTACTGGCCACATTCGGCGGCGCCGGTGGGCAGCACGCGTGCGCGGTCGCCGATGCGCTCGGCATCCGTACCGTGCTCGTCCCCCCGATGGCTGGTGTGCTCTCCGCGCTGGGGATCGGCCTGGCCGACACCACAACGATGCGGGAGCAGTCGGTGGAGATCCGGCTCGAGACCGCCGCCCTGGAAAGATTGGCCACCGTCGCGGACTCCCTTGAGCAGTCCGCGCGCGCCGAGCTCGTTGACGAGGGCGTCCCGGCCGAGCGGATCCGGGTGGTTCGCCGGGTGCATCTGCGCTACGACCGAACCGATACCGTGATCCCGGTTGAACTTGCTGGGCTTGAGGCGATGACCACGGCGTTCGAAGCCGGCCACCGTGCGATGTACTCGTTTTTGATGGACCGCCGGCTGATCGCCGAAGCGATCTCGGTGGAGGCGACCGGGATCACCGAGCAACCCGATCTGTCCGACCTGGCTGATCAGGTCGCTGGCAGCGCCCACACGGAGGCCATCCGGGTCTACTCGGGCGGAAAATGGCGCGAAGCCCCGTTGCGTCACCGGGAGCGGATGCGGCCAGACGAGACTGTGATCGGCCCGGCTATCATCGCCGAGGCCAACGCCACCACCGTCGTCGACGACGGTTGGCAGGCGACGATGACCCAGTCCGGGCATCTGCTTGCCCAGCGGGTGGTTGCCCCCGCGCAGCCCAATGCAGGAACCGAGGCCGATCCGGTGCTGCTGGAGACCTTCAACAACCTGTTCATGTCGATCGCCGAGCAGATGGGTTTTCGGCTTGAGGCGACTGCCCAGTCGGTGAATATCCGTGAGCGGCTGGACTTCTCGTGCGCGCTGTTCGATCCGGACGGCGACCTGGTCGCCAATGCGCCGCACATCCCGGTTCATCTCGGCTCGATGGGCACCACCGTTAAGGAAGTCCTCCGTCGCCGGGTCGGCGTCATGAGGCCCGGTGATGTGTTCGCGGTCAACGATCCGTACCACGGCGGCACTCACCTGCCGGATATCACCGTGGTAACCCCGGTCTTCGACGCTGCGGGCAAGCACATCCTGTTCTTTGTCGCCTCACGCGGGCACCATGCCGAAATCGGCGGGATCACCCCCGGTTCCATGCCAGCCAGCAGCCACGACATCCACCAAGAAGGTGTGCTGTTCGACAACTGGCTACTGGCCGAGGATGGACAATTCCGCGAGATCGCAACTCGGCGCCTGCTTACCGAAGCGTCTTTCCCGTCCCGCGATCCCGATACCAACCTCGCCGATCTGCGCGCGCAGATCGCTGCCAACCAGAAGGGCGTCGATGAGGTCAGAAAGATGATCGATCACTTCGGCCCTGATGTCGTGCAGGCCTACATGCGCCACGTCCAGGACAACGCTGAGGAAGCGGTCCGGCGCGTCATCGACAGGCTTGAAGATGGCGAATACCGCTATCGGATGGATTCCGGTGCGACGATCGCCGTGCGTGTCAGCATCGACCGCGCCGCTCGAAGTGCGATCATCGATTTCACCGGGACCTCGGGCCAGTTGGACACGAATTTCAACGCGCCGTCTTCGGTGGCGACCGCCGCGGTGCTTTACGTGTTCCGGGCCTTGGTCGCTGACGACATCCCGCTCAACGATGGCTGCCTGCGTCCGCTGCACATCGTCATCCCGGAAGGGACGCTGCTCGCACCGACCTACCCAGCCGCGGTCGTTGCCGGCAATGTTGAAACCTCACAAGCCATCACCGGCGCGCTGTTCGCCGCGCTGCGGGTGCAGGCCGAAGGAGCCGGGACAATGAACAACGTCAGTTTCGGTAATGAGCGCCACCAGTATTACGAAACCCTCGGATCCGGTTCCGGGGCCGGTGAAGGGTTCGACGGTACGTCGGTGGTGCAGACGCATATGACGAACTCCCGGCTCACCGATCCCGAAGTGCTCGAATGGCGCTTCCCGGTGCTGCTGCAGCAGTTCGCCATCCGTCGCGGCAGCGGTGGTGCCGGACGATGGCGTGGCGGTGACGGCGCCGTGCGCCGGATCCAATTCGGCGAGCCCATGGTTGTGAGCATGTTGTCCGGGCATCGGCGGGTAGCTCCCTACGGTATGGCTGGCGGCTCACCCGGGACGCTGGGACGCAACTACGTAGAACGGGCCGATGGCAACACCGTGGAGTTGGCAGGGTGCGACTCGACCGAAGTCCAGCCCGGCGACACACTGGTCATTGAAACCCCGGGCGGCGGCGGATACGGCACAGTCTGACCCGTTCAGCGCTGACTACCGCCGGCGCGGCCGTGACCAATGCAACCGAACCTGCTGACCAGGGCGGATCTGTGTGACTCGGTCGATGTCGTGATCGCTAACTACCCCAATTACTGGATAGCTGCCGGTCACCGGATGATCCGGGCCAAAGATGACTGGCAACCCGTTAGGCGGCACCTGGATCGCGCCGCGGGTCACACCCTCGCTGGGCAACTGGCGATCCGGCCAGCGGTGCTGCAGCGGCCGGCCGTCCAGGTGCATGCCAACCCGATCGATGCGGTCGGAGGCCACCCACTCGGTATGCACCAGTGCATCGGGATCAGTGAACCAGTCGTCGCGCGGCCCGGGCACCACATTGAGCTCGATCGGGTCCCCGATGAACCACGCCACCGGTGCCTGGTCCAGTTCGGGAAAGTCCGCGGTGTGTTCCCCAACGGGAAGTACGTCACCGGGCTGCAGCGGCTGCGGACCGATACCCGACAGCACGTCGTAGCTGCGTGAGCCCAGCACCGGCTCGACCGCGATGCCGCCCCGCACGGCCAGGTAACTGCGCAGCCCAGAGTGTGGTGGGCCCAGTGAGATCACCTGACCGTCGTGTACGTAGTGAATGCTGTTGATGCCGAAGGGGATTCCATTTGCCGAGGGATCGGTATCCGCGCCGGTCACAGCGATCGCGATGTCACCGCCGCGTACCTGTGCGGTCAACCCGCCGAAGGTCACCTCGATCGTGGCGTAGTCGGCGGGATTGGCCACCAGCCGGTTGGCCAATCCATGCGAGCGCCTATCTGCGGCACCGGAGCGGGTGACCCCAAGATCGGCTAGGCCGGGCCGGCCGAGGTCTTCGACTAGCGCAAGCGGCCCGGTGCGCATGATTTCAAGCGTCGGGGCAGGGGAGCGAACCGACCTGGTGGTGAACTCGGTCGTCATCGCGCCTCCCGGAATTGCTCCCAATTGCGAGGTATCGGCGGCGCCGGATCGGCGATAACGCCGTCGGCGACGGTTGGCACTTCGATGGTGCTGTCGAAGTGCAGCAGAAGGGCATGGGTTACATAGTCGAGCATTCTCAAACCCGTTGCGACAGTCACACGTTGAACTTACCTCTGAGTAACGGCCGGCGCCGCAAGCTTTCAAACCTTGCCAGAAATGTGCCTCGTCGATCGCGATCCGCACCGTGGTCCTTCACGCCTGATGCCGACCAAACACATGAACGCCAACCTCGACGGCGGATCTCGGCCGCCACTGACGGCACCAACGGGCCGTCGGCCGGAGTGCAAAAGATTGTTGTCAGCTTCTGATCAACGGCGATGCCGACGATCGTCACCCCTCAAGGCAAGGGTGCGCGTGATTGTGTCGGCAACAACAGCAGGCGACCGGGACGGAGGAGGCTGATCGAGCTCGGAATCGGGTGGCGGGCCGGCTATTTACTCTCAGGGGCCACCAGAACCAGCGTCCCAGTAGGGCGGCGATGGAGGGCGTCATGAACGAACGAACGATTAAGGTGTCGACGAGCAAGCCCAGGGCGATAGTGGTGCCAAGCTGACCAATGATCCGCAGGTCGCTGACGATCATGGACGCCATCGTGGCGGCGAATACGAGGCCTGCGGATGTCACGACTTTGCCGGTACCGCCCATCGCGCGGATGATAGCCGTGTTGAGCCCGGCGCTCATCTCTTGTTTGAACCGCGAGACCAAAAGCAGGTTGTAGTCAGATCCGACCGCCAACAGAACGATGACGGACATGGCGAGCACCAGCCAGTGCAATTGGAAATTGAATATATGTTGCCACACCAGTACGGATAGTCCGAAGGACGCGCCGAGTGAAAGCGCTACCGTGCCCACAATGACGAGGGCTGCAACTAAGGCTCGCGTGATGATCAGCATTATGATGAAAATGAGGCAAAGAGAAGAAATCCCGGCAATCACCAGGTCATAACTAGAACCGTCGAAGAGGTCTTTGTCGACGACTGCGGTGCCCGTGAGATAGATCCTGGCGTCTTCTAACGGGGTTCCCTTGAGTGCTTCCTCGGCCGCGGTCTTGATTGGATCGACGCTGGCGATTCCTTCGAGCGATGCGGGGTTTCCTTTGTGTGAGATGATGAAGCGAGCCGCTTTTCCGTCCGGCGACAAGAATAGCTTCATGACCCGCATGAAATTGGGGTTGTCGAACACCTCGGGGGGAAGGTAGAACGAGTCATCGTTCTTGGCGGTGTCAAAAGCCTTACCCATAGCCGTCACGTTATCGCTTTGTTCAGCCATCTTGTTGTAGATCCCGGACATGGTGCTGTGGACGGTGAGCGTCATCTTTCGCATGTCCTCCATCGTCGCGATCATGCGTGGCAAGGTCGCGGCCACTTGAGGCATGAGCTGGTCAAGGTTTTTCAAGTCCCCCAGCAGGGCGGTCACATTCTCGGCGATTTGGTCCACACCATCTAGTGCATCGAATATCGACCTCAACGACCAGCAGATCGGAATATCGAAGCAGTGTTTGTCCCAGTAGAAATAGCTGCGGATCGGCCGCCAGAAATCCTCAAAATCCGCGATGTGATCTCGCAACTGGTCGGTAGCATCTTTCATGCCGCTCGTGTCGAGCATTGTGCGGTGAGTGTTATCGGCAACCTGAGTCATCAGGTAGTACTCGTGCTTCAGGATCTCGATCGATTTAGCCATATCATCGGCTTGCTGCTGCATGTTGTCCATCGTGTTTTGCTGATACTTCATATTCTCTATTTGAGTGGCATTTTGCATGCTGATCTGAAATGGAATCGAAGTATGCTCGATCGGACTTCCCTGGGGTCTGGTTATGGCCTGCACTCTGGAGACACCCGGAACATGGAAGATTGCTTTGGCGACTTTGTCTAAAACCAAAAAGTCCGCGGGGTTACGCATGTCATGATCCGATTCGATCATGAGAACGTCGGGTTTCAGCCTGGCCTGGGAAAAATGGCGGTCCGAGGCGGCGTATCCGACGTTGGCGGGGCTGGCGGCTGGCATATAGGCACGGTCGTCGTAGCTTGCCGTGTATCCGCGCAGAGCGAGCAGGGCGACCAGGGTGAGAGCACTTGCCGCGGCCAGGATAGGCGCAGGCCAGCGAACTACCACGGTGCCGACGCGCCGCCATCCTCGTGTCTTGATCGTGCGCTTGGGGTCGAACACACCCAAGCGCCCGCCTACGGTAAGAATCGCCGGTCCCACGGTGATCGCTACCGCGAGCACGACCAACATGCCCACGGCGTTAGGGATGCCTGCGGTCTGGAAGTAGGGCAGTCGGGCAAAACTGAGGCAGTACATGGCCCCGGCGATGGTCATTGCAGAGCCCACGATCACGTGGGTAACCCCGCGAAATGTCGTGTAGTAGGCGGTTTCGCGATCCTCACCGGCCTGGCGGGCTTCGCGATAACGTCCGATGAGAAAAATCCCGTAGTCGGTTCCCGCGGCGATCGTCAGGGCCGTGAGCAGGTTTACCGAAAAAGTGGAAAGCCTAATGAGGCCGGCATGCCCCAGAAACGCCACGATTCCTCGGGCCGCTGCAAATTCGATCCCGACCGTGCACAGCAGAAGTATCACGGTAATGGGCGACCGGTACACCAGAAGCAACATGATGAAGATCACCACGACGCTGGCGATGGTGATTCTCAGGAGAGATTTGTTGCCCGTGTTGTGCATGTCCGTAATCAGCGGCGATGGCCCGGTCACCAAGGCATGGATCCCAGCTGGCGGAGGTGTCTGTTCCACGATTTTTCGGATCGCTAGGACGGACTCGTTCGCTAATGGCTCGCCCTGGTTACCAGCGAGATTTATTTGAACATAAGCGGCCTTGTCATCGGGACTTTGCGCGCCCGCCGCGGTCAGTGGGTCCCCCCAGAAGTCCTGGACATGCTGCACGTGCTTCGTATCTGCTTTTAACTTGCGAATCAACTCGTCGTAATACTTGTGAGCGTTCTCACCGAGAGGCTGGTCGCCCTCCAGGACAATCATCGCCAGACTGTCGGAATTCGATTCTTGGAATACTTGGCCGATGCGTTTCATCGCCACTAGTGAAGGCGCATCTTTAGGCGCCATCGACACGGCACGTTCTTCACCGACTTTTTCCAGCGATGGGACGAAGACGCTCAGGACGACGACAAGCGCTACCCAAGCGAGGATTATAGGGATTGAAAATCTGCGGATCGTACGCGCTATAAATGGCTGTTCGGCAGGGTTACTGCTTCCGTAGTTAGTGCTCATACAGTTTCCGCGATGCAGCAGTAGCGGGCGCTGACGTCGTTAGAAATTCGCTGGGATCCGACCGTGCCACTCGCGACGAATCGACAGTCAATGCTGTTATTATCCTGCGTCACAACCGCCCTCATCGCCGCAGGAGGTACACCGAGCAAGGCATCGTGTACTCCACCAACCCGCCCTCGGACCGGAACTAACTTTGAAATAACTCATCTCTGCTACCGTTCCGTCAATGCAAATGCCTCATCAATTAACTGCGTCAATATCGACGTGCCCGGTATCCTAACCCGCACTCCACTCGTGCGGGCGCGAAACCAACGTAATCGTGGCGACGCGACACGGTGACCCCCATGCCGACGCCATCGGGATCACCTGCGACTGCGGCCGCTCGCTAGCGCGAAGATGGCGCTCGCGACGCTCATGACAGCGATTATGGTCACCCACCCCCACACGGACGGTGGCCAAGAACGACATACCGCGGCGATGGTTACAGTGGTGATCAGGGACAAAGCAATCGCAAATGCTCGTCGAATAAGGTGGCTGCGCGCGGCAAAAACAAGTACCGTAAGCGTGAATGCTATAGATCCCGCCATAGTGATTACTGTGGAGTGGCTCGACGTTGTTGTGACCGTCGGAATTGAATCCATCGTGACGAGTGCAGCAAAGGTGAGACCGCAGCATAAGAGCATTGGAAATGCGGGGTGTTTAAGCCGACGATCTAATTCTGCAGGATCGGTGCGGCGAAGCGTCTTCCAGGTCATCAGCATATTCACGAACAGATACGCCAGAACTGCCGACATGGCTACAAAAAACGCGGCATGCCAGGCTCCGGCGACGGTGAAGTGATGGGGTCGCCCCGCCGTCCACCACGTCGGAGGTGGCGTCGGGTCGGACCACCATCGGTATTGAACCCACCCTGACACCGCGACAGCAATAACCGTCGCGAACAACATTGGCAAGCGCGACGGCCTGCTTGCTCCTTGTCCACGCTGTCCGCGTCCGAGCACCAGCAAGGCCGCAGTTAGCAACGGCAATAGTAGTGTGTCACCAAGTGAATAGGACCGGTGATAAGGCCAGGTCAACACATTGGTTGGCCAGGGCAGCAGCAGCCACATGCCTATTAAGACCCCGGGTCCAAGAAGCAGGACCGATATTGCCGCCGCGGCAGGAACAGCGACCACGTATTGTCGCTGCCGAAGAGAACGCGTCATCGATCTAATCACCACTTCTTAATCACGCAGATAAAACCGGTCAGTTCGATCCACCACTTCGGATGACCGCGAATTATGTCACGGTTTTGGACAACCAATAGACGCTATCGATAATCTCCGAGATGATGATGTGACTGAGATAACCTGCCGCATCGAACCCCGGCGCGTTATCCCTGCGGGTCGGCAAGACGGCGGCACGTGCTGATGTCGCGAGATCACAGCTGCACTCGATGCAATGGCCAAGATCGTCAACTCCTTTCAGAAGACCAACTCATCCCAGCTGCATCGGCCTGCGCGCCATCGCTCTTCCCGATCCACCACATAACAGTTGCATATAGAATCAGTAGCCGTCAACTACTGCATCCTTGGTGAATTGGCTGGGTGGGCTGGTGCGCTTGACCCGGTTTAATGGTAGTGGGTTCAGGTGGCTACTCGCCGCGCCTGTTGTCGCCGACACGATCACGCGCACCATCGCCGTTGATGAGAGGTAGTGATGACCTTTGTTGCCGCAGCCGCACGCGCACTTGTGCACCGCGGTGCAGTAGGAGATCGACACGTAGATGACACGTCGAGCACGCCGTCTTGAAGGTGTCGTGAAATGTACTCGACGAATTCCGGCATGAACACGGTCTGCTTCATTCGTTGGATCCTCGTTGCAGAGATGGTTACACGTTGGTCGCGTAGGCGCCGCGCGTTGAGGTCTCCAACTTGAATGTTGCTGTTGTGCCCGTCGCTGCAGTTCCTTGCTCCCTGTGCGAATGTGGCCGTGCTGACGATCCCGGCCAGGACTCGCCCGTCCGATACACGCTCACACACAGTCGATGAACGAAACGCCGTACTATGCCCCAACATCCATGGTGATCAACAACTTTCACCAACACTTTGCCATGAGTTGCTCGACGTTGCATGGACCCAGGGCTTTTGCAGTGGCTGTGGATGACCAACCAATCGAATGCCAGAAACCTACGGAGGCGTCGCTTTCACCTACGAAACCGTCGCTGTAAAACGATGGCCTCTGCTGGCATTCATGGCTGCTGTGCTGGCCGTGTGGTATATCCGCTTCAACAACCAGCCTGTATGAAACGTACCTAAACCACCTGCTTTGCGCTTTTGGTCGTCTGTAACCTACTGCGCAACAATATTATTGAGGAATTCCTTGCTCATCGTCGCGGAATGACGGTTACCATCGCGCAGGAGTTGTCGTACCGGACGATGATTTTACTGACCGCCGAGTTCACGGGTTTCCTCGTTGTTATCACGGGGTGTCGCCACATCCCACGCTCGGGCTGCTGGACCTGACGCCAACGAATTCAACCCCGACTGCTTCCTGCCCCAGAATCTGCGCAAATTTCCACCACGCACCTACAAGTCATTTGGAACCGGTGCCCGGGTCTGCATCGGCGATCAATTCGCGTTCCACGAGATCCTTTTGACCCTCGCGACCGTACTCCACCACAACCTTGAACCACGACCCGGATACTGGCTCTCGGTCTCCGAGGCCCTGATACTTAAACCCGTCGATCTACAACTTCGGCTACACCGCCGATAGGTGTCTGTGACGACGCCGCGATCCAGACCTGGTACGAATCTAGGGTGGGCTGCTGCTATCTCGGCCTGGAGTTCACGTAGTCAGGGTGAGGGGCGTCCGATACCAGCACAGCAGACGTCGGCCTCAGTGGCCTGTCGTTACGAGCCGGAAGGAACAACGGAACAAAGATGTTTTTCGATTCGTTACCGCCAGAGATCATCTCCGCCAAGATGTATACGGGCGCGGGTCCTGATTCGATGTTTGCCGCCGCTGCAGAGTGGGAGAACACGTGTTATGCGATGCGTGACACGGTTGGCCCGTTGGCGGCAGCGGTAGCGGTGCTACAAGAGCAGTGGTTAGGTGCGTCGGCGATAGGGATGGCCGAGGCGGCCGCGCCGTATCGGCAGTGGCTGGATGTTCTCTGCTGGCAAATCTATCGGACCGCCGAACAGGCTTACCGCCTTGTGGAAGCGTATAGCGATGCGCGTCAGATGGTGGTGTCCCCGGAAGCGATTGCTTGGAACCGCACTCAGTTCCAGGCGCTGATCGCGGCCGACATGTTCGGGGAGAACGCTTCGGCGATCGCGGCAGTCGAGAACCAATACCACCGGTTCTGGGCCTGGAATGTCAAGGTGATGGAGGCCTATGCAGCTGCGGTGGCGGATAGGTTGTCGAAGATAACCCCGTGGCCCGAGCCGCCGGAGATCACCAGTGAGGTCCGGGTGGCCCTGGGGGGTGTCGCCGTTCGCAACGGCTGTTGATTATCAGTCCTACCAACGGGTCTCAGGTGGGCTCGAAGCACACTCCCGAGTCACGTTGATATGACTAGGCCGTGATCACGTAGCCACTGTTTGACGCTGATGCCTGCAGTGTTTTCGTCCAGGTCGAGAATCCGGCGGGTTTGGGTGTTGATGCGCCCGATGGCCGTTTCGCTAGTTGTTTCTATGTCACGGTGGGCTGACGCGATGATCTGGTTTCGTCCAGCATGATCGGAGGGGTCGAGCGCTTCGATCCGGTTCTTTGCATGCTGAAGGATCTCGTGCGTCCTTTGCTCGCAGCGCCGAAAGATGGTGCTAACGGAGGAGAATCTGTCCGCCAGGCTCCTATGTTTACGAGCTCTTTCGGCATCGCGAAGTTGTGGCCAATGGAAGATGACTTCGAGCGTCGTAAGCATTGTTTCGTACTGATCGGTATCAAGACCACAATGCCTTTTAAGGGTTGGCCGGGTGCTCCGCGTCATTTCCATGGTGACCAACCGAGTGTGCGGAATAGAACGGTTCTGTAAGCGCTTACGCCATCTCTGCAATATCTGCTGCCGCTTCTGCCAATCCGACACGGCTCGAGCATAGTCAGCTTCAGCTATCGCGTTCGCAGCCAAATATAAGCCGGTTGTGGCATGGGCAAGCGGAAAAGAGCCATCTGGAACCTGGTACGGCTCAAACGGCGCAGGTCTCGGCTCATTTAGCAACGCATCCACCACCGTGATCAATGGATGGCTGGCCTGTTGGAGAGTATCAATCGGGCTCATGCTTGCCAGCATCCGGTGATACGGGGGCCGATTGCGTCAGCATAGATGCGTATCTGTGGCCTTAACGGCGCGTAGATCTTCGGCCGCCCAAACTCGACCTTGGCCGGGTCAGCGGTCGCTGACGCCGCACTCATCGATGGCGGTACAGCAGTTTGCGTAAGCGCAACCCACAATGTCTGTATCGGCATTCGGATGTACTTCGCGGGACCTGATTCATCGTGCGACGATGCGAGATACCAGCCGGCACTGGTTGCAGCACGCCGAAACCGAGGCCCGCTAGGCACGGGTTGTCTGGTCGATCGCGCTAGGCTACACGGATGAGCTCGACGTCCCTTGAAAACCTAACCTAGACTTAGCCTTTGGCAAAAGCGTGCGTGCCAGCTTGTTCAACGGACCATCAAGGACAGCAACTTTTTGCCCAATGCCAATGGAGCTGAACCAGTTTCACTGGAAACGGTGACCTGCTGTCCGACCTGTCGGCGCAGTTCGCGTTGTAGCTTGTCGTGCAGTGTCGAGCTCGCTGCCGGGCACCCCTTGCAGGCGCCAGACATCCGAACCGCCACATTGGTGCCAGTCACCGACACCAATTCGATTGATCCACCATGTGATTCGGCTAGGTCGCCGATCGATCCCATGAGTAGCTTGCTGGCGATTTCTGCCAAGTTGGCGAGGTCGTCAGTTACCGCATCGGCCTGCCAGGTCGCCGGGTGCAGTAGCGCGTCGGCGAGTGCGTCTTGGACCTGGTCGCCAAGTTCGCGCCAACTGTTTCCGGTGCTCAGCGTGATCAACACGTCGGCGGTACGCACGACCAGCTGCTCGATTACCCCGCTGTCCAGCAGTGCGCCGAGCCGGCCTGGAGCTTGCTGGACGGTGCCGGCAGGCGGGAGGTCATCGGGCGCGACCACCCAGCGCAGTTGTCGCGGGTCGTCGGTGGCCATGGCGTGCATCGCAATCATGCGCCAAGACCCGTCGCAATCGATCGGGCAGCGAACGCTATCGCCCAGGCAAGGACAAACATGTAACTGAACGCGAGCGCCGGCCATCGCCACGAGTTGGTTTCGCGGCGCATCACCGCGATGGTCGACATGCACTGCAGCGCGAACATGAAATACGCCAACAGCGCGATGACCGTCGGCGCGGTAAATTCCCGGTGTCCCCGGTCGTCGGTCATGGTGGCCAACGACTCAAGTGGTTCGTCGGGGTTTGTTGCCGCCGCCACCTGGCCGAGGGTGGATACGAACACCTCCCGCGCTGCCAGGGAGCCGAGCAATGCGACGTCGGTGCGCCAGCCAAAGCCGAGTGGCTTGAACACCGGCTCGATGGCCTTGCCAATGTCCGCGGCATAGCTGTGGTCTATCACGTATGCGGTGGCGGCGGCCGGGGACAGCTGCGCTGTCTCGGCGTCGCGCAGTGGCAGATTGAGCAGCGCCCACAACACCACTGACGTGGTCAGGATGATGGTTCCGGCCTTACGCAGGAACATCTTCGCTGCGCCCCACATTGTCACCAGCACGGCTTGGGGGGAGGGAAACCGGTAAGGCGGCAGCTCCATGGTGAACGGCAGCAGGTCGCTGCGCAGGATCGTCGACTTGAACATCCACGCGGTGAGGAGCGCCACCGCGCCACCGCTGAGATACAACAAAAACATCATTACGCCCTGCGCGCTGAGGCCCCACCAGCGTCTATGTGGTGCGACCAGCGCACCGATCAGCAACGTGAATATCGGCAGGCGAGCGGAACAGGTCATCAGTGGCGCGGAGAGGATGGTGGCGATTCGGTCGCGTGACGACGGCAACGTTCGGGTGGCCATGATGCCCGGGACCGCGCAGGCGAACGAGGACAGCATGGCGACAAAGGCGCGGCCTTCCAGCCCGGTCCTGGCCATTACCCGGTCCATGAGGAATGCAGCTCGTGCCATATAGCCCACGTTTTCTAGCAGCGCGATCAGCAAGAACAGCAGCGCAATCTGCGGGATGAACTGCAGGACGGTGCCGACGCCGCCGATGATCCCGTTGCCGAGCAGACCAGCCAGCGCCCAGTTGCCACAATGACCGGTGACCTGGCCGCCCAGCCAGGTGAGCCCCTGCTCGACCAAATCCTGCAGTGGCGCCGCAGCGGTGAAGACGACCTGGAAGAACGCAAACATCACCGCGAAGAAAACGACGGAGCCCCACAACGGGTGCAGCACAACCTGGTCGATCCGGCTCGTACGCTGATCCGCTTGTGGTGCAACGTAATCAGCGGCATTGAGCACCGATTTTCCCCAGGCGTCGGCAGCATCGGGATCAGACGGTGGCGGTATCGGCGGCCGCTGCCACCGGTCGAAGGAGCCCAGCTGTGCACGCAGTCCGTCGATGCCCGAACCACGGTGCGCGACGACTGCGGTTACTGGTATCCCCACCGCTGCCGACAACGCATCGATGTCGACCCGGCCACCGCGGGCGGTTAATTCATCGCTCATGGTGAGTGCCAGTAGGCATGGAAGGCCTAGCCGGAGCGTTTGCGCCACAAGCAGGATCGAACGACGAAGCGTGGTCACGTCGGTGACCACCACGATCGCGTCGGGACGGTCGATGCCGTCGAGCTCACCGGAGAGCACGTGGGTAACCACCTGCTCGTCCGGGCTGATCGCCTCAAGGCTGTAGGTGCCGGGAAGGTCCTCGACGGCGATGGTGACGCCGTCGACCTTGATGGTGCCGACGCTGCGTCCGACCGTGACACCCGGATAATTGCCGGTTTTTGCGCGTAGCCCGGTCAGCCGATTGAACACCGTGGTTTTGCCGGCGTTCGGATTGCCGACCAGGACTACTCGGTGGGTACCCGCAAGGGCAACTGGGCCGCGATCACCGTCGTGGCAGGACGTCATCCCTGTGCTACTGGGACAACTTCGATCAGTCGCGCTTCCCGGCGACGGAGGCACAGTTCGGTGTCTTGCACCCGGTAGATCGTTGGATCACCAAGCGGTGCGCGACGGATCGCTGTGATAGACGCCGCCGACCGAAAGCCCAGTTGCTGTAGCCGGGTCGCGACGGCAGATGTTGCGTGGTGCACCGTGCCTACGATGGTGGCCCGCTGCCCGGGCGCCAGCTGAGCTAGCGGGATCACCGGACCGGACTGGCGCGAACCGGATTGATCCGAACCGGATTGGCCCTGTGAGATCTGCCTCCGCCTGAGCATGACCCGTCCTAACGTTTCGCAGGTACTTTGGTTAGGTATACCTAAACCGTACATGGTATACCTCAACTCTTGATCCTTGGCTAGCCGAGTCGCGGTATTCGTTGGGGCCGGGCCGAGTAGTCGCGACAGCGGTAATTCGTGCTGCCACAAGCGCTTTGCGAAAGGTCAATGTGCCGCATGCGGCGCGCCGAAGCGCATAACCGCAGGTCACTAACCGTTGGGTTGCATCCCGGTCTAAGACCTCACCCGGCGTTGCGGCTTTACGCTGTATACCTAGGGCAGCTAATTCAAAATGTGCAATTCGAGGCCAGGTTCGTAATCGCCAGTTGGGCTGGTAGACACCCCAAGTCGTGACGTCCTGGTTAAGTTCAAGGATGCTACACGGCGTTAAGCGGTGGTAGCGGTTTCTGCTGTTCGAGAAACGAACAAGGAGAACTGCAATGGTAGGCAAGTTCGAGATGAGCAACGATAAGACGGGAAAGTTCCGGTTCCACCTCAAGGCCCTCAACGGTGAAATTATCGCCGCCACCCCGAGCCTATGAGGCAAAGGCCAGCGCCGAAAGGGCATCGAGGCCGTTAAGACGCACGCACCTGGCGTCAGCGCCGGGACTTGACCGAACGGGACCTGCGCACCACTAGCGCGTACCGCCATCGCCTGTCGCACGCCACGAATACACCGCGTGTGTAAGTAGCGGTGTGCCCATCCAGATGTTCGCTAGCAGTCATTTGACTTAATGTCGCTCTGCCCCACTCCTATAATGTGGACTGACATTTCCAGCAGGGCTGATCCGGCTGCTACCCAGCTGCTATTGTGGGCGCCGACAAGCCTCGGCTAAGTCGGCCGGTACTGGGCAAGAAATGTTAGCTGCACTATCGATTGCCGCCGCGCCTGCTTTGAATCTGTCGAAGCGGTGCTGAAGTTCAATCACTTCATGGTCGACAAGGCCGCGCAAATCAGCGCCACGCGCGATCTCGCCAGTTGATTATGCGGGTGGGTTGGCGATGCTGCTGAGGTCATTGCCGGAGGCGCGCCGCCGCATGATTTCCGTCACTAACGGGTAATGTTGGCGCGCGCCGATGCGGTGCGCGGCCGGCACGCTCGTCGGGCCGAGAGGGGGATGTGATTCCGGTGGTTGAGCATCCTCTGTCGGGCGTCATCCAGGTCAGTGCCGTGGTGATGCGGGACGCGGCAGGCAGGATGTTGACGGTGCGAAAGCGCGGCACAACGCGCTTCATGCTGCCGGGCGGCAAGCCCGAGCCGGACGAGTCGGCCACCGATGCGGCAATCCGTGAGTGCGCCGAAGAACTTGGAGTCACTCTCGATCGGGGCGGACTGCAGGAGATGGGTCGGTTCCGTGCTCCCGCGGCCAATGAGCACAGACTGGAGGTGGAGGCAACCGTCTTTGAGTATCCGCTTGCCGTTGCAGCAACGCCGTCGGCAGAGATCGAGGAGCTTCGCTGGCTTGATCCTGCGCGACCAGCGCTACCTACTGATCTCGCTCCTCTGCTGACGATGCAGGTACTACCGGCGCTGGGATGGTCGGTCGAGGTGAGTGGGGGCCGCAACTCTCAATCTCCGGACGACAATGAGCGTGGCACTGAGAACGAGACCAATACCCCGGTAAGGACGGTGAATGATGGTAGCCAGGCAAGCAGGGGTAGGTGTGCTGAAACTTGAGTGCCCGCAAAGCCATTCCGTTGGTCGGATCCTCAAGGAGACCCCGCATCAGGCAATCCAGTACGACCCCGGCGCCGCTGTTGGTCAGGCCAAACTAAGCGAGCTGATCGCTGACGAATCTGAGAGCTACACAACTGCCACGCTGCCATATCTTTAGGTGCGGGTGAGATGTCATGCGGCGCGCTGTTGCACCAATGTCAGTTCGGGTTCTGACGGCGCCTAGATTCCGTGCGGCCGGTCCTTCCAATAGGGCTGCCGGAGCTGGGTTTTGAGGGTCTTACCGCTTGCATTGCGGGTATCGCTGCTACGAAGTCAACCGTTCGCGGGCATTTGTAGCCCGCCAGCTGCTGGTCGGCAAACTCGATGATGTCGTCGGGTTTAAGTTCGGTGGTGCTGACAACGATCGCCTTGACCGATTCGCCCCAGAAGTCATCGGGAACACCGATGACCGCGACGTCGTCGACGGTCGACGAGATACAGGGTCTCGAGTAGCGGTGCATGGCGTCCATCAACCGAGCCACCGCGTCGATGAACGTCATCAGGACCTTCTAGCGTCGGGCTTGCCGAATCTCTCGCGACGCCCCCAGCGGTGCAACCGAATCCATTTCCAGCAGGCCCTTGGGGTCCCGGCGCGTCACCACGAAGAATCAGTCGAAGCGCACCACTCCCGGAGCTTCGCGATGTTTATGTAAGTCCAGCTATATTGATAGTCATGTGGACGGTACCGCTGAAGGCCAAAGACAAGCTTTCCGAGCTAGTTGACGAAGCGGATGCCGCCCACGAGGCTATTCAGATCAGCTGCCAGGGGCCGGGTCGCCGCGGTCATTATGTCCGCCGATGATCTCGAGTCCCTCGACGCGGGCCTGCACGCGGTGCGGACTCGATATCGGACGAAAGCGCCGCTGCAGTGGTTGAAACTGCTAACTGCACAGACCTTGGCGTAGCGTTCGACGAACTCGATGCCAAGATCAACGCGGGCATGAAGGCCTATGCGATTCCAGGCGTCGCGGTTGCTGTCTGGGCCGGTGGCCAAGAATACGTCAAAGGCTACGGGGTGACCAACGTCGACCATCCGTTGCCTGTCGACGGTGACACTGTCTTCCGAATCGGTTCCACCACAAAGACTTTCACAGGAACAGTGATGATGCGGCTGGTCGAGCAAGGCAAGGTAGACCTGGATTCACCTGTGCGCCTCTACATCCCTGACTTCGCGGTGGCTGACGAGTCAGTCAGCGCCACGGTGACCGTGCGCCAACTGCTCAACCACACTGCAGGCTGGGATGGTCGCAATGGGCAGGACTTTGGGCGCGGCGATGACGCGGTGGCGCGCTACGTCAACTCAATGACACGTTTACCGCAGCTAACTCCTCCGGGAACCACGTTCGCGTACAACAATTCAGGTCTTGTGGTGGCGGGCCGCATCATCGAGCTTGTCGCCGGAACAACCTACGAGTCTGCGGCGCAGAAGCTGGTGCTTGACCCGCTGCAGCTGGCTCACACCCGCTACTTTTCCGACCAAATAATCGGTCTGAATGTGGCGGCATCGCACAGCGTGGTCGACGGCAAACCCATTGTCGATACCGACTTTTGGGCATTCCCGCGCAGCTGCAACCCCACCGGTGGGTTGATGTCGACAGCGCGAGACCAGCTGCGCTACGCACAGTTCCACCTCGGCGACGGCAGGGCGCTTAACGGCGAGCAGATTCTGAGCCGACAGTCGCTGGAGGCAATGCGCTCGAACCCGGGCGCGGGCGGAACACTTTTCGTCGAGCTGACCGGGATGGGCGTGACCTGGATGCTGCGGCCCTCCGCGGAGAATGTGACCATCGTTGAGCACGGCGGCACCTGGAAGGGGCAACGCTCTGGTTTCGTCATGGTGCCCGATCGCGACTTCGCCATGACTGTGCTCACCAACTCTGATGGCGGATTTCATATGATCAACGATCTTTTCGCCTGCGACTGGGCGTTGCACAGATTCGCCGGGGTCACCAACCTGCCTGCCACACCGCAACACCTTGGCGCCGTCGACCTGGCGCCCTACCAGGGCCGGTACATCGCCGAGCAAGTCTCCCAGGATGGCAGCCTCGAGCAAACGGTCATCGAGTTCCGGGCAAGGGACGGCCAGCTCGCTGGAAGCATGGGCGCCGGCGATGCCAACCCGGATGGCCAGAATAGCGCCAAACTGGGCCTCGCCTTCTACCGGCCCGACTATGGGCTCGACCTCGGACCCGACAACAAGCCCACCGGCAGTCGATCCAACTTCGTCCGCGGACCGGACGGCAACATCGCCTGGTTCTGTAGCCACCACGGGCGCCTGTTCCGACGCCAATAGCACAGCAGCACCGATGAGCAAGCTGCTCGCCGATGTCACGATCACGGCTAAGGTGGGCTGATGCCCCGCACCGACGACGACAGCTGGGATCTGACGTCCAGCGTCGGTGTCACCGCGACCATTGTTGCGGCCGGGCGCGCGATGGCCACCAAGGATCCGCGCGGTTTGATCAACGATCCGTTCGCTGAACCTCTGGTCCGTGCGGTGGGGCTGGATTTCTTCACCAAGATGATGGACGGCGAACTCGACATGTCGACGATCGCGGACGTCTCACCGACCGTGGCGCAGGCGATGGTTGACGGAAACGCGGTCCGCACGAAGTACTTTGACGACTATGTCCTCAACGCCACCGACCGGGGGATTCGGCAAGTGGTGATCCTCGCGTCCGGGTTGGACGCCCGGGCCTACCGTCTGTCGTGGCCGGCCGGGACAGTGATGTACGAGATCGACCAACCACAAGTGATGGAGTTCAAGACGACGACCTTGGCCGACTTGGGCGCCGAACCCTCTGTCACTCGACGCGCCGTGCCCATCGACTTGCGCGCAGATTGGCTGACGGCATTGCAAGCCGCCGGGTTTGACTCGGCAGCACCGACAGCGTGGCTGGCCGAGGGGTTACTGATTTATCTAAAGCCGGAGGCCCAGGACCGGCTGTTCGATAACATCACCGCACTCAGCACGCCCGGGAGCATGGTAGCCACTGAATTCGTTACCAGTATCGTGGATTTCGGCGCCGAGCGAGCGCGGACCATATCCAACCCGTTCCGCGACCATGGCGTCGACGTCGATTTGGCTTCGTTGGTCTACACCGGCCAACGCAACCACGTCCTCGACTACCTCGGCGCCAAGGGCTGGCAGCTCGAAGGCGTGCCGCTAGCAGAACTGTTTCGGCGCAGCGGCCTCAATGTGCCCGCTCCAGACGACGACGACACCATCTTCATCAGCGGCGTCTTGACCGACCAGCCGCGGTGATCAGCCCCGCGGTGGACTGCATGGCAATCGTTTGACGGGGAGCCATGACACTGAGCTTGGCGACGGTCGCCGCAACATACGCAGCGCACCTGCGCTTCCTCGACGACCGTGGGGCCGCGGGCTTCCCCAATCCGATGTTGGCGCGATTGCAGAAACTCCTAATACCAAGGGACTGACCCCTGATGGTGGACACCTCACTGGGGGGCTGCTGGTCCTGCGGGAAGTATGTCCGTATGTCGGGCACGCATGGCAAGCACACGGCTCATCAACGACAGCTTGTGCCACATCTCTTTCGCCGAGGAACCGGGCCAGGTTCACCACGTCGAACGCATACGCACCGTGGCCGGACGGAACCCACGTCCGCTCAAATGCGCCAGGAACGCGTTCGCCGCATGCCGCCCATGCCAGTCGCCGTCGGCTAATTAATTTGGGTGAATAGTTTCACTCAACACGCCGTGTGTATGCGATTCTTTGACCATAGTTGTGCGAGATGGGATACGTAGATCTCACGACGAAGGAACTGTCCGTGGCTGTGGACGACGACGGCGCCTGGCCGTTGTGCGGAACGGTGGAGGAAAAGGTTCGGAGTGGTCAACGAATTCCTGGGGATGAGGACGTCGTTGCACGTTACGTCGGTCGGACGAGCTGGCTGCGGCGGGCACGATATCCGTCGTTGTGCGCGCCGAATGCGTCTAGACGGGAGGATTGTGATGCGTAGCGACGACGATAGCTGGGATCTGGCCAGCCATGTCGGCGCGACCGCGACGCTGGTGGCCGCGGGTCGCGCGAGGGCTACCAATTCGGCCGATCCGTTGATCGAGGACCGGTTCGCCGAGCCGTTGGTCCGCGCGGTGGGTATCGAATTTCTTATCAGATGGGCCACCGGAGAGCTCCGCGCATCCGACGTCGACGAGCCCGAAGCGGCCTGGGGTCTACAGCGAATGACCACCGAGTTGGTGGCCCGCACTCGCTACTTCGATCAGTTCTTTGCGGACGCCACAGCCACCGGGATTCGGCAGGCAGTGATCCTGGCGTCCGGGCTCGACGCGCGCGGCTACCGACTGCCGTGGCCGCCGGGCATGACGGTGTATGAGATCGATCAGCCGGACGTGCTGAAGTTCAAGGCCGAAACGTTGGCACAGCTGGGTGCTGAACCGACGGCGGATCTGCGGATGGTGCCGGCCGACCTGCGTCACGACTGGCCGGCCGCGCTGCTGCGTAGCGGATTCGAACCGGCGTTACCGACCGCCTGGATCGCCGAAGGACTGTTCGGCTATCTTCCCCCGGAAGCCCAGGATCGCTTGCTGGACAACGTCACCGATCTCAGCGCGCCGGCAAGCCGAATGGCCATGGAGGCGTTCATGGGGTCGTCGGACCTGGACTCCGGGCGGGTCGAAGAAATCATCCGCAGTGCGACTCGCACCTGGCGTGACCATGGATTCCATCTAGACATCTGGTCGCTGAACTATTCCGGGGCCCGCAGCGAGGTTGCCGACTACCTCGACAACCACGGGTGGCGATCGGTGGGGACCACGGCCGCGCAGCTGCTGGCCGATCACGACCTGCCCGTGATGCCTGGCAATTACGTCGCGCCTTCCGACAAGCCCAGCTACTACATTTCGGTTCTTGCGTGATCCACGCGACTTAGTGGACACCCACGATGCGGATTCTGGCGGTAACGCGTGCCCACAACGCCGGCGAGACCTTGGCTGATACCTTGGACTCGCTGGCCACCTTCAGCGACGACATCTACGCGATCGACGACCGCAGCACCGACGACACCGCTGCGATTCTAGCGAACCACGCCGCGGTCACCAATGTTGTTCGCGCCCGGGCAGATCTGCCGTCCACACCATGGTTGATCCCCGAGTCCACCGGGCTGGAGCTGCTGTACCGGATGGCCGATTTCTGTCGCCCGGACTGGATGGTGATGGTCGACGCCGACTGGACTTTCCAGATCGACGTCGACATCCGTGAGGTGCTTACGCGCACACCGGACGAGGTAGCGGCGCTGATGTGTCCGATGGTTTCCCGCTGGGATGACCCGGAATACCCGGACATGGTGCCGGTGATGGGCACCGCCGAGGCGCTGCGCGGGCCGTTTTGGCGTTGGTACCCGGGTCTGCATGCGGGACCCAAGTTGATGCACAATTTGCACTGGCCGGCCAACATCACCGATCACGGTCGGATAGGGCAGCTGGACGGAATCCGCTTGACGCACCACGGCTGGTCGACGCTGGAGGAACGGATCTCGCGAGTCAGGCACTACATGCGGCTCGATCCGGATTTTCGGTACAACTTCGGTGTGGCCTATGATCGATCCCTGTTGTTCGGCTACGCACTCGACGAGGTCAGCCTCCTCAAAGCGGACTACCAGCGGCGGGTACGTGGCGACTTCGACTGGATCGAGCCGTGTGCGCGGTTACCGATCGAGGCGGAGCCACGCGCGATTGGCCGCGGATACGGACCCCGCGCGGACGGTTTCCATCCCGGCGTCGACTTCGCCGCTGACCCCGGCAGCCCGATCTACGCCGTCATATCCGGAACTGTTTGCTGCGCAAGCGATGTCGATCACCGTTACTCGGTGATCATCTCGAACGGCGATACCGAAATCCGCTACGTGTTTCGGCCTGGTGACGACAGACAAATCGCACTTGGTGATCGAATCAGTGCGGGAACCCGGATCGGCAGCCTCGGTGCGGAAGACCACTCAACAGACGGTTACCTGCATTTCGAGACGCGGGTTCGGCGCGCACACGTCAATCCGCTGCGCTATCTGGGCAACATGGGGCTGCGGCCCTGGCCGCCGCCGGGGCGGCTACGCGCGGTATCGGGCAGCTACCCGCCCGCCACACCATGCACAATCACCGCCGACGAGTAATCTTGGGCGACCTCAGCGCGGCGCGTTGGGCTGTTCGTTGGCAAGCCTCGATCTGTTCCAGCAGACTGTGGCCGGCCCGGACCGTCGAGCGGACCTCCTGCAGCAGTTTGGCGGGATGCTGCAGATCCATGTCGTGCAGTCCTTCGTAGTGGTCGATGCCGAAGCCCACCGTCTCGATACCGATTCCGAACGGCAGGGTCAGAGTTCGCAGCGCGTCAAAGTGCTGATAGGGGACGAACGGCTGACCGGTCACCAGTAGACAATTTGATTGCTGGATATCCAGTGTCCGCGCGGTAAAGGTGAAGGTATCCGCGGAGGTGGCGCGGCGGTTGTTTGGGTCCGGCGACGGTGCCTCGATCAGTGTGATGGGAAGCCCGAGGTCATTGCTGTCTTCGCCGAAACGCCAGACCATCTGGCCCAGATGCGGGTCGCCGACCCGTTGCCGCCCATGCCGTACCACTTCGCGAGTATCCATCCCGAACGCGTCGGCCGCAGCGGCCGCCAGCAGATCGAATTCGGTACGTGCGCCTGGCGCGCAGGACGCGACCGCGTCGTCTTCGGACGGCAACAGCCGTCGAGAAGCGGCGGCCAGCACGATATGACCGACGCGATTCTCCGCAGCTAGGTCCCGCGCCCACCGGGCCCGAAGCATGTTCGAGTAACGTCCGGCACCGATCACCAGCATGTAATCGAATGTTTTTTCAGTGGGCCATGATTCATCTGTAAGGCCCAGCTGTTGCGCCAGCGTCGTAATCGTGTCCAGTTGCCCGTCCGACAGGTCTAGACGGGGGATCATCCACCGTGCCCCGCCGTCGGCGTCTTGGCAGCGCACCTGCTCCCCGCTCCGACGTGCCCTCGTCCGGCCCCGGTAATCCCATACCCCGCTGAACTCGTCCAGGGCGGCCAACCGGGCTGCCAGATCGTCGTGCCGCGGGAAAACTCCGCCGAACATCGCAACCAACTGAGTCAGCGCGTTATGCCCACTCCACGCGTCAACCTCCCCGCGCAGCGACGTCAAAAACTCACCATCCAACTCGCCGCCACGCATCGACACCTCAGCCGGACCGTTCACTTCAATTTCTTTACTCCCTGAACGCGCCATAACGCCCGCCGCTTGTGGAATGCAACCTTTCACAGCCTAACTGCGGCAACTGGGCTAAGACGTGCTTTTCCGGAGACCCGTAATCGCGGGGATCACCGGGGAGACAAGACGCCGCTGAACCCGTCTTGCTCATAGGCGTATTGCGGCTGATCCTTCGCCCATTCGATATAGCGGTCGATGCCTTCCCAGATATCGACCTCGGGCTTGAATCCGATGCTCTTTGCGAGATCGATGTTGGCCGGGAAGCGAGCGACTTCACCGGGGCGTGCGTCACGACGTGCGATCTTGGCGTCGAACTTTCCGGCGATGTACTCGGCGATGTCCTTCACCCGGGTGTTTTTGCCGCTCGCGAAATTGATCGCCTGTCCGCGAAGCGCGGTGTTTTGCAACACAAGGTTGTATGCATGGACGATATCGCTTACGTACAGATAGTCGCGTGTTGCCGAACCGTCGCCGAAGACCGTGAGGTTTTCGCCGTTGATGGCCTGACGGACGAGTCGTGGAATCAGCGCACCAAATCGCCCGGTTTTCTGGCGCACCCCAAAGATGTTGAATGGCCGAACAATCGTGACGTCAAGACCATAGGAGCGGTAGTAGGAGTAGCACAACCGATCGGCCGCTGCCTTAGAGGCGCCGTAGGGGCTGTTCGGTTTCAGCTCCGCTCTCTCGTCAAGAAGCTCGCCTTCCTTCAGATTGTGTCCGTCGCCGTACACTTCGCAGCTCGACACGTAGATCAACCGGTTCTTGTAGCGCCGTACCGCTTCTAACACACGGTAGGTGCCCATGACGTTGGTTTCGAGAAAGCTCTCTGGATCACCGAGGGACTGGTCGACGTTGATATTGGCGGCCAGATGAAAAACGACGTGGTGCTCGCGCACCGCGCGATAGACCGTTTCTCCATCGGTCACCGAACCCGAGATAAAGGCCGCTCGCTCGTGCGAGCGAAAGTCATTCGTGTTTCGGATCGCACTCTTCGATGACGTATTCAGGACAGTGACCCAATGCCCGTCGGCCAGTAGCGACTCGGATAGATGACTTCCCTGAAAGCCTGCGCCCCCCGTGACAAGTATTTCCATCTGGGTTCGCCCCTTGCGTGTCATCCGTAAGGCATGAGCTTAATCGATGCTCGCGGTCAAGTCAGCGATCCGACTTGATAGCAGTGAAGAAGACGAGGCTCGGTCGCTGTGCGTGCGGACACGCTGGGCCTGGCCGTGCCGTTTGTGGTCGTTGCAGGAGGCTCTCATGGTGTCAGGCCGAAGCTAGTCGCGGTGGCGGCTGGCGGCTGGCGCAGTGGAGCGACCGGCGCGGACGGGAACGCCGCCCGCCAAGCCCGCATCAACGCTGCTGCCGGCGACCGTGACCCTATCCAGGCGGCCGTGCGCACATTACGGTTCGACACCCAGATCGACACCCAACCGTTGATACCCGAAACCGCCGCAGCTCCAAATGATCCCGCAAGCACGACGGCATCGCGACTGTCGCCGCGTCGTGTCGCGGCATACCTGGCTAAATACGTCACCAAATCCCACGCCTTCGGTAGGAGCGCAGTTATTGGTCGCTGGGGGATACGGTGACGTTGCGTGGCTATGCTCGGCCGACGAGACTAGCCGTGCCTGGCTAGGCAAAACAGTGCGCGCCTACCAGATCCGGTCAGACGACGGCAGTTGATCGTTGGGTGATTGCGGCAGGGGCGTTTTGAGCATGGGAGGCTGGCGAATAGGCGAGCGCTATGGCGGATCGGTGGACGGTGCGTGGCGCACGATCACCTGGTCGCATTATGAACACCAAATCTTGATTGCGGGCCGGGAGCTAAACTACGTCGACATCGGCTGGCTTGGCCCACCGGTGGTGCTGCTGCACGGCCACGGCTCAACGTGGCAATACTGGCTAGACGTGATCGCCCTGTTGTGTCAGCGGCGCCGGGTCATCGCGCTGGACCTGCCGGGCTTTGGAGCATCGAGGGCACATCCTTGGCGCACCGTGTCGATGGCGGGCATCGTCGCGACCATTGTGGAATTTTTGGATCGTCTCGACGTCGCCAAGTGCGACCTCGTTGGCCATTCGATGGGTTCTATTTTCGCTCTAGGTGGCCGTCGCCGACCCGAATCGGATTCGGACTCTGACCCTTGCGGGTGGTCCGGCGTTGTCGATTGTGTCGATGTTTCAGCATCCGATCCGCACTGCGTGACAGTACCCGCGGCTTGCGCTCACCGTGATCGGGGACATGATTACCGCGGGTTTGCCGCTTCCTGAGTTCGTGTTGCGTGGGGTGTCCCGCTACCCGTGGTTGCGCAAAATTGCGTTCGGTGCCTACGTGGCGCGGCCGGAGCTGCTGGCGCCCGATTTATGCACGCAATTGACGAAGGGGGTGGGTGCGCCGGCTTACTTCCATGTCCCTGTCAAGGCGCGCCGCTATCAACCGGCGCCCTTGGAGTTGATCAGATGCCCAGTCATGCTCGTCAACGGACGTGACGACAACTTCGTGCCCCCGGCAGACGTCGAGGCTTTCACGGCCCGGCTGCCTGATGCCCGCCGCCACACCATCGATGGCGCCGGGCACTTGGTCACCGTCGAATACCCGGTCATATTTGCCGAGTTGTTCATCGACTTCACCTGCCAGTCGAACTGCGGCCCACCGGATCCCGCCGCGAGCCTGCCGCCGGCGATCGGTGACTGACCGCGGTGGTGCGACGTGATTTAGCGCACGGTTATTGGCGGCGCAACGCGACGGCGGACTAAGGTCCCGGAGTGTTGGTTTCCCACTTGGTTACGATCGGCCTGGCCGGGTTCGGCGCTGGCGCGATTAATGCGCTCGTCGGATCTGGCACTCTGATCACCTTCCCAACACTGGTCGCCCTTGGTTTTCCACCGGTCACGTCGACCATGTCGAACGCGGTCGGTCTGGTGGCTGGTGGTGTATCGGCTACCTGGGGCTATCGCGCCGAGCTGCGCGGTCAGTGGAATCGGTTGCGCTGGCAGATCCCGGCATCGTTGATCGGCGCGGCGCTGGGTGCGTTTCTGCTGCTGCACCTGCCTGAGAAGGTGTTCACCGCGATCGTTCCGGTGCTTCTCGTGCTGGCTTTGGTGCTGGTGGTGGTCGGGCCGCGGATTCAGTCCTGGGCGCGGCGTCGGGCCGAGGAAGCCGGCCGCCGCGCCGAACACATCACACCGGCACGGATGGCTGTGCTGGCGCTCGGTACCTTCGCTGTCGGTGTCTACGGTGGCTACTTCACTGCCGCCCAGGGCATCTTGCTGGTCGGCATGATGGGTGTATTGCTGCCGGAGTCGGTGCAGCGGATGAATGCAGCGAAGAACCTTTTGGCGCTGTTAGTGAATACTGTTGCGGCAGTTGGCTATACGCTGGTGGCCTTCGACCGGATCAGCTGGTCGGCGGCCGGCCTGATCGCGGCAGGCTCGCTGGTCGGGGGATCGGTTGGGGCCCGTTACGCGCGCCGGCTGCCGCCGAATGCATTGCGTGCCGCCATCGTGGCGGTCGGCCTAATCGGGCTGGTTCGCCTGCTCGCGGTATAGCGCTGGGCTAAATCCCAAAGTGGGGAATTAGCACCGGGGTCGGTGCCGGCGGGGGAGACTGTTGGTCGGGACGATGAGACTCGGCTTAGGGCTAGGTTACAACGCGACTCGGGCGGATAGTGATCGCCAGCGCAATTTCCAGCGCCACCACCAGCCGAACTGTCCGGTCGCGGGCGCTCGCGTCACCGGCTGGCCGTGGTTGCCGCGAGTGCGGCGTCCGCGGTCGGGAAAATGGGCAGCACGCCGCTGAGCTCACATGCTTCGACGATTCGAGTCACGATCGGCTGGCGACTCACCAGACGCAGTTCGATACCGCGACGGCGACACCGAGTCCCCTGGTCGGCCAGTACGGCGAACGCGCAGCAGGCCATGAAATCCAGGCCGCTGACGTCGACAACGAAGGGTCCCGGCGGCGCGACGACGGAGGCCGCCTCGTCGACCAGCTGGCGCCAGGTGTGTTCGTTGCACGCGTCGACCTCGCCGCCCGCGTTGATCAGCACCGCCGGGCCGCTGCGATCGGTGGTCGCCCTGAGCGTGCTCTGCGGATCCCCTAACTCGTAAACGAGCCGTGTGCTGAGCATCAAGTGGGTGGAGCACGGATCTGTCGTGAGAGAACGCATGATGGATTTCCTAATCAACTGGCGCTGAAACGCCAGGATGGACGCCCGCCCTGGTGTCTAAAGACAGACTTCTCGCCAATTCGATGCTTTCATTTCTATAACGAGACAGGGCGGTCTGTCTATGTCGGCGTGCTGTGAGTACGCGAGGATCGCGCTGACTAGCGTTGACGCTACGGCTGTCGCCCGGGTTCGCGAGCGGATCGTGAACGCGGCGTAGTGGCACTGCACGCACCTGATGCCGAGGCTAGCCTCACGGCGGGCGTCAAACGGCTTTAGGGGCGGTACTGCCGGCTTTGCGGTAGTGCTCCGCCTCGAGTTCGGCGATTGCGCGTGACGTTCGTTCGCGCAGCAAGATTGCGGCGGTGATGCCGACCACCACGGCGATGACGAGCGCGATCCAGGAGAACCGCTCCATCCAGCGTTCGGCGGCCATCCCGGCGAAGTAAACCAGGGCGGTAGTGCCGCCCGCCCAACAGATGGCGCCCGAAACGTTGGCAGTTAGGAAGCGCGGGTAGTGCATTTTCAACGCTCCCGCCAGCGGCCCGGCGAGTATCCGCAGCAGTGCAATGAAACGACCGAAGAAGACTGCCCGAGCGCCCCAGCGGTTAAACAATCGTTCAGCCAGCGCGACATGTCCGGGACCGAAGTGCTTCGGAAACCGCCGGCCAAGGCGGTCAAAGAGCGGCATGCCGAATCGGCGGCCGATGGTGTAGCCGATCGAGTCACCGACCGCTGCGCCAAGCACGGCGGCGACACCGACACCGATCGGGTTGACCGCCAGGTCGTGACGCGACGACAACAGCGCCGCACTGACCAGCACGATCTCTCCCGGTAGGGGAACGCCCAGGCTCTCGAGCCCGACCACACCGCCGACCAGCAGGTAGACCGCGAGCGGCGGGATCGACTGCAGCAGGGCTTCCACGTCCATGCGTCAAGGATGCCTGACCGGGATGCGCGTCGCAGGTTCTTAGCGTCGAGTGGCGCGTCGCGGTGTTCTGCGGGTGGCATGCTGACGCGGTCCAACCGCTCAGCGTTCTCGCTGCGCAGGCGTTTGAGCTCCTCGAGATCGTCGCGGGTCAACTCGCCCCGGCCCTCCCGATCCCGGGTCACCCAATTACTCAGAGTGCCCTCATGGATCCCCAGGTCCCGCGCGGCCTGCGCGATTGACTTACCCGTCTCACGCACGATCCGAACAGCCCCCTCACGGAACTCCCGATCGTTCTTCTTCCGTTTCTCTGACATCGCTACTCCTTATAGCGGATGCCTCCACGGTCTCGGGGGGAATGCCACCTGCGAGATCCGCGCTGGGTGGACCATACGATCTGCACCGCGGTCGCCCTGAGGCGGTCTTCACGGTGCGTATGTAGGCCACCACCGCACCCTAAGAGCCCGGATTAAGTGCGCAAATTCCGGCCCGACACCGACCGAAACCACAGATCAGTGGACTACAGCAGAAAAATCGCCGAAAAATGTCCTAAGTCGGGTTTCTTCGCCCAGCCGCCGACAGTCGTTTCGCTCAGCCACGTATTCGCGGGACACCTCGGCGATCGACCGATTCGACTCGACCCCGAACTTCGCAACCTTGTCACGAAACTCGGGGCTTGTATTTTGTGTATTTTCTTGACAATTCCACTTGTCCTTTCCGGATCGGACCGTATTTGGTCCGCAGTCCGGAAAACCGGAGGCACGCCAGGGCGGGTTCGTGGAGGGTGTCAACTGGACTGCTGGGCCGGTGAAGTAGCAGGTGGCGCCTCCATTCTGGCGCTTGGCCGCATACATCGCGGCGTCGGCGTCGCGCAGCATCTGGGCACCGTTGCGTTGTTCGTTGTGCTGGGTTTTCACCATGCCGATGCTGGCCCGAATAGTGAACCTGAAGTCATCGACGCATACTGGTTCGGCCAGTGCTGCATGCAACCTTGTGGAGATATTCTCCAATTGAGGTTGTGTGACATGGCCTAATATGAGCGCGGCGAATTCGTCTCCGCCCAGCCGGCCGACGATGTCGGATGGGCGCAGTGCAGTTTTAAGCCGCTGTGCGACGGTTTGCAGAACTATGTCTCCGGCGTTGTGACCGAGTGAGTCGTTGATGGTTTTGAATTTATCCAGGTCGATGAATAGCACGGCACCCAGCACGTCTGGGTATTCTAAGCTCAGGTGTTCGTCGAGCCGGGCTTCGATATACCGGCGGTTGGGCAATCCAGTTAGCGGATCATGAGCGGCCTGATGGGCTAGCCGCTGGCTGGCCGTACGTTGGTCGGTGATGTCGGTGAAGGAGACGAGCACCGCCGAGTCGTTCGACTCTTGGGGGTTGAGTGGTCGGCTGTTCACCAACAGCCAAATTCGTTGCCCATCAGAGGGGCGGTCGATGCCAACGATATAACCGGTATGGGGTGCGTGGATGAAGGCTTCAAAAGCGGTGCCATGGTTTGGGTCGTTTGGTCGGCCGTCGGCGTCGTAGGTGGCGAGCCGTGATAGCCGCTCTGCGCCATCACATCGATGACCTGTCGCGGTTATGTCGAGAATGTGCTGGGCTGCTGGGTTGGCCAGCTCGATGCGGCCGTCGCAGCCGATGACGACGACTCCTTCAGCAAGTGACGCCACGATGCTTTGAAAAAGTGCTGCCTGGTTGGTCATTCCTACCCCCCATAATCAATCCAGGATAAATATCGACTGCAAGCGCATTACCCACACAAGGTGTTTGAGTGGATCATTGGTATCCGGAGGCCGGGGACGTACTGCGACCGAGCAGGGGCAGCGCTAACCCTGACACGCAATTCGTTGTTATGTTCGAAACAGTCAGTATTGCTGGCCACGCTAGTTGCGGACGTTCATTGATATGCACGCTGAACTTGTGGGCGGCGTGCGGGGCCGGTATTGGGAATGTTGCCAGTGGGGATCACCGTATCCGCAACGCATGAATGTCAGGTCCGATTAATAGTTAATAATTTCGTGGAATGATCGTGCAGCGACTCGCCCGACACTAAGTCGGCAAGGAGGGCAATTTCGATGTCCCCCGCCAATGATCGTCGTGCTGTCCATGAGGATCTTCCTTTCGCTACATCTTTACCTTCATGTAGTTATAGTTTAGGACGTTCATCTTGAGGCCAGATGCTTTATTAATTAGTCGAATAGAATTCGAATGCGGCAAGGATTCACCATAAGTGATCCATGCCTTAAAGTCGTCGGCGATCTTCGAGTGCCTAGCCTATAGCCGAAGGCACTGGCAAGGCCAACCGAAAGCAACAGTATTTCTTGATGGTCGGTTAAGCAACGATCAACCATTGGGTATCCATAGGCGCTCGACGTGCTCAGCTCGAGCTCCTGGCAGCCTCAACAACACTGTCGTAGCCTCGGGCATAGCCCTCGGCTCCTTCCCGGCCTGAATGCATCGCCACACCCAAGATTCAGAAGGCCCAGGGCCTTCAACTGTTAGACACGTCGAACAAGATCGACGGGCCACCTGCCCGCTTAAGGTTGAAGAGCCGATACGATCGCAAGTCGGGTCAGGTCGCGGAATTTCCGACGCCAAACTAGATGAGGTGATTTGATGACCCTTAACGGCGGTCGAGTTGTCATAATCGGCGGCGGAATAATTGGGATATCCATCGCCTACCACCTCGGCGTTGCGGGGTATCGGAACGTCGCCGTGGTCGAGCGCAACCTTCTCGGTGAGGGAACAACCGCATACGCGACAGGCGGAATACGCTGTCAGTTCTCGTCGCGGGTAAACATCGAGCTAGTTCAACAGTCGGTCGACTTCTGGGAAAATTTCGAAGCATATACGGGACGTCCTCTAGATTTTCGTAAACACGGTTACTTGTTCCTTATATCCGATGAGATAACTTCGGTGGCATTTGGAAAGAACGCCGCCTTGCAGCGGTCGCTCGGTGTCGATGTTGAAATTCTCGATCCGGCGCAGATCAGAACCATTTTCCCGGGAGTGCGTACCGATGACCTATTGTCGGGGACATACACGCCCAACGATGGATCCGCTTGGCCCGCAGATGCGGTTGCTGGCTACGCGCACGCTGCCCGCCGCAATGGCGTGCTTGTCATGCAGAACACCCGAGTTCTTGACATTGTGGTCGGTTCTGAGGGAACAGTATCGGGCGTGCAAACGTCGGAGGGAGACATCGCAGCCGAGGTGGTCGTGATTGCGGCTGGACCTCAGAGCCGCGCAGTCGGTGCGCTCTGCGGTCTCGACATTCCGGTTTTCCCGCACTCGCGCCAGGCCTTTGCCGCCGGACCAGTACCGTCGATCAACGGAAACCTCCCCTTGACGGTGGACATGGCGACTGGGGCCTACCTGCATCCGCTGAAGACTGGCGGTGCAATAATCGGAGGAAACGATCGCCACGTTCCATCCACAGAAGAGGCACGGGTTGACTCGGGCCAGGCACAGGGACTGGCCGCAGCCTTATGGCATCGCTTTCCGGATTTGGCGGAGCTGAAGATTACTGCGGGCTGGGCCGGCTTACGTGAGATGACCCCGGACGGTCTGGCCATCATTGGACCTGCTGGCGAGGTTGGGGGGCTGTATATTGCTGCGGGGTTCTCTGGGCACGGATTCATGCAATCGCCAGCTGTCGGAAACTCGGTCGCCCAATTGTTGTTGTACGGACATCCGGATCTCGATTTGTCGCCCCTTTCGATCACACGATTCGAAGCACCCCTCGTCGGCGAAGTCGAGAATGCTGTCTTCTGAAGTGTCACCAGGTCACCAGACGCCAGTACCCCTACCAGGGCCTCTAAATCATCACCGTCCAAGGCATCCTCACTGCACGCAGCAAGCGCGAACCACCGGCAGAGGTGATGCGGACTCAATGGCATCGTCATTAACTTTGGAGAGAATGAAGAGCCCGCACCATGACCACGATTCCTAGTGCCGGTCGACCCGCCAACGACGCCGAAATGGTTGCAACCGGCGTGCTAGTCGACCGAAAGACCGCCAGGCAGGCCGTGAAATCCAGCTTCTTGGGCACCTCAGCTGAGTGGTATGACTACTTTCTATATGGCAGCGCAGCAGCGATTGTCTTTCCCCATGTTTTCTTCGCTGAGATGGGCTCGACGGTCGGCACGTTGACATCGTTGGCTAGTTTCGGCGTCGCCTTCTTTTTCCGCCCACTGGGCGGATTGATCTTCGGCCAGATCGGTGATCGAGTCAGCCGCAAGTTCGCACTCGTCGCCACCCTGCTGATGATGGGAATAGGCACTTTTCTTATCGGATGTCTGCCCCCATCGACGCAGATCGGTGTGGCGGCGCCGATTATCCTGGTAATTCTACGGATCACCCAAGGAATTGCGCTAGGAGGTGAATGGGGCGGTGGGACTCTGGTGGTGATGGAATCCGCTCCAACAGACAAGCGAGGTCTCTACGCAGTATCAACACAGCTCGGCGTTCCGGCAGGTCAGCTTGCTTCCGCAGGAATGCTGGCGGTGTTCGGGCTGCTACCGAACGAACAATTCTTTGGCTGGGGTTGGAGAATCCCATTTCTCTCAAGCGCGCTTATCGTGTGGGCCGGCCTCTACATTCGTCTCAAACAAGAAGAGGCACCTCGTTTTCAGGAAATTCGGCAACGCGGCGACATGGTACGCAAACCAATCGCCGAGGTCTGGAACCACAAAAAGAAGGTCACCCTTCTGCTGATCTTTGTACAGTTCGCATCGACGATCGGGTACTTTCTCTTCACGGTCTACTCGCTGGTGTATGTGACCAAAGACCTGAACATCTCGAGGTCAGTTCCCCTGACAGGCGTGTTTGTCGGGGCAGCCCTGTGCCTGGTTGTGATGCCGTTCTACGCGGCCTTGTCCGATCGATACGGCCGACGCCCGATCTACGCGCTGGGCGTCCTGATCATCGGCTTCTACGCAATCCCATTCTTCTACCTGCTCAACACCCGTAACCACGTGGTCATCATCGTCGCGATCGCCGCCGGGCTGGTTTTCGGTTGGGCACCGCCTGGCTCCATCCAGGGACCGGTTTATTCAGAACAATATCCGACACGTTATCGATACACCGGGTGCTCGATTGCCTACCAATGTTCCTCTGTAGTTTCCGGTGCCCCGGCGCCGGCCATTGCCGGAATTCTGGTCAATGCCGCAGAAACCACCTTGGCAGTATCCTGGTACATCATTGTCGGCGCTGCGATTTCCCTAGCATGTGTGTTCGCACTCCGCGAAACGTACCGGGCAGATCTCTCCGAGGCATGACAATGCTACCCGCCATGTGCAGCCAACCACACGGTGGCGTCATCATCTGATTTAATTCTCGATGGTGGAGCCAATCACTGACGCAAGTGCAACGCCCCAGGGACAAGCGCGATGGGCATCGGCTCAGTATGCCGCGACCAAGCCATCAAGATCGAGCTTCGCTGCTCAGCACCAACTAACCCTATATGCAGAAGGCTCGGTTCCACTCACCGCACTGTGTTGCAGCGAACGTCGGCGAGGTGACACACATTGTTGAACATCATTCACCTCCACACTCTCCAAACGGTGGTCAAAACCGGATCGCTGCGAGGGGCTGCGCAGAAGCTTGGCTACACCACCTCGGCTGTATCGCAACAGATCGCCAGCCTGGAGAAGTCGGTGGGAGTGTCGCTGTTCGAACGAGGCCCTCGAAGCTTATGGCCAACCCCGGCCGGCGAAGCCTTGGTCAAACACGCTGACACGATCATCACGCACAGCAACGAGGCCGAGGAGGAGATGCGTGCCTACTCGTATGGCACGCATGGACGCCTGAGAGTCGGTGTATCCGGAAGCGCCGGGGCCAAACTTGTGCCCAAAGCTCTCGCCTGGCTAGTAAAAGCGCACCCCGGCGCCACAATCACCGTCGAGGACGAAGGACTGTTACAAATCACCATGACTACTGCTGTGGCCGAGGGCAAGGTCGACCTTGGAATCGTGATGGAGTACGGGCTTATGCCACGAATCTGGCCAGAGAATGTCGAAGTGAGGACCGTCCTCGATGAAGAATTGGTGGTAATCGAAAGTGGTCTAGAACCACGGGAACCCGACCATCGGCTAGCCATCACCGATTTATCGGAACGGAAATGGGTAACTAACCGAGCCTGTTCAGACGAATCTGAAAATTTTTATCGCATATGCGCCGCCGCAGGTTTCGTTCCCCAGGTCATGTTCACAAGCAACGATTTCGATATCATCCGCGGCCTGGTGAAAGAGGGCCTAGGGATTGCACTGTTGCCAGCTCTTGCATTGGGAACCGACCGAGCCATCCAGCTCGGTCGCATCGGCCCTAATCCCCCCCGCAGGCGAGTTCACACGATTTATCGCAAGTCCGATGCCAACCCTTTGCTCTTGGCAGCCGTTGCCGCACTGGACCGGGCTGCCACCGATTTTGTGGCGTGGGCGAGTACGGCGTTCGCATCACATCTTGACACCCCCATCGGTATTACCTTCGGCGACGCGATTAGTTAGGTTGCCGAATTTGGCTGCGGCAAACCACGCCGCCGACAGGTCGCTGGATGTGCTCCGGGAGGGCAATGACATGTGTTTGCGACGGTGGCCGCGGCCAACCTGTCTTGGACTGCATCCTGTTCGGGGACAAGCGATTTGGCTTCTCTCGGACCGGCGAACGTGCCCGCCGGTTTGCCCGAGCGCTGCAGCGTGGGGATTCGGCGCGCGGCAGGAAAGCTCCGAGTTGGCCCTATATGAGTTGGGCCAAAGCCATCTTGGGTGGTGCATGGCGAACTGCAACAGTCACCGTTCAGCAAGGTTGACTACCGGTGGGCGGAAAACCAAGTCGCAGCCGAGCTTTGAGCCTTCAAGTTTAGATCAGAAAGCGCATGCCCAGCCTGTTGGCAGCCGCAGGTTCCCGGCAGGCCTGATAGCGCTCATACAGTTCGCGTGCTACTGATGACGGTCAGCCCGCGGCTTTTGCGGAAGGCGCACCGTATCTGATTCACGGGCCCCCGAGTACGGCATGATTTCGGTTGCGGGGGAAACGGTCGCCTCGCCCAGCACCTCGTACAGCTGCAGCGGCTGCTCTTTGCCCTTGACTTGCACGCGCGGCAACTCGCGCACCGCGAAGGCTGCGCCAGTCGCCTCGAAACACTCTCGCGTGATGAGGATGTGCGTTTTCATCTCCGGATTGAGTGCCTCGACCCGCTTGGCCGCATTCACCGTGTCGCCGATCACGGTGTACTCCATCTTGCGGTCGGAGCCGATGTTCCCGGCGATCAGCGGGCCGGTGTGGAGTCCGATCCCGACGTCGATCTCGACGCCGCCTTTTGTCCGTTGCTCGTCGTTGAAGCGATCGATTTCCTCTATCATGCGCATCGCCGCGCGGACGGCGCGGGTGGCGTCGTCCGCCTTGGGCACCGGTGCGCCGAAAACGGCCATCACGGCATCGCCGATGAACTTGTCGACGATTCCGCCCTCGTCGAAAACGATGTCGACCATGCGCTGCAGGTAGTCGTTGAGGAAGCCGACGACGCTCTCCGGGGGCATCTTCTCGCTGATCGAGGTGAAGCCGCGGATGTCGCTGAAGAGCACGGTCGCGGTGAGTTTCGAGCTCAACCGCCCACCGTCTTTGATCTTGAGCGCCTCGCGCACGATGTCGGCGGGCACATATTTCTGGAACACCTGGCGGACGCTCTTTTCCGCCTCGCGTGACTCGGCGACCTCGTCGAAAAGCCGGGTGTTTTCGATGGCGATCGCCGCTTGGTCGGCGAAGGCGTGCAGAAGGTTCTGTGACTCCTCGTTGAATTTCGCCTCCACGACCTTGCTGTCCACATAGAACGCGCCGAGGATACGATCCTTGAGCCGTAGCGGCACGCAGATCAGCGAGCGGACTTCCAGTGCGGTGATCGACAGGGACCCGCGCAGCGCGGTTTGCGCGTCCGTCGTCAGCATCGGCTCGCCAGTCTTCATGACGCTGTCGAGCACGGAGCGCGAGATCAGCTTCGACGGGTTCTGGATGTCGGTCTTTTCGCGATTGCGCGCCACTCGGAATTCGAGCTCCCCGTCATGCACCAGGATCAGGAACCCGCGCTCGGCCTTGATCAGCTCGACGCCCTTGTCGACGATCGTCTCCAAGATCGTCGCCTTGTCGAGTTCGCTGTTAAGGGCCTTGGTGATTTCGATGAGCGCCGTCAGTCTGCGGACCTTGTGGCTGGTGACGAGCTGGACCTCGTCGTCGTCCGGTGATGATGTCAGGGGGGCCGGGCTAGGTGGACCGTCGTCGGGTGCAAAGTAGAGCACGGTCGATCCGAGCTGGATGCGGTCGCCCGAGCGCAGGGTGTGCTCGGTCACCAGGAGGCTGTTCACGAACGAGCCGTTGAAGCTGCCGAGATCGCGCAGCAGCCAGTTCGGGCCGCTGCGACGGAACTCGCAGTGGCGGCGGGACAGGCCCGGGTCGTCCAGCCAGAGCATGTTGTCTGGCCCGCGGCCGACGCTCGTCGGGTCATTCAGGGCGAAGACATGCTGCTGCTCCCCACGTAGGATGATCAGCTTCGCCACGGAGTCCTCCGGGTAGATGCCCGAGCGGGCCGGCAGCATCGGCGGCGCGATAGTAGTAGTGGCCTCGACGTACCCTCGACCTACCATAGCCCGCCCGCCGGATCCGCGGCAGCCAGGAACTGTCAGCGGTCGTAGATACTGGCCAGCCAGACGTGCACAAGTGTATCGATCACCCGGTCGTGGGGGATCGCCAGCTCGTCGGCCGCAACGCTATCGGGGGCCGTGCCTCGCTGGCGCTTCGCCTCGATCGCCGCGGTGGTGTGGGAAATCCAGCTTTGCATAAGGGTCAACCACAGCTGCCGCATCTCGGGGGTGGTGGCCTCCGCCGCCGCACCGGCCCCCGGGTGAGAACCCGATACCTCGAAAAACGCCTCGATACGGGCCCGCCAGGCGGTCGTGGGGTCGCCGGAAAATTCGCCGTCAAGCGCCGCGTGTGCCTTGCTGCTCAGCTGATCGAGCAGCGACAGCAGCACCGCATTCTTGGAGGGGAAATAGAAGTAGAAGGTGGGACGAGAGATGCCCGCCCCTTTTGCCAAGTCGCCCACGGAGAAGTCCGCTAGTGGTCGCTCCTTCAGCAGCCGCTCGGCGGTGGCCAGGATGGCCTGTTGACGGTCATCGCCTGAGGTGCGTGACGGACGGCGGCCTCGTGAGGCAGGCGCGTAGCCGGTCTGCGCCGGTTGGTTGGACACGCTAACTACCCTACAGATAGGTCGACGGTTGTCAACATAACTGTCGATTAAAGCCAACGCTACGTTGATTGCCCGAAATGTGATGTCGAACACTATCGACGGGTTGTTGACCACGTCGACGGCCTGTTGATATCGTCGGTCAACACCGATTCCGCCTAGCTGGGAATAAATCGTGTGACTGTGCGGTAGTACCCACGTCGTCGCAGTATTTCTCGGTAAGGAGACAAACAGTGGCCGCGCGTTTTTTGACCGACCCGGAGCAAATGCGGGCGATGGCGGGCCGCTTTGACATGCATGCCCGGTGGCTTACCGAGGCGACCTCGCTGGACGCTATGGGACAGATGCATTGGGCGTCTCGCAACGTGGTGAGCATGCTGTGCGGGGTGCGTGACGGGCTGCTACGCGACGCCAGCCGCTACGAAGAGCAAGAGCGAGTGTCTCGCGAACTGCTCAGCAGCCTGAGCTGTTCTGTCTAGGGTGAAAACGCTGTGTGGAGTGGCGGGCCCAAAAATTCGACTTCGCGCCGAATCTGTCTGACGTTGCCAGCGGCCCGGTGACCGCCGGGCAAGCGGTTGTCGTCGCCATCACCTTCGTCTGGCTGGGCATGGTGCTGGCCATCTCGTTTTTGGAAGCTCCGCTGAAGTTTCGGGCGCCAAACGTGACGCTGCAGATTGGGCTCGGCATTGGCCGGTTGGTGTTCCGCGCCCTCAACACCGTGGAGGTCGGGTTCGCCGTTGTCATCCTGGCGATCGTGGCAACCAGTCCGACGCCGGGACGGATTATCGGGGCATTGTCGGTTGCTTTCGTGGCACTGGCCATTCAGTTGATCGCGGTGCGTCCCCGACTGGCCCGCCGTTCCGACGAGGTGCTCGCCGGACTGCAAGCTCCTCGCTCCCGCGGTCACTACGTCTATGTCGGTTTGGAGGCGGTCAAGGCGGTCGCGTTGCTTGTGGCGGGGATACTGCTACTAACCAGCTGAATCGACCAACCCACGGACCAAAGGACCCCGACATGGAATCCATCTCGCTGACCAGCCTGGCCTCCGAAAAGTTGGCCGAGGCGCAACAGTCGCACAGCGGGCGGGCCGCGCACACCATCCACGGTGGTCATGCTCACGAGCTTCGCCAGACCGTGCTGGCGCTGCTTGCTGGCCACGATCTGTCGGAACACGACAGCCCCGGTGAGGCGACGCTGCAGGTGCTGCGCGGTCACGTGCGCCTCACCGCCGGTGGCGACGCCTGGGACGGCAAGGCCGGCGACTACATCGCGATTCCGCGGGAACGGCACGCGCTGCACGCCGTTGAGGATTCGGTGATCATCCTGACCGTGCTGAAGAGCATCGCTCCCTCGCCGCAATAGCGCGCAGCGATGTTATCGACGCCCTGGTCAAGGAGTTTCGGCCTACGGGTACCGATCGTTAACGCCCCGATGGGCGGGATTGCCGGCGGGAGGTTGGCCGCGGCGGTCACCGCTGCCGGTGGGCTGGGCATGGTCGGCATGGGCAGTGTCGCTACCAGGGCGTTGCTGAAAACCGAATTGCAGTACGTGCCAGGGCAGTTCGGAATCGGCCTGGTGGACTGGGTGATGCGCCACGAGGCCCAGCTGTTGGAGGATGCCCTTGCCGCGCGACCCATCCTGCTGTCGGTGAGTTTCGGCGCGGACTGGTCGTGGGTCGATAAGGCGCATGACGCCGGAATCGCCACGGCCACACAGGTATACGACAGCCTCGAGGCCCGTCGGGCAGTGGACGTCGGTGTCGACATCCTGGTCGCCCGCGGGTCTGAGGGCGGCGGGCACGGGGACGTGAAGCTCGGCACGCTGCCGTTGCTTGACAGCGTTTTGGATGCGGTGTCGGTGCCGGTGCTTGCCGCCGGCGGAATCGCCTCGTCCCGCAGCCTGGCCGCGGTGTTGGCCGCCGGCGCGAGCGGGGCGTGGGTGGGCACCCGGCTGGCGGCGTGCCCAGAGGCGCTGACCGGCGACGGTAGCCGCCGAGCCCTGATCGCGGCGCAGCCAACCGACACCGCGGTCACCCGAGTCTTCGATGTCGCCATGGGTCTGCCCTGGCCGGCGCGGTTTCCGTCGCGCGTGCTGGCCAACGACTTCGTCGCGCGCTGGGCGGGCAACGAGGACGCGTTGGCTGCTGATCGGGCAGCGCGTGCCGGCCTGGTTGCCTCGATCGCCGTCGACGACTGCCGTATCGCCCCCGTTGACGCTGGTCAGGGCGTAGGGATGATCGGCGACGACGCCTCGGTCAGCGAGGTGATCGAGACGATGTGCTCAGGCGCGCAGGGTTTACTCGCCGCCTGGGGAGCATAGGGTTACTACTCGACGCCGCGCTTCAGCACGACACAACACCGATCCGCGCCGGGGGAGAGCTGGGCGTCCGGGCCATGTGGCGCCAAGGCGTCGGCCACACCGGTGATCAGGGCGTGGTTCATATTGCAGGCCAGTTCGGTCTGCTGTTGCGCCAGCGCGTGGAACGGGCAGTTCGCTAGATACACGTCATGATCGGCAGGCCCGGCACGGTGGGGTTCGTAACCGTAGGTGCTCAGCACGCCGACTGCCAGCTGCAGCGCCACCGCGGCGTCGGTGGGCGGTTGCTGGCAGGCGGCAACACCGATGGTTAGCCCGTAGTCGTGGGCGACCTGGTTGAGCACTTCGACGATGGGTTCTCCGGTGCTGGCCGACCGCGCGATGGCCGCGGCCATCAGCCGCCCGGCCAACTCGTACTCGCGCTGCGGGAGGCTGATCGCGATGTCGCGGGGGGACCTGCGGTACAGCTTGGAGGTTCGCCCCGCGCCGGGGCCGGATCGGCCGGTCAGGCGGGCATAGTCGCTTTCCAGCAGGCCCTGCGCGGTGAGCCGGTCCAAGTGAAATTTGGCCTGGTGACGTGGGATTCCGACGGCATCGGCGGCCTGGTCACGGCTGACCGGCGCGGGTTGAGCGCAGACAAACTGGTAAAGCTGGTGACGCACTGGGTCAGCAAGTGCGCCGATCCCGGCGGCGTCACGCTCCCGGGAATCCCCACCATCCACTGCTACATCCTCATTTCTAACAGATAAAACACTTGACGTTACAGTCTACCGATTCTAACGTTCAGATTATTAACCTTTAGAAATGGAGGACAGGCATGAGTACCAAACCAGCCGCTGCGGCCCCTGCCCTTGCCGATCAGCTACGGGATCCGGCGTACTCGGCGTACCTGTTGCTGCGCACCGTATTTACCGTCGCGCCCATCCTGTTTGGGTTAGACAAATTCTTCAATCTGCTGACCCACCCGCATCACTGGAGCATGTACTTGGCCGGCTGGATCAGCCACCTGGTTCCCGGCAGCTCCGACCAGTGCATGTACCTCGTGGGTGTGATCGAGATTGCGGCCGGTGTGCTGGTAGCGGTCGCGCCGCGGATCGGTGCCTGGGTGGTCGCGGCCTGGCTAGCCGGGATCATCGTTGACCTGCTGACCCTGTCCGGCTATTACGACATAGCCCTGCGTGATTTCGGGTTGCTGGTCGGTGCCATCGCACTTGCCCGGCTGGCGCAGGGAATGCATGACGGCAGCATCGGATGCCATTAACCGGCCAGCCGGCGTGTCACACCGCGTGCACGTAGCGCTTGGCGATGACGCGTTGGGCCACCAGCACCAGCGGGCCGCCGGCCTTGCTCCACCAGGTCGCGGGCCGGGAGAACGCCGATACCTCCGCGAACACCGCGGAGGTGGTCGGGTCGCGGCGGATCGCAAACCGTTCCTCGCCGCACTCCGGATGACCCGGCAAAGTGCCGTAGGCGAATCCGCGTAGCTCGGGTTCGTCGACGACATACACCACCCGGCACGGCGCGGTTAGGAAACCCAGTCGAACCAGCACCACTGTCCCGACGGCGGCGACCTCGGAGCTGGCTTGCACGCGCAGGCCAGCTCCGCGTTGCATGCCCCAGTGCATGACGGCGTCGGCGGCGTGTTCGAAACGCTGCTCTCCCGCGCCGATTTGGGTTTGCACGTACAGGTGGTCATATGCCGGTGGCAGTTGATCGGCTGCGGTGGCGCCCACCTCCTGGTAGGTCAGCGGCAATGCCTCAAGCGCATCGAGGTGCACCCGCTCAGCTTGCCACGCTCAGAAATGCGGCGGTTCTGGCGTACGGTCGTAGAAGTGACCGCACAAAATTCTCAGGCTCTAGCGCAGGCATCCGGAACGTTCACCCTCGGCGGCGACCTGACGGTCAACCGACTTGGTTTCGGCGCGATGCGACTTACGGGCAAGGGGGTGTGGGGTCCGCCCGCTGACCGCGACGAGGCCGTGCGGGTGCTGCGGCGCGCCGTCGAACTGGGGGTGAACTTCATCGACACCGCCGACTCCTACGGCCCCTATATCTCCGAGGAGATCATCGCCGAGGCGCTGCATCCCTATGACGGGCTGGTGATCGCGACCAAGGCCGGGTTGCTGCGGACCGGCCCAGACGTATGGATCCCGCTGGGCAATCCGAGCTACCTGCGCCAAGAACTGGAGATGAGCCTGCGCCGTCTTGGTGTCGACACCATCGACCTGTTTCAGCTGCACCGGATCGACCCGAACTTCCCACTGGCCGACCAGGTGGGCGAGCTGCTCACCTTGAAAAACGAAGGCAAGATCCGCCATATTGGTCTGTCCGAGGTTAACCTCGATCAACTCGCCGCGGCCCAGCAGATCACCGAAATCGTGTCGGTGCAAAACATGTACAACTTGTCGGCGCGAGCTGCCGACCCACTGTTGGATGCCGTGACAAGCCGGGGCATCGGCTTCATCCCGTGGTTCCCGCTGGCCGCGGGACCGCTGGCGGCTCCGGACGGCCCACTGCAGCGTATCGCCGCCGACCACCACGCGACGCCGTCGCAGCTGGCGCTGGCCTGGTTGCTGAAGCGGTCGCCGGTGATGTTGCCGATCCCGGGGACGTCGCGGGTGGCGCATCTGGAGGAGAACGTCGCCGCCGCCGAAATCAGCCTGTCCGACGACGAGTTCGAGATGCTGGCGGCCGCCGGGGTGCAGTGACCGTGCCGGTGCCCAGCCTCCCTACGGGCTCCCTACAGGCTGCGTAGCCAATACGGTGTTCTGGTGGCCGGCAACCTGGGACGCAACGGTGCCGTGCACGGCGGAGCTCTCGGAATGCTGTTCGATACCGTGCTGGGGTTGACATCCCACGATCTTCGTTTCGGGCCGGTTGACCGACGGAGATACCCTGCTGACCGAAGCTGACGCGTTATTTGTGCGGCTTAAGCCTGGCCAGCCATGATGCCGACCGACCGAGACGCCCCCGACCCTTAATGGCTTGGTTTCTTCAAAGCCCGCCCCGATAGCATGGCAACCGTTATCAGTTATCTCCCCAATTACAAACCCCGCTACAAATACGTCTTGGAGACCAACCCGATGAGCGCCCCCGTACACCCCGCCCCCGGAGCCGATGGCGGCGACCCGCTGGGCCCGGCTGCACCGGGCTTGCGGTCACCGCAAGCCCCAATCCGGGTTCCCGCCGGGACTACCGCTGCCGCCGCGGTCGGTGAGGCGGGGTTGCCGCGGCGTGGCGCTCCCGACGCGATCGTGGTGGTGCGCGACACCGACGGGAAGCTGCGCGACCTAAATTGGGTGCCCGACGTCGACGTCGAGGTCACCCCGGTGCCCGCCAACACCGACGATGGTCGCAGCGTCATCCGGCATTCGACGGCACATGTTTTGGCCCAAGCCGTCCAAGACCTGTTCCCGCACGCCAAACTGGGGATCGGGCCACCTATTGCCGATGGCTTCTACTACGACTTCGACGTGGCTGAACCGTTCACGCCTGACGACTTGGCGGCGCTGGAAAAGCGGATGCGGCAGATCGTCAAGGACGGACAGCTGTTCTCGCGACGGGTCTACGAATCCAAGGAGCAAGCTCGCGCCGAGTTGGCCAGCGAGCCATACAAGCTGGAACTTGTCGATGACAAATCCGGCTTTGCCAAGAACACGGCCGAGATCATGGAGGTCGGCGGCGACGAGCTCACCGCCTATGACAACCTCAACGCCCGCAATCGGGAACGTGTTTGGGGTGATCTGTGTCGCGGGCCGCACATCCCGACCACCAAGCACATCCCCGCGTTCAAGTTGACCAGAAGTTCCGCTGCGTACTGGCGGGGCGACCAGAAGAACGCCAGTCTACAGCGCATCTATGGCACCGCGTGGGAGTCGTCGGAGGCACTCGACCGCCACCTTGAGATGGTTGCCGAGGCCCAGCGCCGTGATCATCGCAAGCTGGGCATCGAGCTGGATCTGTTCAGCTTCCCCGACGAAATCGGTTCTGGCTTAGCGGTTTTCCACCCTAAAGGCGGCATCGTGCGTCGGGAAATGGAGGAGTACTCCCGGCGCAAGCACATCGAAGCCGGCTACGAATTCGTCAACACCCCGCACATCACCAAGGCGCAGCTGTTCCATACGTCGGGTCACCTGGACTGGTACGCCGAGGGCATGTTTCCGCCGATGCACCTCGACGCCGAGCGCAACGATGACGGCACGGTGCGTAAGCCGGGGCAGGACTACTACCTCAAGCCGATGAACTGCCCGATGCACACCCTGATTTTCGCCTCGCGCGGGCGTTCGTATCGGGAGCTGCCGCTGCGGCTCTTTGAGTTCGGTACGGTTTACCGCTACGAGAAATCCGGTGTGGTGCATGGGCTTACCCGTGCTCGCGGGTTCACCATGGACGACTCGCACATCTTCTGCACCCGCGAGCAGCTGCACGGCGAGTTGGCGTCGCTGCTCCGGTTCGTCCTGGATCTGCTCGGCGACTATGGGCTAGAAGATTTTTATCTCGAGCTTTCTACCAAAGACCCGGAGAAATTCGTTGGCTCCGACGAGATCTGGGAAGAAGCCACGGCCGCGCTGGCGGAGGTCGCCCGGGATTCGGGCCTCGAGTTGGTTCCCGATCCAGGTGGCGCCGCGTTCTACGGCCCGAAGATCTCGGTGCAGGCGCGCGATGCGCTGGGTCGTAGCTGGCAGATGTCCACCATCCAGGTGGACTTCAACTTTCCGGAACGTTTCGAACTGGAGTACACCGCTCCCGATGGCAGGCGGGAGCGCCCAGTCATGATCCACCGGGCGCTGTTCGGATCGATCGAGCGATTCTTCGGCATCCTCACTGAGCACTACGCGGGAGCGTTCCCTGCCTGGCTGGCGCCCGTTCAGGTGGTCGGCATCCCGGTCGCCGATGAGCACGTCGCCTATCTGGAAGAGGTTGCCGTGCAACTGAAGTCGCGTGGGGTGCGGGTTGAGGTGGATGTCAGCGATGATCGGATGGCCAAGAAGATCGTCCATCACACCAACCAGAAGGTGCCGTTTATGTTGTTGGCCGGCGACCGCGACGTGCAGGCCGGGGCGGTGAGCTTCCGTTTCGGTGACCGCACACAGATCAACGGAGTTGCCCGCGACAGCGCCGTCGAGGTCATTGCGCAGTGGATTGCTAGCCGGGAGAATGCTTCTCCCACAGCCGAATTGGTGAAAGTGACCGGCGGTGAGTGAGCAGGAAAGGCCCGACGTATGTGCCGATCGCGCAGACGGCAACATCTTGGACAGGGGTGTCGGCGAGCACGACCACTTGCAGCGGCTGTGGACGCCGTACCGGATGACCTATCTGGCCGAAGCGCCAGTCAATCGGGACAACTCCACCCCGGCGCAGCCGTTCACCGAGATTCCGCAGCTGTCCGATGAGGACGGCTTGGTGGTGGCCCGCGGTCAACTCGTCTACGCCGTGCTCAACCTGTACCCGTACAACCCCGGGCACCTGATGGTGGTGCCCTACCGGCGGGTTTCCGAGCTTGAGGACCTGACCGACGCGGAGAGTGCGGAGTTGATGGCGTTCACCCAGAAGGCGATTCGCGTCATCAAGAACGTGTCTCGGCCGCATGGCTTTAATGTGGGCCTGAACTTGGGGACATCGGCGGGAGGGTCGCTGGCCGAGCACCTGCATGTGCACGTGGTGCCGCGGTGGGGTGGCGACGCAAACTTCATCACCATCATCGGCGGCGCCAAGGTGATCCCGCAGTTGCTGCGCGACACTCGGCAGCTGCTTGCTACGGAGTGGGCGAAGCAGCCATGAGCCGTCTATGAGCCGCGCTGGCGACGATGCAGAGCGAAGCGATGAGGAGGAGCGGCGCAGATGAGCCGCGCTGGCGACGATGCAGAGCGAAGCGATGAGGAGGAGCGGCGCAGATGAGCAAGGTGCCGTTCCTGTCCCGGGCGGCGTTCACGCGGCTCACGACTCCGACCGCAAGGGCGTTGCTGCGGGTCGGCTTGACGCCGGATGCTGTCACCATTTTGGGCACCATCGTGGCCGTGGCGGGGGCGCTGGTACTTTTCCCGATCGGCCAGCTCTTCGCCGGCACGCTGGTGGTCTGGTTCTTCGTGCTTTTCGACATGCTCGACGGGGCGATGGCCAGGGAACGCGGCGGTGGCACCCGGTACGGTGCGGTGCTCGACGCGACGTGCGATCGCGTCAGCGACGGCGCGGTGTTCTGCGGGCTGCTGTGGTGGGCGGCGTTCGGCCTGCACAGCAAACATCTGGTGGTGGCAACCTTGATCTGCTTGGTTACCTCGCAGGTGATTTCCTACATCAAGGCCCGGGCCGAAGCCAGCGGGCTGCGCGGCGATGGCGGCCTCATCGAACGGCCGGAACGGTTGATCATCGTGCTGGTCGGCGCGGGTTTGTCGGACTTTCCGGGGTATTCGTTGCCCTGGGCGTTGCCGGTGGCGATGTGGCTGCTGGCGGGCGCCAGCCTGATCACCTGTGCGCAGCGGTTGCACACGGTGCGCACCTCGCCGGGGGCAGCCGGTCGCATTGCCGGACCGGGCGGTGAGCCGTGACCGGGCGGGCCACCGACTGGGCGTATGCGGCTGGCTGGAGGGCTGTGCGCGCGATGCCGGAATCTGTCGCGCGTTTCGCGTTCAACACCGGAGCGCGCTACGCGGCCCGCAACGGCGGGCCGGATCAATTGCGCAAGAACCTGGCCCGCGTCATCGGTGTGCGACCTGCCGATGTGCCGGACGTACTGATGCGCGCCTCGCTAGCGTCCTATGCCCGCTATTGGCGGGAAGCGTTTCGTCTGCCGACGATGAATCCCCACGCGGTGGCAAAGCAGGTCGAGGCTTATGGCGTCGGCCTGCACCGTGTCGGGGAGGCCTTGGATGCTGGGCACGGCGCTGTGCTGGCATTGCCGCACAGCGGTAATTGGGATATGGCCGGTGTGTGGCTGGCGCAGTCCCACGGTACCCTCGTCACCGTCGCGGAGCGACTCAAACCCGAGTCGCTGTATCGGCGTTTCATCAACTACCGCGAAGGCCTCGGTTTCGAAGTGCTGCCGCTGTCCGGCGGCAACGACACTGGCTTCCAGGCCCCCTTCGAGCTGCTGTGCGAGCGGCTGCGGGCCAACCGCGTGGTGTGTCTGATGGCCGAGCGCGACCTCACCCGCACCGGCGTTGAGGTCGATTTCTTCGGCGAACCCACTCGCATGCCCGCAGGCCCGGCGAAGCTCGCGATCGAGACCGGGGCCGCACTGCTGCCGGCGCACTGCTGGTTCCAGGGCAGCGGCTGGGGCTGTTCGGTACATCCAGCGCTGGATTGCAGCAGCGGTGACGTCGGCGCCATCACTCAGGCGTTGGCTGACCGGTTCGCCCAGAACATCGCCGCCCACCCCGCCGACTGGCACATGCTGCAACCACAATGGTTGGCCGACCTGTCCACTGACAGGGGGGCCAGGCGAGGTCAGCTGAGGCCACATTGAGGCAAGCCTGATGCGGATCGGGATGGTCTGTCCGTACTCGTTCGATGTGCCGGGCGGGGTGCAATCGCACGTCTTACAGCTGGCCGAGGTGATGCGTGCGTGCGGGCACCAGGTCAGTGTGCTGGCGCCGGCGTCGCCGGATGTCTCGCTGCCCGAATACGTTGTCTCCGCCGGCAGGGCTATCCCGATTCCCTACAACGGTTCGGTGGCGCGGCTGCAGTTTAGTCCGGCGGTACACGGCAGGGTCAGGAGGTGGCTCATGCAGGGTGACTTTGATGTACTGCACCTACACGAGCCGAATGCGCCCAGCCTGTCGATGTGGGCGTTGCGAGTGGCTGAGGGACCGATCGTGGCGACATTTCATACCTCCACCACCAAGTCGCTGACGCTGGCGGTATTCCAAGGCGTGCTGCGGCCTTGGCACGAGAAGATCATCGGCCGGATCGCGGTGTCCGACTTGGCGCGGCGCTGGCAGATGGAGGCGTTGGGGTCCGATGCGGTGGAAATCCCCAACGGGGTGGACGTCGATTCGTTGGCCTCGGCGCCCCGGCTAGACGGGTACCCGCGGCCCGGCAAGACGGTGCTGTTCCTCGGCCGCTACGACGAACCGCGCAAAGGCATGTCGGTCCTGCTTGATGCCCTACCGCGGGTGGTCGAGCACTTCAGTGACCTGCAGCTGCTGATCGTCGGCCGCGGCGACGAGGAGCAATTGTGCAGCCAGGCAGGCGGATTGGTGGAGCACATCCGTTTTCTTGGCCAGGTGGATGACGCCGGAAAGGCCGCGGCGATGCGCAGTGCCGACGTCTACTGCGCGCCCAACATCGGCGGCGAGAGTTTCGGCATCGTCCTGGTGGAGGCGATGGCCGCCGGCACCCCGGTGGTGGCCAGTGACCTGCACGCGTTTCGACGCGTGCTGCGCGACGGCGAAGTCGGGCGCTTGGTGCCGGCGGGTGATGGCGCCGCGCTGGCCGATGCGCTGGTCGCCTTGCTGCGCAACGACGTCGCGCGGGAGCGTTATGTGGCCGCCGGCGCCGACGCGGTCCGCCGCTATGACTGGTCGGTGGTGGCCAGCCAGATCATGCGGGTGTACGAGACGGTCGCCGCGTCGGGTGCCAAGGTTCAGGTGGCCAGCTGATGACGTGGCTGATGCTGGCCATCGTGGTGCTGGCAGTGGCGCTGGTCACGGTGGCGGGCGGCTGGGGATATCAGACAGCCCATCGGCTGGACCGGTTGCACGTCCGCTACGACCTGTCATGGCAGGCTCTGGACGGCGCGCTGGCGCGGCGCGCGGTGGTGGCGCGTGCCGTGGCCATCGACGCGTACGGCGGTGCTTTGCCGGGCCGGCGGTTGGCGGCGCTGGCCGACGCCGCCGAGTGCGCGCCCCGGCAGGCGCGAGAAAACGCGGAAAACGAGCTCTCGGCTGCGTTGGCGATGGTTGATCCGGCGTCGTTGCCGGCAGCCTTGATCGCCGAGTTGGCTGACGCCGAAGCCCGCGTGCTGCTGGCCCGCCGATTCCACAACGATGCGGTCCGTGACACCCTCGCACTGGGCGAACGACGCCTGGTACGCACCTTACGGCTCGGTGGAACCGCTGTGCTGCCAACCTATTTCGAGATCGTCGAGCGGCCCCACGCGTTGGCGCACGGCGATCATGGTGTACCTAACCAGCGGACCTCGGCGCGGGTGGTGCTCCTTGACGAAACCGGGGCGGTGCTGTTGCTGTGCGGTTCGGACCCGGCGATTACCAATGGCCACGCACCCAGATGGTGGATCACCGTCGGTGGCGAAGTACGACCAGGCGAGCGGTTGGCGGCGGCCGCAGCGCGGGAGCTGGCCGAAGAAACGGGTCTGCGGGTTGCCCCGGCAGATATGGTCGGACCCATTTGGCGACGCGACGCGATTTTCGAGTTCAACGGTTCAGTGATCGACAGCGAGGAGTTCTACCTGGTGTACCGCACGCGGCGGTTCGAGCCGTCCAGCGCGGGGCGGACCGAGTTGGAACACCGTTACCTGCGCGGGTCGCGCTGGTGCGACGCCAACGACATCGCGGAGCTGGTCGAGTCCGGCGAGCAGGTGTATCCGCGGCAGCTGGGCGAGCTGCTGCCCGCGGCCAACCAATTGGCGGATGCCTTGACCGGCACTGCGGCCGCCACGGCGGCTACGCGCAACGCCTGCGTGCCGCTGTCGATTCGTTGAGCAGGGCAAAACTCGGGTATCGCCCCACCTTTAGTGATGATCGCAAGCGCGGCGAAGCCGGGGCGCAGCGGGTCATCACCATCCACCTTTAGTGATGGTCGCAAGCGCGGCGAAGCCGGGGCGCAGCGGGTCATCACCATCCACCTTTAGTGATGGTCGCAAGCGCGGCGAAGCCGGGCGCAGCGGGTCATCACCATCCACCTAGAGTGGGTTAAAGCAGATCAGTTAAGGGAGAGAAAGCTAGTGGACAGCGCCGCACAGTCGAACCAGGCCCAGTCGGTTTCCGGCCAGACCGGAACGGCGCGGGTGAAGCGCGGCATGGCCGAGATGCTCAAGGGCGGCGTCATCATGGACGTCGTTACCCCCGAGCAGGCCCGAATCGCCGAGGGCGCCGGTGCCGTCGCGGTGATGGCGCTGGAAAGGGTGCCCGCCGATATCCGCGCTCAGGGCGGGGTGTCACGGATGAGCGACCCCGACATGATCGAGGGCATCATCGCCGCGGTCACGATTCCGGTGATGGCCAAAGCGCGGATCGGGCATTTCGTCGAAGCGCAGATCCTGCAGAGCCTGGGTGTCGACTACATCGACGAGTCCGAGGTGCTGACTCCCGCTGACTACACCCATCACATCGACAAGTGGAAGTTCACCGTGCCGTTTGTATGCGGGGCCACCAATCTCGGTGAGGCGCTACGGCGCATCAACGAGGGGGCGGCGATGATCCGGTCCAAGGGCGAAGCCGGTACCGGTGACGTGTCCAACGCAACCACGCATATGCGGGCCATCGCCGGCGACATCCGCCGGCTGACGTCGTTGTCTGAGGACGAGTTGTATGTTGCGGCAAAGGAATTGCAGGCACCTTACGAGCTTGTCGTCGAAGTCGCCAGGGCGGGCAAGCTGCCGGTTACGCTGTTCACCGCAGGCGGCATCGCCACTCCCGCCGACGCGGCGATGATGATGCAGCTCGGCGCCGAGGGCGTCTTCGTGGGCTCCGGCATCTTCAAGTCGGGCGATCCGGCGCAGCGGGCAGCCGCGATCGTCAAGGCCACCACGTTCTACGACGATCCCGATGTGCTGGCCAAGGTGTCGCGCGGGCTGGGTGAGGCGATGGTGGGCATCAATGTTGAGCAGCTCGCGCAGCCCGATCGGCTGGCCCAGCGGGGCTGGTAAGAACCTCGATGATCGCTTGCGCGAACAGCAGACGGCCGTAGCGTGGCAATCGAGGAAATCCTTGATCTAGAGCAGCTCGAGGTCAACATTTTCCGTGGCGGCGTAGCCAGCTCGACGCCGGAAAACCGGAACCGCGCCTTTGGCGGCCGGGTGGCGGGGCAGTCGTTGGTGTCGGCGGTGCGCACGGTCGACGAGCGGTATCGCGTGCACTCGCTGCACGGCTACTTCTTGTTGCCGGGGGACGCAGGCGCACCCACTGTCTTTCTGGTCGAGCATGTCCGCGACGGCGGTTCTTTTTGCACCCGCCGCGTCAGCGCAGTGCAGCACGGCCAGACCATCTTTCACATGTCGGCGTCGTTTCAGACGCCGCAACAGGGCATCACTCACCAGGATGAGATGCCTCCGGCGCCGGACCCCGAGGAACTGCCCGAGGTCAGCCGCATGAAGGCGTTCGATGACGAGGCCATCAAGCAGTTTCAGGAATGGGACCTGCGCCGGGTGCCGCGTAAGCTGCTCGAACCTAGACCGGGCAAGGTCGCCCAGCAGCAGGTGTGGTTCCGCCATCGCGATCCGTTGCCCGACGACCCGGTGCTGCACATCTGCGCGCTGGCCTACATGAGCGATCTGACGTTGCTGGGCACGGCGTGGTCGATCCATCCGGGTGAGCGCGATGTTCTGCAGGTGGCGTCGCTGGATCACGCGCTATGGTTCATGAGACCGTTCCGAGCCGACGAATGGCTGTTGTACGACCAGTCGTCGCCGTCCGCGCAAGCCGGCCGCGCGCTAACCCAAGGCAAGATCTTTGACCGAACCGGGGCGATGGTGGCCGCCGTCATGCAGGAGGGGTTGACCCGTTTTCCGCGCGGATACCAGCCGACCCCGCGGTGAGCGCGATGAGCTTTCCGAGCGGTTTTCCAAGGGTGGGCGTCTTGGCGCTGCAAGGAGATACCCGTGAGCACCTCGCGGCGCTGCGCGAAGCCGGGGCCGATTCTATGCCGGTACGCCGCCGCGGCGAGCTGGACGCGGTTGACGCGCTGGTCATTCCGGGCGGGGAATCCACCACCATGAGCCACCTGCTGCTCGACTGCGACTTGCTGGAGCCGTTGCGGGCGCGGCTGGCCGACGGGCTGCCGGCTTACGGCGCATGCGCTGGCATGATCCTACTGGCCAGTGAGATCCTCGACGCTGGCGCGAGCGGGCGGGCGGCGCTGCCGCTGCATGCGATAGATATAACGGTGCGGCGCAACGCTTTTGGGCGTCAAGTCGACTCGTTTGAAGGCGATATTGGGTTCGCTGGTCTTGCTGAGCCGGTGCGGGCGGTGTTCATCCGCGCGCCCTGGGTGGAGCGGGTCGGCGACGACGTGCAGGTGCTGGCCCGAGCCGCGGGCCACGTTGTCGCGGTGCGGCAGGGCCCGGTGTTGGCGACGGCGTTTCACCCGGAGATGACCGGCGACCGGCGCATCCACCAGTTGTTCGTCGACATCGTCAACGGCCGGATATAGTGCCGCGAAAGTGCGACTGGCGACGCATTGAGCGAGTGGAGCCGTCGGTGGTGGCACTCTCGCGGCCTTCGGTGTCCACGTAGACTCGTCAAGCGAACTTGTCGAGCAGCAGAGTGCGATGGAAGAGGTAAGACACACCGATGAGCGGCCATTCCAAGTGGGCCACCACCAAGCACAAGAAGGCCGTCATTGACGCCCGCCGCGGCAAGATGTTCGCCCGGCTGATCAAGAACATCGAGGTTGCGGCGCGCGTGGGTGGCGGTGATCCAGCGGGCAACCCAACGCTCTACGACGCGATCCAGAAAGCGAAGAAGAGCTCGGTACCCAACGAGAACATCGAACGGGCGCGCAAGCGCGGCGCTGGTGAGGAGGCCGGTGGCGCCGACTGGCAAACCATCACCTACGAGGGTTACGCACCCAACGGTGTGGCGGTGCTCATCGAATGCCTGACTGATAACCGCAACCGAGCTGCCAGTGAGGTGCGGGTGGCGATGACCCGCAACGGCGGCGCCATGGCCGATCCGGGGTCGGTGGCCTACCTGTTCTCCCGCAAGGGCGTGGTCACCTTGGAGAAGAACGGTCTCACCGAAGACGATGTGCTCACCGCGGTGCTGGACGCCGGCGCTGAGGATGTCAACGATCTTGGTGACAGCTTCGAGGTGATCTCTGAGCCAGGTGATTTGGTCGCGGTCCGCACCGCGTTGCAAGGTGCCGGCATTGACTATGAGTCGGCTGAAGCCAGTTTCCAGCCCTCGGTCAGCGTGCCCGTCGACCTCGATGGCGCCCGCAAGGTATTCAAGCTTGTCGACGCGCTGGAGGACAGCGACGACGTGCAGAATGTCTGGACCAATGTCGACCTATCCGACGAGGTGCTGGCCGCTCTCGACGACGAGTGAGCTAGTCATAGCCGTGGCGCATGTCTTCGACGATGCGCGGGTTCTCCAGGGTCGACGGGTCGAGCGGGCGCGGCCCGATGTCGCCGGAGAACACGGTGGCAGCCTCGAGCACTCGCGGGTTGAGGAATCGCAGCGGCGGAGCGTCGCCCGGCATGCCGGGTGTGGGCGCGGCGCTGCCGGGGCGCGCCAAGACGAACCCCCAGTCACCGAAGGTGGGCACGTGGACGTGGTACGGCGTGACGGCGTAGCCGGCAGCCTGGATCGTCGAGACCGTCCGCCAAAACGCCGTCGGGGTGGAAAACGGGCTGCCTGCCTGCACAACCATCAGCCCCGCGGAAGCCAGCGCATGCGCGGCCAACACATAGAACTCGGTGGAATACAGCCGGCCCAGCACGGGCGTATCAGGGTCGGGAAGGTCGATGATGACCGCGTCAAAGCCTCCGGCGGGGCGCAGCTGCGGGTGGGGGGTGCGCAACCAGTTCATGGCATCGTCGATCACGACGGCCACCCGCGGGTTGTCCAGCGCGCCGCCGTTGGCGTCCCGCAGTGTGGTGCGCGCTACGTCAATCACCGCGGGATCGAGCTCCACCTGAACGATCGTGCCGATGCCAGGCTGGCGCAGCAGTTCGCGGGCCGCTAAGCCGTCACCGCCGCCGAGCACCAGCACCGAGTGTGCATTGTTGCCCAGTGCGGGGTAGACGAGGCTCTCGGTGTACCGGTATTCGTCCCGGGTGGAAAACTGCAGACCCCCGTCCAGGTATAGCCGCATGTCGTTACCGCGGCGGGTTACCACGATCTCCTGGTAGGCGGTGTGCCGGTAGGCGATGATCGGGTCGGCGTAGAGACGTTGCCGGCTGGTGGTCTCGATGTCGCGAGCACCCAGCAGCAGCGTGGCCAGCAGCCCGAGCGCCGTGCACAGCGCGCACAACGCCGTCACCAGCTGCGTTGGGGACACGACGCGGCGCAGCAGAAAGACCGACACGATAGCCGCGGCGACCAGGTTGATGATGCCGGTGGCCGCCGCGCCGCGGATCATCCCCAGCTGCGGCAGCAGAACGAAGGGCCAGACAAGCCCGCCGATCAACGCGCCCAGGTAGTCGGCTGCGGTGAGGTTCGCCAGTGTGCGGCCGGTAGCGGTGGCGATATCGGTAGTGGGGTCGGCAGGGCCGCGTTGCAGCAGCGTCATCAGCAGGGGCACCTCGGCGCCGACCAGGCCGCCGATCAGCGCTGTGCTCACCGCCAGGACCCATGTTGACCCGTCCATAAACGCGAACACCACGTAGAGCGCCGCCGCGGACAGGCCGCCGATGATGCCCAGCAGCGCCTCGACCGCGATGAAGGTGATTGCCGCATGCGTCAGCAGCGGTTTGACTGCTAAGGCCCCAGCACCCAGCGCGGCGATGTAGCCGGCGACGATCAGTGAAGTTGCGACGATGCCGCCGCCGTTCAAGCTTGCCGACAGGGTCAGCAGCGCGAGTTCGTAAATGATGCCGCAGGCCGCACACGCGGCGACGGCAGCCAGCAGCACGGCCCGCCACCGTCTCGAAAACTCGGCGGGCCGGCCGACTGCGGGCACCGGAATAGAGCTCATGACAGCGCGGCGGCGGTCACTCCTCCCACGGCCAGCAGTATCAGCGCCACCGCGAACGATCCCGGATGCAGCTCCGGCTCGTCGACGTGCTCGTGGAAACTACCCGGTATCAGCAGGTGTATGGCCAGCATTGCTATTCCCAACAGAATCACGCCCATGAACCCGTACACCGCCACGCCGAGCAGTCCCTGACCGAGCTGGCTGTAGCTGTTGGTGATGGCGCTGATGATGACCGTGGTGAGCGCGATGTACATGGCGCAAGCGAGGACGACAGCGTTGGGCCGGCGATCGATGAACACCAGCTGGCGCAGCTTTCCCGGGGTCAGCCAGTCGACCATGTAGAACCCGACGAGCAGTACGGCCATACCGACCGCAAAGTACAGGATCGTCGCGACCGCGCCTTTCAGGACGGGATTAAGGTCGACGGTTCCGATCTGGACGGCGAGGTTCATGGCTGTCTGTCTCCTTTGCTATTTCGTTCCACCGGGGCCTCCAGGGCTACCTCCGGCACCGCCCGATGGTGATCCTGGGGTGAACCCGGGGCCGAGGAATATGAACGTGCCGTGGCTGTATCCGGCGCTGAGCGGTTCGATGCGGATGCTGCACGGATAGTTGCCATCCGGGCCGACGGTCACAATGTTGTTGCTGTAGCGCAGGTATTGGTTGGTGCCGTTGGCGGCGCGCGCTTCGGGTGTCTGATAGTTGGCGAGCGTCTGGGCTACCTGCGCGGGTGATCCGGTGCAGGCGTAGCGAATTCCGTTGGCATCACGGGAGTATTCGTGATAGTGCGACGCGATATACGAGCTGATGTTCTTGTTCAGCAACATGATTCCGAAAACCAGCGACACGGTGGCGGTGACGGCCAACGCGCCGGCAATCACCAACAGGCGATTGCGGCTCATGGACGCCACCGACTCGCCGTGTGGACCACCGTCCCGCCAGACCCCAAAGGACGTCGCGGATACAGGTGCCACGTCTGCCAGCTCCAGCCGGTGCCGTCGGGTGCGGCAGCAAGTGCGGTCAACGCGGCATCATCACCGGGGAACATGCCGCCAAGCCACCCGGCTTGCTGTGCGCATCGCTCGCGGAGTCGGTGCGCGAGCCGGCGAAACGTGGCCTCGTCGTGCGTGTTGGTGGCCGACGTGAGGTGGTAGCCGGCCGCGTCGGCGCACTCCGGCAGATCGCTTCCAGAGCTGCAGACGATGCAGGAGACCTGCTCGGAGAAGCGGCAGCTGGGGTGTTCGATCGTCACCACATGCGATGCGCCGAGGACCCCAAGCAGCAGGACGCTTCCGTCCGGGTGTTTTAGGACGTACCTGGCCAGCGGCGGCGGCGCGGGCGCGTTGAGTGCCAGTCCGAGCCTGCTGCCGTCGACGTCGACAGGAGCTATGGCGAGCTGATGAAGCGGCACCGACCTAATCCTCTGCGGTTTTATGCCGACGGCGGGGGTGCGGGGTAGACGGTGAGTTCACCGGTTAGCACGGACTTGCCGGTCGATATTTCCCACGGCATGTCCGGCGCCCAGCGTTCGAACGACAGCAGCAGTGCTTCGTCGGCTCCCCGATCAACACTGCCGTAGTCGACGAAGTCCATCTCCCCGCCGGGCGGCAGGCCGGTCGTGCCTTCGGTGGTGTAGCCGGCATGGCCGCGCTCGGATTCGCTAAACGTCACGCCGTCGACCACCTGTTGGCCGCCGGGCTGCAAGGACTCGAGGTCTTTGCGGGTGACCCACATCGCCAGTTTGAGACGTCCATCGTCGTCCTCGACGCTGAACCAGAGCGGCTGGTCGCCGCCTTCCAGCAGATGTTCCCACCAGACGAAGGGGCCTTCGCGGTAGGTGACCGATCCGCGGACCACGTAGTCGACGCCGCCGTAGCTGACGATGGCCCCGGGGCCGAGCTGCCGAGGCCCGAATTGCGGCATCGCGTTAAAAGAAAGCGGGTCGGAACGCCAGCCCGGCTGAGTCGGTGTCTTGGGTCGCCGCAAAGCCACGACGAGAATAACGATGGATGCGATGAACAGCACCACGGCAAGGACGACCAGCAGTGATCCCACGCAGACCCTTCCGTGCCGGACAGCGAGTGTGCGCATTAAGTTAACAGTTTTCGCTTGCCTCGGCGGCGTAACGGGCTGGCCGACAGGCCGTGCCACAGCGTGTCCTACCCGATGCTGTCGAAGTCGGCCGGTAGGCTATCGAACAACTGTTCGGTGTTAGATGGGGAGCATGTGATGCGCGTGATGGGCGTCGATCCCGGGTTGACGCGGTGCGGGTTGTCCGTCGTCGAAAGTGGGCGCGGTCGCCACGTTGTCGCGTTGGATGTCGACGTGGTGCGCACACCCTCGGACGCACCGGTGTCTCAGCGATTGCTGGCTATCAGCGATGCCGTCGAGCACTGGCTGGACACCCATCATCCGGATGTCATGGCCATCGAGCGGGTTTTCTCTCAGCAAAATGTGTCGACCGTGATGGGTACGGCACAAGCCGGCGGGGTGATCGCGTTGGCCGCGGCGAGACGCGGTATCGACGTGCACTTCCATACCCCCAGCGAGGTGAAGGCCGCAGTGACCGGCAACGGTGCCGCCGACAAGGCGCAAGTTACCGCGATGGTCACCAGAATCCTTGCGCTGCAAGCTAAACCGACACCGGCCGATGCGGCTGACGCGTTGGCCCTGGCGATCTGCCACTGCTGGAGAGCGCCGATGATCGCCCGGATGGCCGCGGCCGAAGCGCTGGCCGCGCAGCACCGTCAGGCCTATCGGGCCAAGGTAGCCAGCAAGGTTAAGGCCGCCCGATGATTTCCTCAGTCCGCGGCGAGGTACTCGAGGTCGCACTTGACCACGCCGTCATTGAAGCCGCCGGCATCGGCTACCGGGTAAACGCGACACCGGCGACGTTGGCGACGTTGCGGCAGGGCAGTCAGGCCCGGCTGGTCACCGCAATGGTCGTGCGTGAGGACTCGATGACGCTGTACGGGTTTTCCGACGCCGAGAACCGCGACCTGTTCCTGACGTTGCTGTCGGTTTCGGGAGTGGGGCCTCGCCTGGCTATGGCGACACTGGCCGTGCACGACGCGGCGGCGCTGCGGCAGGCACTGGCCGATAGCGATGTTGCCGCGCTGACTCGGGTGCCCGGTATCGGTAAACGCGGCGCCGAACGGATGGTGCTGGAGTTGCGCGACAAGGTGGGTGCGGTCGCGGCACCCGGATCGGCTGCGGGCGCTGCTGCTAACGGCCACGCGGTGCGAAGTCCCGTAGTCGAAGCCCTGGTCGGGCTGGGTTTTGCGGCCAAGCAAGCCGAGGAAGCGACCGATCAGGTGCTCAGCGGTGACCTTGGAAAAGATGGCGCGGCGACGACGTCCAGTGCCCTGCGGGCCGCCCTGTCGTTGCTGGGCAAGGCCCGATGAGCCGCGCCGGCGACGATGCAGTGGGGGCACCTCCCGCTTGCGGGGGACGAAGCGATGGGGTGGGGGCACTCCCCCGCGCGCGGGAGGTACCCCCACCCGCTTGCGGGGGAAAGCGGCGCAAATGAGCGAGGACTACTCGGATCGGGATGTTTCCCCGGCGCTGACCGTCGGCGAGGGCGACATCGATGTCAGCCTGCGGCCGCGCTCGTTGCGGGAGTTCATCGGTCAGCCACGGGTGCGTGAACAGCTCCAGTTGGTCATTGAGGGGGCCAAGAACCGTGGCGGCACGCCGGATCACATCCTGCTGTCCGGCCCGCCGGGGCTGGGTAAGACGTCGTTGGCCATGATCATCGCTGCTGAACTTGGTTCCTCGTTGCGGGTGACGTCCGGGCCTGCGCTGGAACGCGCCGGTGACCTGGCAGCGATGTTGTCCAACCTGGTCGAGCACGACGTGTTGTTCATCGACGAAATCCACCGCATCGCCCGGCCCGCGGAGGAGATGCTGTACCTGGCGATGGAAGACTTTCGGGTCGACGTGGTCGTCGGCAAAGGCCCTGGGGCGACATCGATTCCCCTGGAAGTCGCACCCTTCACCCTGGTCGGCGCGACCACTCGATCCGGCGCGCTGACCGGGCCGCTGCGTGACCGGTTCGGGTTCACCGCGCACATGGACTTCTACGAGCCCGCCGAGTTGGAGCGGGTGTTGGCTCGTGCGGCCGGGATTCTGGGCATCGAGTTGGGCGCCGAGGCGGGCGCGGAGATCGCTCGACGGTCGCGTGGGACGCCGCGGATCGCCAACCGGTTGCTGCGCCGGGTCCGTGACTTCGCCGAGGTGCGCGCTGACGGCGTCATCACCCGCGATGTCGCGAAGTCGGCGCTGGCGGTCTACGACGTCGACGAGCTGGGCCTGGACCGACTGGATCGGGCGGTACTGTCGGCGCTGACCCGCAGCTTCGGTGGCGGCCCGGTTGGGGTTTCGACGTTAGCGGTGGCGGTCGGGGAGGAGGCGACCACCGTCGAAGAGGTGTGCGAGCCGTTTCTGGTGCGCGCCGGCATGGTGGCGCGCACCCCGCGCGGCCGGGTTGCCACGGCGCAGGCCTGGACACACCTGGGCATGACACCGCCGGCCGGGGTTACCGGGCTGAGTCAACCGGGGTTATTCGAGTAGCGAGGAGCAGGGTGATGATCACCGCCGGTCTGATCTGCGCCGCCCTGGCGGCGGTACTGCACGTCTACATCTTCACCATGGAATCGTTGACGTGGACTTCTGCACGCACCCGGGCCACGTTCGGCACGACTGCGCAGGAAGCTGAGACCACCAAGCTGCTCGCATTCAACCAGGGCTTCTACAACTTATTTTTGGCGATCGTCAGTGGCATCGGCATTGTCGGGGTTGCCCTGGGACACGACGCCGTTGGGGCCGCCCTCATTTTCGCCGGCGTCGGATCCATGGCCTTGGCCGCGGTTGTGCTGCTGGTGTCGTCGCCGGACAAGGCACGGGCCGCGTTGACGCAGGGCACGTTCCCGGTAATCGCGATCGTGCTGCTGGTGCTCGGCCTGCTGTCGTAATACCAGACACACCTGTCGCAATGTGATTGCCGGAATCCTCGGGCGCAAGCGTGCGGGTTACATCTCGCACCGTCGGGGTACCCAGCCGATGCCGGTGTCGTCCGGTGCGGATACGAGGAGATGTGATGAAACACGCGGAGAAGGACCATGTCGGCGGCTTGCGCATGCCACGCTCCCGCGGCGCGGTGAGCGGATTACTTCTAGTTCTCTTGGGTGCTTGGGGCGCGTTGATACCGTTCGTCGGTCCATACTTCAATTTCGCTTACACACCCGACCAGGATTGGGCGTGGAACCCGGCCCGGGGCTGGCTCGAGGTGTTCCCGGGAGTCACCACCGCGGTGGGTGGCCTGCTGCTGATCGGTTCTAAAAATCGCGCTAGCGCAATGTTGGGTGGCTGGCTGGCGGTCCTGGGTGGCGCATGGTTCATTGTCGGCGGTGAGTTCGCTCCCATGTTGCGGATCGGGAGCGTGGGCGATCCGGTTGCTTCCACGGACCGCAAGCGGGCGCTTCTGGAGATTTCGTACTTCTCGGGTCTGGGCGCGCTGATCGTCTTTGTGGGTGGCGTCGTCTTGGCGCGCCTTGCCGTTCGGTTGGCACGCGACGTTGCTCCTGAGGAACTGCCACAGCCTGTGGTTTCGGTGCCGGCAGCCGAGTCGTACGTGTCGGCCGCGGAGGAGTCAACGCCCGAGGCGACACCGGATGCGCTGACCACGCCACGGGCGGAGCAGCACCGACAGCGCGCGGGCGCGGCAGCGGGCTCACCTGATGCCAATTATTTGCGCTGGCCGCATCCGCAATAAGGTCCGCGATGGACGTCGCAAAGCTGAAGATCTCAGAGCAGCCCGAGCAGTTGCAGATCGCTAACATATTTGGCGATGATTGCCGGCGAGATGTGCGGAATATCTTTGTCCTGGCCAATTTTCGCGTCTTGAACGGCTGTACGGAACCGGTCTGTGGGTGCCAGCGACCCGTGCAATGGCTTCTCAGGCTTCTGGTAGTTGTGCAGCAACGGCAATAGCGAGCTGTGGCGCTGCCTTTCGGGCAGGGCGCGCAGTGACGTCTCAAACCGCCGCAGCCATTCGCCGTAGTCGCTGATCCGTTGTATCGGGCAGCCGGCGTCATTGAGCCAGTCCACGAAGTCGTCCATCCCGATGCCGTCGTCGTGCGGGTTCATCACGTGATAGGTGCGGAACGCAACGGCTCGCTGGGCACCAAGAGTGGAAATCGCCTCGGCGATGAATTCGACTGGGAGACCGTCGTAGTGGGCGCGTTGCCGGTTGCCCTCGGCGTCGAGCTCGTAGAACGAGCCGGGTGCGATGCCGGTGGCGGCCAGGCTCAGCATCATGCGAGTGAACATGTCGGGGACGTTGAGCTGACCGGCGTAGCTGGTGTCGGCCAAGATCATGTCGCAGCGGAACACCGCGACCGGCAGACCGCATAGGTCGTGGGCCTCGCGCAGCAGCACCTCGCCGGCCCATTTGCTGTTGCCGTAGCCGTTGGCATAGCTGTCGTTGATGTTGCGCGTCGGGCTAATGACCCGGATGTCGGCATCTTCGGTGAACTTCGCCGGCGCGATTTGATCACCCACGCCGATTGTCGACACGTAGATGTATGGCTTTTGCTTGCTGGTCAGCGCGATCCGAATCAGCTCGGCGGTGCCCAGCGCATTGGGGCCGAATAGCTCGCTGTAGGGCAGCACGTGGTTGACTAGGGCGGCGGGGTCGACGATCAGATCGACCGTGTCGGCCAGCCGTTGCCACGTTTGCCGGTCCATTCCCAGGTCTGCTTCGCCCTTGTCGCCGGCGATGACCTCCAGGTGGTCGGCGGCCAGTTCCTGGTAGTGCGCCAGCAGTTCGGGGTCGCCGCTATCGAAGGTCTTGTCGAGCCGCGCCCGCGCGTCTTCGTCGGACTTGGCCCGCACCAGGGCGATTACCTTGCCGCCCACCAGATCCATCCGCTCTAACCATTCCAGGGCCAAGTAGCGCCCCAGGAAGCCGGTAGCGCCGGTCAACAGGACGGTGCGCACCTCGGCGCTGGGCTGCGGCAGCGTGGGCGCGGTAGCCAGCGTCGACGCATCGATGAACTTGTCCAGCGTGAGGTCACTCGCGTGCACCTCGACCGCGTCACGACCGTGCACCGAGGCAAAACTGGGCCGCTTGCTGCCCTGTCGCTCGCCCTCGATGTAGTCGGCGATCGCCGCCAAGTCGTTGGCCGGGCTGACGATCACGCCCACCGGCACGTCGATGTCGAAGATCTCGCGCAGCAGATTGCCGAATGTCAACGCGGACAACGAGTCTCCGCCTAAGTCGGTGAAGTACGCATCGGGCGACAGGTCGGTGGTCGCGGCACTCAGCATGGCGGCCGCGGCCCGGCTCACCGTCTGCAGCACCGGCGCGTCGGCCCCGCATTGACGAAGCGCCCGCAGTTCATTTGCCTGACCTTCGGTCAGATCGGTGTAGAGCTGTTCGAGTCGAGCGCCGTAGTGCTGCTTGAGCTTCGGCCACGCCAGCTTGCGAATATCGGTGAGCAGACCATTTTCCAGGCTGAACGGCGTGGTCTCGACGATGAAGTCGCGCGGCACCTCGTAGGACTGCAGGCCGGCCTCTTTCGCGACGTCCTGCAGCGAACCGGCAATCAGCGTCTTGAGCACCTCAATGTCATTGCTAGCCAACGCATCCTCGGTGGGCACCACAACAGCCAACAGGTACGGGTGCGCGCTGTTGCCGTAGACGTAGATCTGCCGGACCAGTGGGCTATTGCCGAACACCGCCTCGAGTTTCGCGATGGTGACGAACTCGCCCTGTGCGAGCTTCAGCACGTTGTTGCGGCGATCGACGTACACCAACCGGTCGGGACCGACCTCGGCAACGACGTCTCCGGTCCGGTAGTAGCCGTCGGCGTCGAACACGCCCGCTGTGACCTCGGGCCGCTTGTAGTAGCCGGGGAACATGTTCTGGGTCTTAAGCAGCAATTCGCCTCTCGGATACGGCCGATCGGTCCTGAAGTAGCCCAGCTCGGCAACGTCGACCAACTTGTAGTCGATGACCGGCGGACGTTGTATTTCGCCATCGAACAAGACCATTCCGGCCTCGGTGGAGCCGTAGCCGTCCAACAGATGCATCTCGAGCAGGGATTCGACCCAGTGCTTCAGCTCCGGGGAGGTGGGCGCCGAACCCGTCATCGCGAAGATGTACCGCCCGCCCAGCAGGTATTGCCGCTGCTCATCCATGACCTCGGATTCCACGGCCTCGCGTGTGGCACGGTCAGCGGAATCGGTGAGTCGGCGATCGACCTGGCGTTGGAATTCGCCGAATAGGGTCTCCCAGATTCGCGGCACGAAGTTCAATTCGGTGGGGCGCACCAGCTTGAGGTCCTCCAGCAGCGTTGAGAGGTCGCTGCGGGCGGCGAAGTACGCCGTGCCGCCGTTACCGAGCGTGCCGTAGAGGATTCCGCGTCCCGCAATGTGGCTCATTGGCATGAAGTTGAGCGTGATTGACGCGGCGGTCGGCCCGAACCAGCTTCTGCTCGACCTGCGCCACATCTTGCCGACATTGCTCTGGGGATACATCGCACCCTTGGGTGCGCCAGTGCTGCCCGAGGTGTAGATCAGCACCGCCAACTGGTGGTCAGAGTCATCGGGCACGGTGACCGGCGCGGCTGGCAGCGCCTTGCCGCGGTCGAGCATGTCGGTCAGTGTGTCGATAACGACCGCGGTGTCCGCCAACCGCGCGCGGGCGGTCGCCACGGCCTCGCGCTGGTCGTCGACCTCGGGGTGGTAGTCGAACACGATGAGCTTCGCGGGCGCGGGGCCAGACAGGATCAGCTCGACCGCGTCGGCCAGCTGGTTCACGCTCGCCGCGATCACGCTGGGCTCGGTCTCGGTCACGATGGGCCGTAGTGCACTGGTCGTCGCGCTGACATGTAGCGGAACCGCCACCGCGCTGATCTGGCCCAGTGCCATGTCGATGGTGGTGAAGTCGATGCTGGTGAAGCCCAGCACGCAGACCCGGTCGCCGGCTTGCACCGAGTCGGTGGTCAAGGCGCGCGCCAGCGCACCGACCCGGTCGCCCAGCTCACGGTAGGTGATGGTGTCGAAGCGGGGGAGTAGCTGCAGCCCGGTGCGTCCGGTCCTGGCGTCCTTGACGAACTCCACGGCGCGCTGCCCGAGTGCGGGCCGGTCCGCGTATCCCTCCAGCACGGCCGCAACGACCTGCGGCAGTCGCAGCTCAGGCTGCTCGAGGGCGGCGGCGACCGCCGGGTCGGGCCTGGCGGCGGCGAACTGCGGGTCGTTGGCGGTGAGGTCGGCAACGCGGCGTGCGAGCCGCTCGTCCCTGGTAGCGATAGTCGACATAACAGTTCCTTGCGACGAGAAGTAGATCGTTGGCGCCACGCTGCGCTGACCGTTAGAACGTTAGCTAAACTAAAGGCATTCCTCAATGGCCGGGCCACAGGTGTGAGATCGCCCACCCCATGGGGGCTCTGGCCTAGAGGTCGTCCAGGATTCGGCTCAGGATGTCAAGGCCTTCGGCCAGCAGTTCGTCGCTGATGGTCAGCGGCGGCAGCAGCCGGATGATGTTGCCGAACATGCCACACGTCAAGACGACGACGCCGGCGGCGTGCGCCGCGCTGGCCACTTTCTCGGTCAGCTCGGCGTCGGGGTCAGCCGTTCCGGATTTCACCAACTCGACGGCGATCATGGCGCCGCGGCCACGCACGTCGCCGATCCGATCGTCGACGGCCTGCAGCCGCAACAACCGGTCGGTGATCAGCCGTTCGATCTGTTGGGCTCGCTCGATCAGGCCGTCGTTCTCGATGGTCGTGATGGTTGCCAACGCTGCCACGCAGGCGACCGGGTTGCCGCCAAAAGTGCCGCCCAGGCCGCTGACATGCGGGGCGTCCATGATCTCCGCCCGTCCGGTCACCGCCGACAGCGGCAATCCGTCGGCGATGCCCTTGGCGGTGCAGATCAGGTCGGGCACGATTCCGTCGTGCTCGCAGGCGAACATGGCGCCGGTGCGGGCAAACCCCGTTTGCACCTCGTCGGCGATGAACACCACGTTGTTCTTGTGGCACCAATCCAGCAGGGTGGCCAAAAACCCCGCGGCCGGAACGATGAAACCGCCTTCGCCCTGGATCGGCTCGATGATGACAGCAGCCAGATTGTCGGCGCCGACCTGCCTCTCGATGACGTTGATGGCCCGCGCGCCGGCCAACGTGCCGTCGGTGGCGAGGTCCTTGTTAAGCAGGCCGTCCCGATAAGGGTAGGACAGCGGCGCCCGGTAAATCTCTGGCGCAAAAGGACCAAAGCCGCTTTTGTACGGCATGGACTTAGCGGTCAGCGCCATCGTCAGGTTGGTGCGACCGTGGTAGGCGTGGTCGAACGCGACCACGGCGGGCTTGCGAGTGTACGAACGCGCGACCTTGATGGAGCTCTCCACTGCCTCGGCGCCGGAATTGAACAGCACCGAGCGTTTCTCGCCGGAACCCGGGGTAATTCGATTGAGTTGTTCGGCGACGGCGACGTATTCCTCGTACGGTGTGACCATGAAACAGGTGTGGGTGAAGTCGGCCACCTGCGCGCGGACCGCGTCCACGACGCGGGGGGACGAGTTGCCGATGGTGGTGACGGCGATTCCAGAACCCAGATCGATAAGCCGGTTTCCGTCGACGTCCTCGATGATGCCGCCGGCGGCGCGCGTGACAAACACTGGTAGGGTCACTCCCACCCCACGAGACACCGCCGCGACGCGGCGTTTCGCCAGTTCACGTGATGCGGGGCCGGGGATTTCGGTGACCAGCTGACGGCTTTGCTCGACGCTGGTCACGAGGATCCTCCTGCCTGCGACACGCCGGTTGCGCCGCGGATAAAGCCTAGCCCGGCGACGACGCGCGCCGCGTAGTGGCGTGAGGTGGGGTACGCCCCCACAAGTGGGAGGTACCCCCACCTGCTTGCGGGGGAGAGGCGGGCAACCGCGCTCGCGATCGCCGCTAGGCTGTCTGGCGGCGACCCGCTGCGTCCGGCTTTGCCGCGCTCGCGATCGCCGCTAGGCCACGTCCCCCTGGGCGGGGGTGGGCGGCACCGTGCCGGTTGGGTGCGACCTGGGGCCTGCCAGACTAGGTGAGCACACACTGGACGGTTACCGGTGTGCGCGCCTGCTGGTCGGCTTGGCGGCGTTGCGCGCAATACCGATACGAAAGATACCGATACGAAAGACAGGCGGGTCGATGGAGAGTTTGGTCTTATTTTTGCCGTTCCTGCTCATCATGGGTGGGTTCATGTTTTTCGCGTCGCGGCGTCAAAGACGCGCGATGCAGGCCACGATCGACCTGCACGACTCGCTACAGCCGGGCGACCGAGTGCACACCACCTCCGGCCTGCAGGCCACCGTCGTCGCCATCACCGACGACACGGTCGATCTGGAGATCGCGCCGGGCGTCGTGACTACCTGGATGAAGCTGGCGATTCGTGACCGGATCGTGGCTGACGATGAGGACATGGATGAACACGAGGCCGAACCGGGGGACTTCGCGGACCGCGATGACCTAGAAGAGTCCGACGGCTCCGCTAACGTCGAGAAGCGAGTGATTAGGGATTCCTGACAGCGCTTGTGCGAAAGAGCCCAGTGACGCGACACGTAGGCTCTGTCGAGGAAAAACCGATTTCAAGGAGATACAAGGAACGTGGCATCGTCTTCGGCGCCGGTGCATTCTGGCCGCTACCTGTCGGTGTTCCTGGTGTTGCTCATCGGGGTCTATCTGTTGGTGTTTCTCACCGGAGACAAACGGGTCGCTCCCAAACTCGGTATCGACCTTCAGGGCGGCACCCGCGTCACGTTGACCGCGCGCACGCCCGACGGCTCGCGTCCGAGCCGGGAGGCGTTGTCACAGGCGCAGCAAATCATTAGCGCCCGGGTGAACGGGCTCGGAGTTTCGGGTTCGGAGGTCGTCGTCGATGGCGACAACCTGGTCATCACGGTGCCCGGGAACGACGGCAACGAGGCCCGCAACCTGGGGCAGACCGCACGTCTGTACATCCGGCCGGTGCTCAACTCGCTGCCGGCGCAAAGCGGTCAAGAACCTGCGCCGGGTCAGCCGGCCGGCACGCCGCCGGCGGCTCCTCCGGCACCGGGTGGCGCGGCGCCCAGTCCCGCGCCGGCGCAGCCTGGCCACCCGGGCGTGCAGCCGCGTCCCTACCCGCAGGACCCGACGCCACCACCTAGCCCAGCCCCGCCGTCGAGTCCGGCGCCCGCACCCGGGGCGGCGCCACCGGCTGAGGTACCCCCGGGTGAGCAGCCCGCGCCGCCGGATCCGCGCAAGGACCTCGCCGAACGCATCGCCGAGGAGAAGAAGTGGCGGCAGAGCACCAAACAGGGCATTCAATTCCTCGCCCTGCAGTTCGAAGCCACCCGCTGCGACAAAGACGACATTCTGGCCGGCAATGACGATCCGAATCTGCCGTTGGTGACCTGCTCGACTGACCATAAGACGGCGTATCTGCTGGCGCCGTCGATCATCAGCGGTGACCAGATCCAAAACGCCACGTCCGGCATGAACCAGCGTGGGGTTGGCTACGTCGTCGATTTGCAGTTCAAGTCTGCGGCGGCAAATATCTGGGCTGACTTCACCGCCGCCCACATCGGTACCCAGACTGCCTTCACCCTGGACTCCGAGGTGGTCAGCGCCCCGGTAATCAACGAAGCAATCCCGGGCGGGCGTACCCAGATCAGTGGTGGAGATCCACCGTTCACCGCCGCAACCGCGCGCCAGCTGGCCAACGTCTTGAAATACGGATCGCTGCCGCTGTCCTTCGAATCGTCGGAAGCCCAAACCGTTTCGGCGACTTTGGGGTTGACATCGCTGCGGGCGGGCCTGATCGCGGGCGCGATCGGTCTGATCCTGGTGTTGCTGTATTCGTTGCTGTATTACCGGATACTGGGATTGCTCACAGCATTGTCGCTAGTTTGTTCTGGCGCAATGGTTTTCGCCATTTTGGTGCTCTTGGGTCGATATATCAACTACACGCTGGATCTCGCGGGCATCGCGGGTCTGATCATCGGTATCGGCACCACCGCCGACTCGTTTGTGGTGTTCTTCGAACGCATCAAAGACGAGATCCGCGAAGGTCGTTCGTTCCGGTCAGCGGTTCCTCGCGGCTGGGCGCGGGCCCGCAAGACGATCGTGTCGGGCAACGCCGTCACCTTCTTGGCCGCTGCGGTGCTGTACTTCCTGGCGATTGGTCAGGTGAAGGGATTCGCGTTCACCCTGGGCCTTACTACGATCCTGGACCTGGTGGTGGTGTTCCTGGTGACCTGGCCGCTGGTGTACCTGGCTTCCAAGTCCCCGATATTGGCAAGGCCGGCATACAACGGCTTGGGCGCCGTTCAACAGGTTGCCCGCGAACGACGGGCCTCCATCAAGACGGGACGGGGGTAGCGCGATGGCCTCCAGAGCTAAAGCCGGCACCGAGACCGCCAAGGGCATCGGCGAATCAGACCGAGATGACAACACCGACGGCACGGGCACCGGTGCGGTCGACGTCACTAAAGCCGCCGAGGACGCCGTGCAGCTGACTGACGATCCCGCCACGCAGCTGCCGCAGCACGGCTTTCTTTCCCGGCTCTACACCGGCACGGGTGCGTTCGAGGTGGTGGGACGCCGGCGGCTGTGGTACAGCGTGGGCGGTGCCATCGTGGCGGTCGCAATCCTGTCCATCATCGTTCGCGGGTTCACTTTCGGGATCGATTTCAAGGGCGGCACCACGGTGTCCATGCCCCGCGGCAGCGCTCAGGTCGCGCAGGTCGAGGACGTCTTCCATAAGGCCCTCGGCGCGGATCCCCAATCGGTGGTCATCGTCGGTAGCGGCGCGTCAGCGACGGTGCAGATCAGTTCGAAAACGCTGTCCAATGACCAGACGTCGAAGCTGCGTAACGCCTTGTTTGATGCGTTCGGACCCAAAGGCGCCGACGGTAAGCCCAGCAAGCAGGCCATCAGCGACGCGGCGGTATCGGAGACCTGGGGCGGTCAGATCACCAAGAAGGCGGTGATCGCCCTGGTGGTGTTCCTAGTGCTCGTCGGCCTGTACATCACCGTGCGGTACGAGCGTTATATGGCGGTCTCCGCACTGACGACCATGTGTTTCGACCTGACCGTCACCGCCGGTGTGTACTCGCTGGTGGGCTTCGAAGTCACTCCGGCCACCGTCATCGGCCTGCTGACGATCCTCGGTTTCTCCCTCTACGACACCGTCATCGTGTTCGACAAAGTTGAGGAGAACACCCACGGCTTCCAGCACACCACTCGGCGCACCTTCGCTGAGCAGGCCAACCTGGCGATCAACCAGACCTTCATGCGCTCGATCAACACCAGCTTGATCTCGGTATTACCGGTGCTGGCGCTGATGGTGGTCGCGGTGTGGCTGCTGGGAGTCGGCACGCTCAAGGACCTGGCATTGGTGCAGCTGGTCGGCATCATCGTCGGTACCTACTCGTCGATCTTCTTTGCCACTCCGCTGCTGGTCACGCTCCGTGAACGCACCGAGCTGGTACGCGCCCACACCCGCCGGGTAGTCAAACGGCGTACCTCCGGTTCGCACGTGGGCGGTAAAAACGCTGATAGCAACGCTGCAGCTGACACCCAAAAGCCGCAGAATCAAACGGAATCCTGCGCTGACGCAGCATCGCAGGTGAGCACCGATGCCGCCACCGCGTCCGCGCCGACGGCACCCAGCAAGCCGGCACCGGGGGTGCGTCCGGTGCGGCCGACCGGTACCCGACGTCCCACCGGCAAGCGGAACGCCGGCCGGCGGTAGTCGCGGTAGTCAAGGTGGCCACCCGAGGTCGGCGAGCCGTGGGCGATCGTGACTTGCGGGCCGGCTTGCTCGGGGTTTTGCGGTGGACCGCAATAGGTTTAGTCACGACGCTAGTGGCTTCGGTGACGCTGACCGCGTGCTCTGGAAGCGCCGCGGGGGAGATCGTCTATGTGGTCGACGGCGCGCTGGGCACCTACAACACCAACACCGTCGTCGGTGCCGCATCGGCCGGAGCGCAGGCGTTTGCCCGCACGCTCATCGGCTTCGGCTATCACGGCCCCGATGGACAGGTGATCGCTGACCACGACTTCGGAACCGTCACGGTGGTGGGCGGGGCGCCATTAGTGCTCGACTATCAGATCGCCGACAACGCCGTCTACTCCGACGGCAAGCCGGTGACCTGCGACGACCTGGTGCTGACCTGGGCGGCCCAGTCCGGGCGGTTTCCGGGCTTCGATGCTGCCACCCAGGCTGGTTACCGCGACATCGCCAACATCGAGTGCTTGACCGGGCAGAAGAAAGCCCGGGTGTCCTTCGTCCCGGACCGCAGCGTGGTCGACTACGACCAGCTGTTCGCTGCGACCTCGATGATGCCGTCACACGTCATCGCCGACCAACTGGATATCGACGTGACGGCGGCATTGCTGACCAACAAGGCGCCATTGGTGGAACAGATCGCGCGATTGTGGAACACCACCTGGGATCTCAAACCAGCTGTCGATTTGAAACGCTTCCCGTCGTCAGGCCCGTACAAGATCGAATCTGTCTTGAACGGTGGCGCTGTGGTGCTTGTTGCCAACGACCGTTGGTGGGGCTCCAAGGCGATCACCAAGCGGATCACAGTATGGCCGCAGGGAACCGACATCGGCGACCGAGTCAACAACCGGAGCGTCGACGTCGTCGACGTCGCGGTCGGGTCGTCGGGATCGCTGGCCACTCCGGACAACTACGCGCGCATCGACTCGCCGTCGGCGGGCATCGAGCAGCTGATCTTTGCGCCGCAGGGGCCGCTGGCTGCGGTTGCCGCCCGCCGCGCGCTGGCGCTGTGTACGCCCCGCGACGTGATCGCTCGGGATGTGGGGGTGCCAGTTGCCAACTCACGGCTGTCCCCGGCCACCGAGGATGCCATCGCTGCGGCCGACGGTGCCCCCGAGGCCGGCCAGTTCAGCAAGGCGGATCCCGCGGCAGCGCGCGACGCGCTGGGTGGTGCGGCGCTGCCGGTGCGGATCGGCTACCAGGGGCCCAACGCACGGCTGGCGGCCACCATCGGGACCATCGCCAAGACGTGCGCTGCAGCTGGTATCACCGTGTCCAGCGTCACCTTGGACTCCTCGAAGGACCCCTCAGGCCCGCGGGCGCTTCGGGACGGAAAGATCGACGTGCTATTGGCCAGCACCGGTGGCGCCACCGGCAGCGGATCGAGTGGGTCATCCGCGATGGACGCCTATGACCTACACAGCGGCAACGGCAACAACCTGTCTGGCTACGCAAACGTCCAGGTCGACAACACTATCGGCGCGCTGGCGGTATCTGCTGACCCGGCCGAGCGTGTTAGGCTGCTCGCCGATAGTGCACCGGTACTCTGGGCAGATATGCCGACATTGCCGCTATATCGACAGCAGCGAATGCTGCTGATGTCGAAGACAATGTATGCAGTGAGCAGGAATCCGACCCGTTGGGGTGCGGGTTGGAACATGGACCGATGGGCGTTAGTGGAGTGAAAAGTCTTAGGGGGAGTGCTCCCGTCGCCGACCTCATCGCTGCCCTGACCCGGGATGTGGCCGATTTCCCGACGCCAGGAATCCAGTTCAAAGACCTCACTCCGCTGTTCGCCGACCGGCAGGCGATGACCGCGGTGACTGATGCGTTGGCCGACGTTGTATCTGGCGCTGATCTGGTGGCCGGCATCGACGCCCGCGGGTTCCTGGTGGCAGCCGCCGTCGCCGCCCGGCTGGGCACTGGCGTGCTGGCCATCCGCAAGAGCGGCAAGTTGCCGCCGCCGGTGCTCAGCGAGGCTTACGAGAGAGAGTACGGCCCCGCCACTGTGGAGATCCCTGCCGGCACCATCGAGCTGCGGCGCCGCAACGTGGTGATCATTGATGACGTGTTGGCCACCGGTGGCACCCTCGGTGCGGCGTGCCGGTTGCTGGAGCGTGGTGGGGCCAATGTGATCACGGCGGCGGTGGTGATGGAACTCACGGCGCTGGGTGGTCGCGAGGCGATCGCGCCGCTACCGGTACACAGCTTGAGCCGCACCTAGCCTCGCGACCCGAGTACTTCCGACCGGCCGGGATGGCCCGAGGAGAAGCGGGGCAATCGGACTCAGCCTCGCGACGATGCGGGCCGGGATGGCCCGAGGAGAAGCGGGGCAATCGGACTCAGAGATATCCTCGAGGTCGGAGGTGACCAACGTGGCGGACGACCAGGGCACGGCGCAAGCTCTGCAGCCGTCGGCACCAGCTCCGCTGGTCCTCGGGCCGGCCGTTGAGATACCAGAGCCGCCGGTCGAAACCCTAAAGACTTCTAGCAGTGCGTCTCGTCGGGTCCGGGCCCGGTTGGCCCGCCGGATGACCGCCCAACGCAGCACCATCAGTCCCGTGCTCGAGCCGCTGGTGGCGGTGCACCGGGAAATTTATCCCAAGGCAAACCTGTCGATGGTGCAGCGAGCCTTTGAGGTAGCCGACCAACGGCACGCCAGTCAGCTGCGGCGTTCCGGTGATCCGTACATCACCCATCCGCTGGCCGTGGCCAACATTTTGGCCGAGTTGGGTATGGACACCACCACCCTGGTGGCCGCGCTACTACACGATACGGTCGAGGACACCGGCTACACCCTTGAGGCATTGTCCGAAGAATTCGGCGAAGAAGTAGGCCATCTCGTCGACGGGGTGACCAAGCTGGATCGGGTGGTGCTGGGCAGCGCCGCTGAGGGCGAGACCATTCGCAAGATGATCACCGCGATGGCCCGCGATCCGCGGGTGTTGGTGATCAAGGTGGCCGACCGGCTGCACAACATGCGCACCATGCGCTTCCTGCCCCCAGAAAAGCAGGCGCGCAAGGCCCGCGAGACCTTGGAAGTCATTGCGCCACTGGCACATCGGTTGGGTATGGCCAGTGTTAAGTGGGAGTTGGAAGACCTGTCCTTTGCGATCTTGCACCCCAAAAAATACGAGGAGATCGTCAGGCTGGTAGCGGGCCGTGCACCATCCCGCGACACCTACCTGGCCAAGGTCCGTGCCGAGATCGTCAGCACCCTGGGCGCGTCGAAAATCAAGGCGACGGTGGAGGGCCGGCCCAAGCATTACTGGTCGATCTATCAGAAGATGATCGTCAAGGGGCGAGACTTCGACGACATCCACGACCTGGTCGGCATTCGCATCCTGTGCGACGAGATCCGCGACTGCTACGCCGCTGTCGGCGTGGTGCATTCGTTGTGGCAGCCGATGGCGGGGCGGTTCAAGGACTACATTGCTCAGCCGAGATATGGTGTGTACCAGTCGCTGCACACCACGGTCGTCGGGCCTGAGGGTAAGCCGCTGGAAGTGCAGATCCGTACCCGTGACATGCACCGTACCGCCGAATACGGCATCGCCGCGCACTGGCGCTACAAGGAAGCCAAGGGCCGCAACGGCGTTCTCCATCCTCATGCGGCCGCCGAGATCGACGATATGGCCTGGATGCGGCAGCTGCTCGACTGGCAGCGGGAGGCCGCCGACCCGGGCGAGTTCTTGGAGTCATTGCGTTACGACCTTGCGGTGCAAGAGATTTTCGTGTTTACCCCCAAAGGGGACGTCATCACGCTGCCGACCGGGTCTACGCCGGTGGACTTTGCCTACGCGGTGCACACCGAGGTCGGGCACCGCTGCATCGGTGCCCGGGTCAATGGGCGGCTGGTGGCGTTGGAGCGCCAGTTGGAAAACGGGGAAGTCGTCGAGGTTTTCACGTCCAAAGCGCCTAATGCCGGGCCGTCGCGGGATTGGCAGCAGTTCGTGGTGTCGCCGCGCGCTAAGACGAAGATCCGCCAGTGGTTCGCTAAAGAACGCCGTGAAGAGGCGCTGGAAACCGGCAAGGAGGCCATGGCGCGCGAGGTTCGTCGCGGTGGACTTCCGTTGCAGCGCTTGGTGAATGGTGAGTCGATGGCGGCGGTGGCCCGAGAACTGCATTATGCTGACGTGTCCGCGATGTACACCGCCATCGGTGAGGGACACGTGTCGGCCCGGCACGTCGTGCAGCGGCTGTTGGCCGAGCTGGGCGGTATCGATCAGGCTGAAGAGGAACTGGCCGAACGGTCCACGCCGACGACCATGCTGCGACGTCAACGCAGCACCGACGATGTCGGGGTATCGGTCCCCGGCGCCCCAGGTGTGCTGACCAAGCTAGCCAAATGCTGCACGCCGGTGCCCGGCGATGCGATCATGGGGTTCGTCACCCGTGGCGGCGGGGTCAGTGTGCACCGCACCGACTGCACCAATGCGGCGTCGCTGCAGCAGCAGGCCGAGCGCATCATCGAGGTGCTGTGGGCGCCGTCGTCGTCGTCGGTGTTTCTGGTGGCGATTCAGGTGGAGGCGCTCGACCGGCATCGGCTGCTATCAGATATTACGCGGGCCCTCGCCGACGAAAAGGTGAACATCCTGTCCGCGTCGGTCACCACGTCGGGTGACCGGGTGGCCATCAGCCGGTTTACCTTCGAGATGGGTGACCCCAAGCATCTCGGACACCTGCTCAATGTGGTCCGCAATGTCGAAGGCGTCTACGACGTCTATCGGGTGACGTCTGCGTCCTGACGTTTGGCGCCGAGATTGCCGCCAGGGTTGCGCTTTCGGGGCTAATTACAACCGCCGCGGCAATCTCGTTGGGAGATGAGCTGCAGATTTAGTCGAGCAGCAACGACTTGATGGTGACTTCGGTGGCCGGTGGCCCGTCCTCACCGCCGCCGGCCACTCCATTTTTGGCGATCTTGTCCAGCGTGGCCAGCCCGTCGGCCTGGATCGTGCCGAAGACGGTGTATTCGGGCGGCAACTGCGAGTCCCGGTAGACCAAGAAGAACTGGCTGCCATTGGTGTTCGGACCGGCATTGGCCATCGCCAGCGTGCCACGCGGATACAGGACAGGCTGCCGCAATTTGGGGTCATTAGGCGGGTACTGATCGGTGGGGTACTCGTTAGCGAACTCGTAGCCCGGGCCGCCGGTGCCGTCGCCTTTCGGGTCGCCGCACTGTAAGACGCCCAGCATCGGCGAAGTGGTCAACCGGTGACATTTTGTGTCGTTGAAGAAGCCCTGGCCGGTCAGACTGGCGAAACTATTTACCGTGCAAGGTGATTCGGCGTTATTCAGCAGTAGACCGATATTGCCTTGGTTGGTCACCATGCTCGCGCTCACCGTGGCTGGATCGGTCGGCACCTTGCCGGTCCGCGGCGGCTTGACCGGCTTGGCGGCTTTGTCCGCCGACGGCGGGTATTGGCAGTTGGCGCCCAGGTTGGCCGACGGTTGGAACGACGGCAACGGCAGCACCGACGGCGTGACGGCGGGAGCCCTAGTCGTTGTCAGGGAGTTGCTGGCGGTCGTCGAGGCGGTATCGCTCTTGTGGTCATGCTTGCCGACTACGACGGTGGCCACTTCCGCGACGATCACGGCCCCCGCCGCTACCACGCCACCGCTTATCACCAGGATTCGGCGCCATCGGGCTTGCTTAGCGCGGCGCTCCAGCTGCCGTTTGAGTTTGCGCTTGGCGCTCGCGCGTCGCTGTTCGTTGGTCGGCACGTCCGGTATGCCTCCATGGTTGTCCGGTGAGTGGGTGCAGAGTTGCCAGCCCAGGCTAATGTGGGCGCCTCGATCCGTGTCAAGTTTTCGTTTCCCGGCGTCCTTCCCCGCTGCTGAGCGGGCCGCTGCGGCCCGCATCGTCGCCGACGGCTCGGGATGGGAAACTGGGACCGTGTTTATCACCGGATTTCCCGCCGGGATGCTGCAGTGCAACTGTTACGTGCTGGCCGACCGGCCGGGCACGGATGCCGTCATCGTGGACCCTGGCCAGCGTGCGATGGGCCCGCTGCGGCGCATCCTCGACGAGAATCGTTTGACTCCGGCCGCGGTGCTGCTCACTCACGGCCACATCGACCACATGTGGTCGGCCCAGAAAGTGTCCGACACCTATGGTTGCCCCACCTACATCCATCCCGAGGACCGGTTCATGCTGACCGATCCGATCTTCGGCTTCGGTCCGCGGATGGCGCAAATCGTCACGGGGGCGTTCTTCCGCGAGCCCAAGCAGGTCGTCGAGCTGGACCGAGACGGCGACAAGCTCGACCTGGGCAGTGTGACCGTCAACGTCGATCACACACCCGGACACACCCGCGGCTCGGTATGCTTCCGGGTCGCAGCAGACACCGACTCAACAGACGTGGTGTTGACCGGCGACACGTTGTTCGAGCGCACCATCGGCCGCACCGACCTGTTCGGTGGCAGCGGCCGTGACCTCTACCGCTCCATCGTCGAAAAATTGTTGGTACTCGACGACAAGACCGTGGTACTACCCGGGCATGGCAACTCCACCACTATCGGCGCCGAGCGTCGTCTCAATCCGTTCCTCGAGGGCCTGTAGCTTGTGACGGAGTCATTCACTGCGTTTTCTGGGCCCAAGGGGGTACCGGACTATCTTCCGCCGGACTCGGCGCAGTTTGTCGCGGTCCGTGATGGGTTGCTCACCGCCGCCCGCCGGGCCGGTTACGGCGACATCGAATTACCCGTCTTCGAGGACACCGCGCTGTTCGCTCGCGGCGTTGGTGAATCCACTGACGTGGTGGCCAAGGAAATGTACACGTTCGCTGACCGTGGTGACCGCTCGGTAACGCTGCGCCCCGAGGGCACCGCCGGGGTGGTGCGGGCGGTGATTGAGCACGGTCTGGACCGCGGCGCGTTGCCGGTGAAGCTGTGCTATGCGGGCCCGTTTTTCCGATACGAGCGTCCCCAGGCCGGCCGATACCGCCAACTGCAGCAGGTCGGCGTTGAAGCGATCGGCGTCGACGACCCGGCCCTGGACGCCGAGGTGATCGCCATCGCCGACGTCGGCTTCCGCTCCCTGGGCTTGGACGGGTTCCGGTTAGAAATCACTTCCCTGGGCGATGAGACCTGCCGCCCGCAATATCGAGAACTGTTGCAGGAGTTCCTCTTTCAGCTTGACCTTGATGAGGACACCCGCCGACGCGCCGAGCTTAACCCGCTGCGGGTGCTCGACGACAAACGACCCCAGGTGCAGGCGATGACAGCCGAAGCGCCGGTGTTGCTCGACCACTTGTCCGATGTCGCCAAGCAGCACTTCGATACGGTGCTGGCTCACCTGGACGCCTTGCGGGTGCCATATGTCATCAACCCGCGGATGGTGCGGGGACTGGATTACTACACGAAAACCACCTTCGAGTTCGTCCACCCCGGCTTGGGCGCGCAATCCGGCATCGGCGGCGGCGGACGGTATGACGGTCTGATGCATCAGCTCGGCGGACAGGACCTGTCGGGCATCGGATTCGGGCTCGGGGTGGACCGGACCTTGCTGGCCCTGCGCGCCGAGGGCAAGACCGTGGGGGAAACCACGCGCTGCGACGTGTTCGGCGTGCCGCTAAGCGAAACGGCCAAGCTCAAGGTGGCGGTGTTGGCCGGGCGGCTGCGTGCTGCTGACGTCCGCGTCGACCTGGCCTACGGGGCGCGCGGACTCAAGGGTGCGATGCGCGCGGCGGACCGTTCCGGTGCCCGCGTCGCGCTGGTAGTCGGTGATCGAGATATCGAGGCCGGCACCGTCGGGGTGAAGGATCTAGCCACCGGTGAGCAGGTCTCGGTTCCTGTGGATTCGGTTGTCGCCGACGTGATTTCACGGCTGGCGCCGGGTTAGCTTGGCCGAACTCGCCGGACGAAATTTGTCGTTCGCCTGAATCAGGCACCGCCGCTATCTACCATACGGTTCAAGAATTGACTAAGCCGTAAAAGCCGTTCGGCGGAGATGCTGAGGCGTTGGGAGGCAAAGCATGTCGTTTGTGATCGCGGTCCCGGAGTTGGTGGCGGCCGCAGCGACAGATCTGCAGGGAATCGGTACTTCGCTGAGCGAAGCCAACGCCGCGGCGACCGCCCAGATAACCGGAGTACTGGCGGCCGGTGCTGATGACGTGTCGGCGGCCATTGCGGCGTTGTTTTCCGGGCATGGCCAGGCCTACCAGGCGCTCAGCACCCAGGTGGCGCAATTTCACCAACAGTTCGTCCAGGCGCTCAATGCCGGTGCGGCGCAGTACGCCAGCGCTGAGGCGGCAAACGTCTCGCCGTTGCAGACCCTGGAGCAGGATCTATTGGGTCTGATCAACGCGCCCACACCGAGGCGCTGCTGGGGCGCCCGCTAATTGGTAACGGCACTCCCGGGACGGCAACACAACCCAACGGGGGCCCCGGGGGCTTGTTGTACGGCAATGGTGGCGACGGCTTCACCAACCCTGGGCAGGGGATCGCCGGTGGCAATGGCGGTGATGCTGGGCTGATCGGCAACGGCGGGGCCGGTGGTGGTGGCGGCACCGCCGCGGCAGGCGGCAACGGTGGCCACGGCGGGTGGCTGTTCGGCAACGGCGGGATCGGCGGGGTCGGCGGCGACGGCACCGGAGCAGGCTTCGCTGGCGCCGCCAATGGTGGCAATGGCGGGGTCGGCGGCGCTGCCGGGCTATGGGGCACTGGAGGCGCCGGCGGGAATGGCGGCAACGGCGCAACCGGCGGCAACGGTGGCAATGGCGGGGATGGCGGCGCCGGCGGGGTGTATGGCAACGGTGGGGTAGGCGGCAATGGCGGGGTCGGTGGGGACTCGTTCGGCCGCGGCGCCACCGGTGGCACCGGTGGCAATGGTGGCAACGGTGGCACCGGGGGTCTGTGGGGTGATGGTGGGGCAGCCGGCAGCGGTGGAGCCGGCGGCCGAGGTGCCAGGTTCGGCGGCAGCACCGGCGATGGCGGCCTCGGAGGGCACGGTGGCAATGCCCAGTGGATTGGCGATGGCGGGGCCGGCGGGGCGGCGGGGCGGAGGCCAGGGTGGGATCGGCGGCGACGGCGGTACCGGCGGGCAGTTGTTCGGCAACGGCGGTCACGGCGGCGACGGTGGGCTCGCTAGCCCAGGGCGCGGCGCCGGAATCGGAGGGGCCGGCGGTAATGGCGGTGACGCCGTCGGGCTGTTCGGCTACGGGGGTGCCGGCGGGACCGGCGGGATCGGCATTGGTGGCAACGGCGGGGCCGGCGGCAATGGCGGCACGGCTGGGGTGATCGGTCGCGGTGGTGACGGTGGGGCCGGCGCCCTGGACATCGGGGGTGGAACTGCCGGTGTTGGCGGTAACGGCGGCGACGCACGGTTTATCGGTGATGGCGGTAACGGCGGTGCCGGCGCACCCGGGTTAGCAGGTCTTGGCGGGGCCGGCGGCAACGGTGGATTCCTCATCGGCGACGGTGGTAACGGCGGTGCCGGTGCCCGTGGCGGGGATAGCGGCTATCTCGCCGGCAATGGCGGCAAGGGTGGGGATGGCGTGATCGTCGGAGACGGCTCGGCTGGCGGCAATGGCGGCAACGCTGTGGGATTGTTCGGCCACGGCGGGCTGGGCGGAGTCGGCGGGACAGATGTGAACACCGGCAACGGGCTGACCGGTGGCTTTGGCGGTAGCGGCGCACTGTTGATCGGCGCCGGCGGCAACGGCGGCGCCGGCGGGTTCGGTCTCGCCGGAATCGGCGGCACCGGAGGCCACGGCGGCGACGCTATCGGTGTGTTCGGCAACGGCGGGGCCGGCGGGACCGGCGGGATCAGCATCGTCGGCGGTGGTGGTGACGGTGGCGGCGGTGGTAACGGTGGCTTGATCGGCAACGGCGGTCCCGGTGGTGACGCGGGTGCCAGCGCCAGCTTTGCGCCCGGCAATGGTGGCAGCGGCGGTAACGCTCGCCTGATCGGCAACGGCGGCAATGGCGGGGCCGGCAACTTCGGCGGCAACGGCGGCATGGGCGGCAACGGTGGTCAATTGGCGGGCGCTCCAGGGATCACGGGGGCGGTGTAGCGCTTCCGGGCAAGGACTTGACAGATCATCGAACTAATGTTCGAATAACTGCATGCGCTGGGCTGGTCAGGCCGTCGCGGTCAACGGGATGCCCGTCGACGACGGGGCGTTGCCGGGGCTGCAGCGGATCGGCCTGGTCCGAAGCGTGCGCGTTCCGCGTTTCGGGGGCATCACCTTTCACGAGGTGCTATGTAAATCAGCGCTAAACAAGGTGCCGGACTCGGCCGCGTTGCCGTTTCGGTATACCGTCAACGGCTATCGCGGCTGCTCGCACGGCTGTCGTTATTGTTTCGCGCGTCCCAGCCATGAATATCTGGATTTCAACTGCGGCACTGACTTTGACACACAGGTGGTGGTGAAGACCAATGTTGCCGATGTCCTGCGCCACGAGCTGCATCGGCCGTCGTGGCGGCAGGAAACCGTCGCCCTGGGCACCAACACCGATCCCTACCAGCGGGCCGAGGGCTGCTACGCACTGATGCCCGGCATCATCGGCGCGCTCGTCGGGTCCGGTACGCCGCTGTCAATCTTGACCAAAGGCACCCTGCTGCGCCGGGACTTACCGCTCATCGCCGACGCCGCGCAACAGGTCCCGGTGTCGGTGTCGGTGTCGCTGGCAGTAGCGGACGCGGAGCTGCACCGCGACGTCGAACCGGGCGCACCGACGCCGCAGGCGCGTCTGGGGCTGATCAGCGCAATCCGCGACGCCGGTCTGGACTGCCATGTGATGGTGGCGCCGGTCCTGCCGCATCTCACCGACTCCATCGAGCACCTCGACCGGCTGCTTGGCCAGATCGCGGCCGCCGGCGCCACCGGTGCGACGGTTTTCGGTCTCCATCTGCGTGGTGCGACTCGCGGCTGGTTCATGTCCTGGTTGGCCGGTGCGCATCCCGAACTCGTCGGCCAGTACCGGGAGCTCTACCGGCGCGGAGCGTATCTGCCGCCGGGCTACCGCGAGATGCTTCGGCAACGCGCTGCGTCGCTGATGACGAAGTATCGGCTGATGGGTGATCACCGCCGGTTGCCGCTGGCGACCACATCGGCGGTGGTTCCGGTAGCTGCCCAGCCGACCCTGTTCTGAGTTATGCGGCGCGCGGCTTGGTGAGAGTGAACTGGTCTATTGCGGTGATAGCGCCGAACGGCCCGCTCACCGCGTAATACGTTGCCTTGATTGACATATTGCCGCCTGGTTGACCTGGATCGACGTCGAAAGCCGCAACGCCGTAAGGGTTGTCGCGGTCGCGAAATGCCGACCACGCCGCATCCTCTAAAACGTAGATCGGTGCCTTGCGCCCGATCGCAGGATCAAATGCGCCGACGCCGGTCAACACGCGGCACCGGGGTTGCGGGAACAGCAGCGCGTTGCTGGGCAGCGAGGTACCGCCGCCGCCGATGACCATGTGCACCGTGCCCCTGGTGGCGTCGATGAGGTCGTTGCGGGTGTCGACGGGGATTGGTGTTCGGGTGTCGGTGCCCAATGTTCCGCGCAACGGGTGTGAGCGCTCGTAGTGGTGTTCGTGGCCGCACACCACCAGATCGACCCCGTACTGGTCGAACAACGGCAGCCATTCCTCGCGGATCCCGAGGTCGGCGCCATTGGCGCGGTCAGCGGTGGAGATCGCCGTCTGATGCATACAAACGACCACCCAGTCAATATCCGGATCGCGCCGGGCGTCGGCGAGTTCTGCTGCAAGCCAGCGCTTTTGCTCTCCAGCCGAGTATCCGTGCACGTATGAGTTACCGCCATCTTGGAAGGCCACGTCGTCGTTGTTTAGGCTGATTACCCGCACCGAGCTGGCGGTGAACGAGTACCACAGCCCACGCAGCTGCGGGCTAGAGCCCGAATCGGGCACCGCAAAGTAAGTCTGATAGGCGCCGTAACCGATTGGCCCGTTGCCTAATTCGTTCTCGTGATTGCCGGCGGCCGGCATCCACGGCCGGTACCGCGCCGAGCGGGTGTTGTTATCAAGCCAGTCCGACCAGGTGCGGATCCGGTCTCGGGCGAGGTTGGCGTAGCACAGGTCACCGTTCACGAGGTTGAACAGCGGAGCGATGCGTTCGATCGCGATCGTGGTATCGCCGGCTGCGGGCGATCCAATGTTGTCGCTTACGTATGTGCCATTGGTCAACCTGCCTAGCGCCGGAGTGGATTGGTCGCCGAAACTGGTGAAGCGCAGCGGTTTTCGCCCTGCTGGTGCGGTGCGGACGGTCCCCAGCTCGGGTGCCGCACCGTCGTGGACCGCCGCGTAAATGTAGTCGGTGTCCGCGGTCAGGTTCGTCAAGCGGGCGTGGTTGACGCGGACCTCGGTGTTGGACTGCGCGTCTCGGTACGTTCGGGTTTCGGCCGGCACGGTTTGGCCAAACCCAGACGTCGGTGTGCCGAGCATGACGCGTGGGTTGCGGATGGCGTCGGTGGTGTGCCATGACACCACAACCTCGGTGGCGGCGTTTTTGCCGAATTGCAGATGCAGACCGCCCACCGGCGGCGCGCCATGTCGGTCCGGCTGGTACCACACCGTCGGGCCGCGCGGGTGAGACCACACCAGTGCGGCCCCACCTACCCCGACGCCCGCGCCAATGATCGCCGATACCGCGCTCGCCGTTAGCATGCGGCGGCGGTTGACGCCGGGTCTGATGTCCGGGGTGGCCGGGTCAGGGCCGTCGGCCCGTTGCGGATCGTCGCTCATTCATGCTTCATACCCGAGCCGGGCGACTGTTGGTACATCTGCCGGTGAACGTCTGCCGAGACCGCAGCTCGGGTCATTGAATCCGGTAGCGTCTTTGTCATGACGGGCCTGCGAAAAGTGATCAGCGCGGTCGCGATGACAACGTGTGCGGCGGTGCCGGAAGTCGCAGCGACTGCGCCGACGGCAGCCGCGGACCCCGAGGTCATCAGGTGATCTACACCGTGACAATCACCAGCGATCTGATCGCCACTGGTCTATACGACCACGCTGGCACATCCGAACCAATGGGCGATCGTTACCGCCAGCGGGGGGCTGCGGGTCAATCCCGAATTCCACTGTGAGGTCGCGGTGGACGGTCAGACAGTAGTATCGCAAAACGGTGGCAGCGGCGTTTCGTGCTCGACGCGGCCCTGGTAATCGGCCCGGTGCGGTGACATGGTGCATGTCGATGTCAGAAGCTCGGCAAGATCCCGGCTGGCGGTGGGTGGCGGATGTTGGGTCGCGCCATGGGCAATCCCAATTGGCCAACAGCGAGCTGTTGGCAGACGAACGTAAGAAACCGCGGCCGCGTTCTGGCAACGGGGCCAACGCGTGGTTTGCCAAACATGGCATCACAGTGCGATGACCATACCGACATTGAGCACCGTCGCACCCGACCCTGCCCGCCTCAGACCAACGGCGTCTCTGCATCTCAGGTCAGGACAGCTGGTGGGTGACCATCGACGCGGGTCTGCCCGTCATCGTTGGCGTCTCAGATGTGACCATCACCAAGACGATTCGGCGTGCCAAACATGCGCAACAGGCCAGCGCCGACGCGGTGACGATGCTGCAGGTGTCCTACTCAGTGGCGGCCGGTTGCGCTTCTGCTACGGGAGCAACCTGCTGCTGGTTGGAAGGCTGAAAAAAGCCGCCGCATCCGGAGACAACCTGGTTCGCGGGCATCGAAAGCGCTACCAGCGTGAGCATGATCCAGGCCGTGCGTCCGACTTTCAGTCTTTCGTGCAGTCGGCGGGCGGCCACGTCCAAGATCCGATCCCGTTTGCTCTGGGTGCCTCTCTTGCTTGCATTTCTCATGAGGCGCAACATAACAAGCGAATGATCCGCATCAAGAGGATTTGCGGATCATTACGCATGATTACGCATCATTACACTAGGTCGTCTCCTTCGCGTTGCACAAGACGTCGTGGGGCACGTCGCGGCTATCCCAAGTTTGTGGCGTCGAAGGTGTCACACTTGTTCGGGTCACCGGTCTGATATCCCACGGTGAACCACTTCTGCCGTTGCGCGGACGAACCGTGTGTCCACGATTCGGGGTTGGTGTGTCCGGTCGCGGCTTTCTGGATGCGATCGTCGCCCACCGAGGACGCAGCCGAGAGGGCGTCTTGGATGTCCTTGTCGCTCAACGGTTCCAGGTAGGGCACCCCAGTGCTGTCCTGCTTGACCGTCGACGCGTAGTGCGCCCACACGCCGGCGTAGCAGTCTGCCTGCAACTCAGTGCGCACGCCGTTGCCGTGGGCGCCCTGGGCGCCCTGCTGGGTGAGGCGGAGCACTCCTTGCAGGTTTTGTACGTGATGGCCATATTCGTGAGCCACCACGTACTCCTGGGCAAGTGGGCCGCCGCTGGAACCGAATTTGTCGACCAGCACTTGGAAGAAGTCGGTGTCAAAGTACGCCGTTCTATCCACTGGGCAGTAGAACGGTCCCACTGCGCTGGTGGCCGGTCCGCAACCGCTGTTCACCTGGCCGCTGAACAGCCGTACGTGCGGACGGGTGTAGCCGCGCAGCAGTTGTTTCCAGACAGCGTCCACCGAGTTACCGGTGGCTACCACCCGGCACTGTACGTACTTGTTGGCATCGGCCCCGGTTTTGCACCTGTTCAAGTCGAAACCAGGCGCGACGTCATCGGTGGTGTCGATTCGCTGCTGGCTCAGAATGTCGCCCGGATCCACGCCCAAAAACATCGCGACCACCACGACCAGCAGCCCGCCGATGCCGCCCCCGATCGCTATCCGCCGCCCGCCGCCGGAGGTCGACGTGGTGCTGGTGTCGATCTGCATACCCTCGTTGAAGGTCATCACACGCTCCGTTGCACTTGCCCCTGCAAACTGACCCAGCCTGCAGTCCAGCTTTGCACACCGCAGCCCCCGAGCGTGGCCAGCGTTGCTAGCCGGGCCCGTCGCTGGCCGCACCCAGCAGCGGTACCACGACGTCGCTGATCGGGGTCGCCAGGTTGTGGACGCGTGCCTTGCGGATGATCACCCCGTTGCGGATATCCCATTCCAGCCGCCGATGGTTTTCCCGGTCGGCCAGGATCGACGTGCCCATATCTTCTGGCGCCTGGCCGAAGAGCCCGACCAACTCGTCGACTGCGTCGTCAGCTAGCCGCGCGCCTTCAGCCTGCGCGACGGCCAGACATTCGGCGACATAGCGGCGCGACAGCGCGGCGACGTCGTCGCGGCGAAACATTCCGCTGCGCCGCCCGGACAGCGCCATGAATCCGGCTAACGCATTGACCAGCAGCTTGCGCCAGGCCGCGGTGTGGAAATCCGGGTCGCAGTCCACCCGGCAGCCGGCGCCACGCAGCAGCTCGGCGACCGTCTCAGCCTCGGGTCCGGTGGGTAATACCAGCGCAGCTTCTCCGCGCAGCCGCACCCAGCCCTGCGGCTGGGTTTCGGCGGAATACCAGACGATCCCCGGAACCACGGCTGATGACGGGCAGAGCGGCTGCACCTGCTCGACCTGCTCAACACCGTTTTGCAGCACGGTGACAATGGTGTGCTCGTCACACAGCCCAGTCAGCCACCCGCGCACATCATCGTTTTGGGTGGCTTTGACCGCCAGCACCACGACGTCGACCGGGCCGGTCACCTCGCCGGGATCGGTGCGCACCGGACCGGGCACCACGATCCGATGGTTGCCGTCGGGCCGCAATTCGATGCTGTCGCGCGGCGTGTGACCACACACCAGCACCGAATGCCCGGCTGCATGCAATAGTGCGGCGACCGTCGTGCCGACGGCGCCGGGACCGACCAGTGCGATCTTGGTTGTGGGGTTGGTGGCGATACGGCCGAAATTACACCGCCCCTTAGACTGGGCAGTCGTTATATGCCAAGTAAAAGGGGAGTGTTTGTGCTGCGTAGCCACGGCGCTGGTGTATTGCGGAAAAGCGATGCCGGGCAGCAGGTGACATTAGCCGGCTGGGTGGCTCGCCGCCGCGACCACGGCGGCGTCATCTTCATCGATCTGCGCGACTCTTCGGGCATCACGCAGGTGGTGTTCCGCGACCCCCAGGACACTCAAGTGCTGGCCCAGGCGCACCGGCTGCGCGCTGAGTTCTGCGTCGCGGTCTCCGGCGTCGTCGAGATTCGCCCGGAGGGTAACGCCAACGCCGAGATTCCCACCGGGGAGATTGAGGTCAACGCCACGTCGCTGACCGTGCTCGGCGAGAGCGCGCCGCTGCCGTTCCAGCTCGATGAGCCCGCGGGCGAGGAATTGCGGTTGAAATACCGTTACCTCGACCTGCGTCGCGACGGCCCAGGTGCCGCAATTCGGTTGCGCTCTAAGGTGAATGCCGCCGCGCGTGCGGTGCTGGCGCGCCACGACTTCATCGAGATCGAGACACCGACGATCACCCGTTCGACCCCGGAGGGGGCGCGCGACTTCCTGGTGCCGGCCCGGTTGCGGCCGGGCACGTTCTATGCCCTGCCGCAGAGCCCGCAATTGTTCAAACAGTTGCTGATGGTGGCCGGGATGGAGCGTTACTACCAGATCGCCCGCTGCTACCGAGACGAGGATTTCCGCGCCGACCGCCAGCCGGAATTCACCCAGCTCGACATGGAGATGAGCTTTGTTGACGCCGAGGACATCATCGCGATCTCCGAAGAGATCCTGACCGAGCTGTGGGCGCTGATCGGCTACCAGATTCCGACGCCGATCCCGCGGATCAGCTATGCGGATGCCATGCGACGGTTCGGCTCTGACAAGCCCGACCTGCGGTTCGGGCTGGAGCTCGTCGAATGCACAGAGTTCTTCTCCGACACCACGTTCCGTGTCTTCCAGGCACCGTACGTCGGTGCGGTCGTGATGCCCGGTGGTGCTGCACAGCCGCGGCGCACGCTGGACGGGTGGCAGGAGTGGGCCAAACAGCGCGGGCACCGCGGCCTGGCCTACGTGCTGGTAGCAGACGACGGCACGCTCGGCGGCCCGGTGGCCAAGAACCTCAGCGACGCCGAACGTTCTCGGCTGGCCGCCCACGTGGGCGCCGAACCCGGGGACTGCATCTTCTTCTCAGCGGGCCCGGCGAAGTCGTCGCGGGCACTGCTGGGGGCCGCCCGCAGCGAGGTCGCCAGCCGGCTGGGCCTGATCGACCCCGAGGCGTGGGCGTTTGTCTGGGTGGTTGATCCGCCGCTCTTCGAACCCGCCGACGAGGCCACCGAGGCCGGCGAAATGACGGTGGGTTCCGGGGCGTGGACTGCGGTGCATCACGCCTTCACCTCGCCGAAACCGGAATTCGAGGCCAACATCGAATCCGATCCCGGCAGCGTGCTGGCCGACGCCTATGACATCGTCTGTAACGGCCACGAGATTGGCGGCGGCTCGGTTCGTATTCACCGCCGCGATATCCAGGAACGGGTGTTCGCGGTGATGGGCCTAAACAAGGCTGAGGCGGAAGAGAAATTCGGATTCCTGTTGGAGGCATTCACGTTTGGCGCGCCGCCGCACGGCGGGATCGCCTTCGGCTGGGATCGGACCAATGCCTTGCTGGCCGGGATGGACTCGATCCGTGAGGTGATTGCGTTCCCCAAGACCGGCGGTGGAGTCGACCCGCTCACCGATGCGCCGGCGCCGATCACCGCCCAGCAGCGCAAGGAGTCCGGAATAGATGCCCAACCCAAGCACGTTGACGGGGCATGACCGAACAATTCCCTGACGTTGGCACGCTGAATGCGTTCAACAAAACCGTCGTCGACGAGTTCCGGGCGAATGGCGGCAAGGTTGGCGGGCAATTCGCCAATTCGAACTTGTTGCTGCTCACCACCACGGGCGCCAAGTCCGGCCAACACCGGGCCTCGCCGCTGGCCTATTTCCGCATCGACGGCAAGCTGATCATCATCGGATCCTTCGCCGGTGCCCCGGTCAGTCCGGCCTGGGTGCACAACTTGCGGGCCAACCCGCGGGCACACGTCGAGATCGGGGTCGAAGCGTTCGACGTGACGGCGCGTGAACTGCCGTCGGCGGAGCGTGACGAGATCTTCCCGAAAATTACCGCCGCGGCACCGGGATTCGCGGACTACCAGGCCAAGACCAGCCGGGTGCTCCCACTGTTCGAGCTGCAGCGGGTCTAGTGGTGACTAACCCGTCCTAGTGGTCAAGCCGTTCCTGAGGTGGCTAGATGACGTCGGGGAGCAGTGCTCTGAGGCCGAGAAACAGATCTATAACATGGTGCTGGCCTTTCGCGATGCACGTCGCGAGGTGGTGCCTCCGGGGTGGATTACCGTTAACCGCGCTCGGAGGACGAAGCTGGTCTATAGCAACGCGTTCGGGCGATAGGCGTAGGTTGTCGGATGCGTTGTCGAGGTTGACTCCGTGGCAGCAGCCGCCGTCGATCGCCAACAACACCGGGTTGATCCAGCCGATACCGCTTCTGCAGACCGCTTAGGTCTGTGATAGTGCGGTTCTGGATGTCGCTATGCTGCAATGTATTCCGGCGATAAATTGATGTGGCTGGGCTGATCCCGCCGGGGTGGTCGGCGATGTCTTCGATAATGCGCTGTGTGAGAACATGATCGGGCTCGGCGAGACCGAGTGTGTCTGCCGTCATAGCTCGGCTTGGCTGGTTTTCGGGTGAGGTCGCTTTCTGTGGGCGACTGGAAGTGTTGCTCGGCGTAGTTGGTCGGTGCCCGTGGGATCGAGCGAACCGGTGCCCAGTCTCGATGTCGTAGACTCTGGCGGTTCGGATGGAGTTAACCTGTTGCGCCTGTAGCATCACCGTGATCATTGGGCGCAGCATGGCACGACAGTGCAAAGCGAACGATCATTGACCGTCCCCTGGTAATTGTTCGGGTTTTGAGCAGGAGTGGAGTTGGTATGCCTTTGGTGATCGTAGATCCTACGACGTTGCAGGCAGCGGCTGCTGTGCTGAGGCAAGTCGGCGATGAGGTGGCTAGCACCGAGCTCAGGGTGGCGCCGGTGACGACCGGTGCTCATGCCCCGGGTTACGACGTGGTGTCAGTAACGGTGGAGCGTTTCTTGGTCGCGCACACAAAGCAGTATCGGGAGGTCAGCGCCCGGGCCTGGGCGGGGATTTTCGACGAGTTTGCGACCTCGGTGTCGGCCGCTGCGGACAGCTATGTGACCGCTGAGGAGAACGCCAGGTCCTCGCTGTAGGTGACCCTGCACAGCCGACGCGACACGAATAGCGGCAGTCGTTACCAGCCGAAAGGAGCAAAGAGGTTGTTTGAATTTGAATTGGTGGATTTCAGTGCGCTAACGCCGGAGGCAAACGCCGAGCTACTGGGTGACGCCGGGGGCGCTAACTCGCTGTTTCTCGCCTCCAGGGCGTGGTCTGCCTTGTCGCGTCAGCTGTGGATAGCGGTGGGCAATATTTACGTGGCGCTCCGGGCGCTGCCGAGAGTGTGGACGGGTCCGGCGGCGACGGGGATGGCGAAGGCGGGCGCGCGGTACCTGGCTTGGCTGCGGGACACCATAGCCCATGTCGAAGTGACCGCTGAGCAGATCGAGCGCATCGCGGTAGCCTACGATGCAGCGCAGACGGCGATGGTGCCCAAGCAGACCTGCGCTGACCTACGTGCTGCTATTGACGGGCTGATCGCGCAGGACCGGTTCGGCGAAAACTATCCAGTGATCGCGGCCAACGAGGCCAAGTACCACCAGCACTGGGAAAGTAACGCCCAGGTGATGAAGACGTATGCCAAAGAGGTGTCGACTGCGTTGTCGTTAATGACCCCGTTTGCCGAGGCACCGCAGATCGTTCACCAGACCAAGGCGGTCGAAACGGCGTCGTGCCTCGTGCAATAGCAGCTAGCTAGATCCCGCTGTTCGAGCTGCACCGGGCCGAGCGATCGGTAATCAGACCGAGTCCCTGCTGGTTTCAAAAATTCACGCCCTCAACGCAATTCGATGTTCCTGGCACAGTGCTCGAATTTCGCGCGTGCATCAGCATCCTGCACCGCGCCGGTATCGCAATTGCCAAGCGGGCGGCCCACTCCCGCAACTTCGGGGTGCACATTCCGGCGCTGCCCGACATGCGGAGGTCTCCGCTACCAGGGGGCAACCCGGTGTCGCGTGGTCGTGGTCTGCAGGTGGGGTCGGTTGTGTAGATTGCTAGGCTCTGGCCAGTGGGGCTGGATTTAACCTGTTGCCCTTGTCACGTCACGGTGATCATTGGGCGAAGTTTGGCACGGGCAGTACCGGCGAGAGGCGGAGTTGGCATGTCTTTTGTGATCACAGCCCCCAAGACGTTGGCGGCAGCGGCTGGTGGGCTGACGAAAACCTGGTATGACCTGGTTAACACCGAGGTCAGCGCGACTTGGGATATGACCAGTGTTGTTGCCCCGGGTGCCGACGTGGTGTCAAAAGAGGTGCAGCGCTTCTTGGCTGCGCACACGAAGCAGTATCAGAAGGTCAGCGAACGGGCCTGGTTGATTTTTGACAGGTTCGGGGACTCGGTGTCGAGCGCCGCGGACATGTATTTGACCGCTGAGGAGGACAACGCCGAGTTCTAGCGCCGACAGGAGCAAGGGGTTGTTTCAATTCCAACTGATGCGTTTCGATGCGCTAACGCCGGCGGAGAACGCCACGCAACTGCATGGCAACGGCGCGTCCTCGCTGTTTGCCGCCGCTAAGGCGTGGTCTGCCTTGTCGAATGGGTTTTCTGCAGCGGCGGCGGATATTCATGTGGTGCTCGGAACGTTGCCGGGGTTGTGGATGGGTGCGGCGGCGACACAGATGATCAAGGCGGCCGTGCGGTATCTGGTTTGGCTGCGGGACACCATAGCTCGTGCCGACGTGACCGCTGAGCAGATCCAGTGCATCGCGGTAGCCTATGACGCGGCGCAGGCGGCGATGGTGCCCGTGCAGACGTGCGCCGACCTTCGCGCTGACATCGATGACCTGATCGCGCGGGACCGGTTCGGCGAATACTATCCAGTGATCGTGGCCAACGAGGCCATCTACCACCGGTACTGGGAAAATAACGCCCGGGTGATGAGGGACTATGCCAAAGAGGTGGCGACTGCGCTGTCGTTGATGACCCCGTTTGCCGAGGCGCCGCAGATCGTTCACCAGACCAAGGCGGTCAAGACGGTGTCGTGCCTCGTGCAATGACCCGCCGGGCGAATTACGGCGAATCCGCAGGGGTTGCTCCCACACCATCGGTTTCTTGCCGCTCACCAGACGTGCGGTGACTGCTCGGCGGTGAGTGGCAATCGTCCCACGACGCTTGCGACGTCGTTCCACGTGGCCACGTGTCGATTGTGCGCCGGCTATGGTGCGCTTAGTGTCGGTTGCCGACTGAGCCCGCGCGCGGAGCCGGGCTTGTCTCGTGGAGGAGGTCGGTATCGAGACGCAGGAGGTTGTTTTTGTCAGGAGGTAGCGCGTTGCCGTCTGACGCCTTGTTCGACTCGCCGCCGGCCGCCGATCTGGTCGGTGGGCCCTACGATCCTGACCAGTTGTTGGCCGGTTACCGCGCCGCGTGGGCGCAGCAGCCGTTGTTTGACGTGCGCGACGGCCGGTCCGGTTTCGCTGGATACGACGAGTGCGTCGACGCCGCCGGCAACGTCCGGCCGGGCTGGCAAGAGCTGGCCGAAGTCATTGGTGAGCGTGGCCGCGCCGGCCTGGATCGGTTGCGCGCAACGGTACGTGCCCTGGTTGACAACGACGGCATCACCTATATCGCTATCAATCACAGCGACCGATCCGGTCGGCACCGTCCAGGTGCCGGCGGGCCCACACCCTGGCACCTGGACGCGCTGCCGTTGCTGCTTACTCCGGAAGACTGGGCCACCTTGGAATCCGGTATCGTGCAACGCAGCCGGTTGCTCGATGCGGTGCTCGCTGACCTCTATGGGCCGCGTCGCTGCGTCACCAGCGGGGTGTTGCCGGCTGCGCTGCTGTTCGGTCACCCCGGCTACGTCCGGGCGGCCAATGCGATCGAGATACCGGGCCGTCATCAGCTTTTTATGCACGGCTGCGACATCAGCCGGAACCGGTCCGGGAGCTTCCTGGTCAATGCGGACTGGACGCAGGCACCGTCGGGAGCCGGATATGCGCTGGCCGACCGTCGGGTCGTCGCGCACGCGGCTCCTGACTTGTACGAACGGGTCGGGCCGCGTCCGGCGTCACCGTTCGCGCAGACGTTGCGGCTGGCACTGATCGATGCCGCGCCCGAGGCCGCCGAGGATCCGGTGGTCGTGGTGCTTACCCCCGGCATCCACTCCGAGACAGCGTTCGACCAGGCCTACCTGGCATCCGTGTTGGGTTTCCCGCTGGTGGAAAGCGCTGACCTGGTGGTCCGTGACGGCAAGCTGTGGATGCGGTCGCTGGGCACCCTGAAACAGGTCGATGTGGTGTTGCGTCGGGTCGACGCCGACTATGTCGACCCGCTGGATTTGCGGTCCGATTCGAAGCTGGGCGTGGTGGGGTTGGTCGAGGTGCTGCGGCGCGGAACGGTGACTGTGGTCAACACACTGGGCAGCGGCATCCTGGAAAGCGCGGGGCTCATGCGGTTCCTGCCCGAGTTGTCGCTGCAGCTGCTTGGCGAAGCCCCGCTGCTGCCGACGGCCGCGCTGTACTGGGCCGGCATCGATGCGGAGCGTTCGCACCTGCTGACGCGCTTGTCGTCGCTGCTCATTAAGTCGACCGCCGGCGGCGAGTCGATCGTCGGTCCCATGCTGTCGGCGACGCAGCGGCAGACGCTGGCCGCGCGTATCGAGGCCGCGCCCTGGCAGTGGGTCGGTCAGGAGCTGCCAGAGTTTTCGTCCGCGCCCACCGACCACGACCCGGGTGGGTTGACCGCCGCCGGCGTTGGGATGCGATTGTTCACCGTCTCACAACGCGGTGGTTACGCACCGATGATCGGTGGCCTGGGTTATGCTCTTGCCCCGGGTAACGCCTCGTACAGCCTGAATACCGTTGCGGCTAAAGATATCTGGGTCAAGCCGCCGACCCGGGCTCGCGCCGAAGTCACCATTCCGTCGGTTGAGTTGGCGGCGGCGGTAAAGCCCGGCGGCACCCGCGGCATCAGCTCGCCACGGGTGCTGTCCGACATGTTTTGGGTCGGGCGCTACGCCGAACGCGCTGAAGGCATGGCCCGATTACTGGCCGCCACCCGCGAGCGGTACCACGAATTCCACCACCGCGAGGACACCGACGGCAGCGAATGCGTGCCGGTGCTGCTCGCTGCACTCGGTCAGGTCACCGGTACCGATACCGCCGGCGTCGACGCGTCAGCGACGCTGTGGTCGCTGACCGTTGACCCGGAGCGTCCGGGATCGCTGGCGCAGTCGGTCGCACGGCTGGGGCTGGCCGCGCGGGCGGTGCGGGATCAGATGTCGAAGGACACGTGGATGGTGCTCGGCAGCGTGGAGCGGTCACTGGCGCAGCTGTCGGCACCGGTCCCGGCGTCCGGGCGGTCCTTTGAACCGGGCCAACCTGGCGAATCCGGCGAACCCTCCGCACTCGCCGACGACACCGAATTGGCTGCGGTGCAGGCCACGACACTAGCCGGGATGCTGGCGTTGTCCGGGGTGGCGGCCGAATCGGTGGTGCGCGATGTCGACTGGACCATGACCGATATCGGCAAACGGATCGAACGCGGGCAGTGGCTGACTGCGCTGCTGGCGGCCACCCTGCTGAAGGCCCGCAGCCGCGCTGCCGAGCAAACGATCATCGAGTCCACGTTGGTGGCCTGCGAGTCGTCGGTGATCTATCTGCGGCGCAACCTCGGCGCGGTGAGTGTCGCCACGGTTGCCGAGCTGGTGCTGTTCGAGGCGGAGAACCCGCGGTCGCTGGCCTACCAGCTGGAGCGGCTGCGGGCCGACTTGCGGGCGCTACCTGGAGCATCGGGCTCGTCGCGGGCCGAACGGCTGGTCGACGACATCAGTACCCGGCTGCGTCGGCTCGATCCGGCCGACCTCGACGTGGTCACCGCCGACGGGGAGCGCGCCGAGCTGGCCGCGCTGCTGACCGGGATACACCACGGGCTGCTTGACCTGGCCGACGTCATCACCACCACCCAGCTCTCGCTGCCCGGCGAGATGCAGCCACTGTGGGGGCCAGACCAGCGTCGGGTGATGCCATGACATCCCATGAAGCGGACGCAGCTGACGTCGCGGCGACCCGGCGGTACCGAGTTAGCCACCGCACCGAATACCGCTATTCCGATGTTGTCACCAGCTCCTACGGCCGCGGGTTTCTCACGCCACGCGACTCCTTGCGACAGCGCTGTGTCGATCATCGGTTGCATATTGCGCCGGCCCCCGCCGACAGCTCGATCAGCCGCGACGGCTACGGCAACGTCAGCTCCTACTTCCACGTCACCGAGCCGCACCGCACGCTGACCGTCACCAGCGAATCCATCGTCGACGTGTACCCGACCCCGCTCGAGCTGTTCACCAGTGGGCCGGCGTCCGCGCCGTGGGAGGCGGCCCGGCCGGCCGGCCGGCAGGGAGCGCTGGCGACCGAATTCACCCTGGATCTGAATCCGCCGGAGATCACCGACGAAGTGCGGCAGTACGCTGCGCCCAGCTTCGAGCCGCAGCGTCCATTGGTCGAGGTGCTGCGTGACCTCACCACGCGGATCTACACCGATTTCACCTATCGGTCGGGCTCCACGACGATTTCCACCGGAGTCAACGAGGTTCTGCAGGCCCGAGAAGGGGTATGCCAAGACTTCGCTCGGCTGGCGATTGCGTGCCTACGGGCCAACGGTCTGGCGGCCACCTACGTATCCGGGTACTTGGCCACCGACCCTCCACCGGGGAAGGACAGGATGATTGGCATCGATGCGACCCATGCCTGGGCCTCGGTGTGGACGCCGCAACAGCCCGGCCGGTTCGAGTGGCTGGGACTGGATCCCACCAATGACCAGCTGGTCGACGAGCGATACATCGTCGTCGGCCGGGGCCGCGACTACGCGGACGTGCCACCGCTGCGCGGCATCATCTACACCAACTCCGAGCACAGCGTGATCGACGTCGCCGTTGACGTAGCGCCCTACGAAGGCCCTCTTTAAGGCCAGCGCGGTATGCGTGACTTCCGATGTCCCAACTGCGGCCAGCGCCTGACGTTCGAGAACTCCGCGTGTCTGTCCTGCGGCAGTGCGCTGGGGTTTTCGCTGAAGGACATGGCGCTGCTGGTGATTGGCGACGCCGAGCACGCCGGTGCCGTTGCTGCCGGCGAGTATCAACTGTGCGCCAATCTTCATCTGGCCGAATGCAATTGGTTGGTCCCCGTTGATCAACCCGGTGGGCTGTGCACGTCGTGCGCGTTGACTCAACGACGGCCGCACGATGCGGACACCATTGGTCTGGCCGGGTTCGCCCGAGCTGAGGCGGCTAAGCGGCGGCTGATCGCCGAACTTAACGAGTTGAAGCTGCCGATTGTCGGGCGTGACCAGGATCCCGACTTTGGGCTGGCGTTTCATCTGCTGTCCAGCGAGCACGAGAAGGTCGTCACCGGGCATGACGGCGGCGTCATCACACTGGATTTGGCCGAGGGCGACGATGTTCACCGTGAGCAGTTGCGGGTTGAGATGGACGAGCCATACCGCACTCTGCTCGGGCACTTCCGCCACGAGATCGGGCATTACTACTTCTACCGGCTGATCGCCAACTCGGGTGTGTATTTGGAGCGCTTCCGTGAACTGTTCGGTGATCCCGACGCCGACTACTCCGAGGCGCTAGACCGCCATTACCACGACGGCGTGCCCGCGGACTGGCAGGAGCGCTTCGTGTCCTCGTATGCCACCATGCACGCCGCCGAGGATTGGGCCGAGACGTTCGCCCACTATCTGCACATCCGCGATGCCCTGGACACCTCGGCTTGGTGCGGATTGGCGCCGGCGTCGGCGACCTTTGAGCGACGAGTGTTGGGCCCCAGCGCTTTTCCCACCATCATCGACATGTGGCTGCCGTTGTCCTGGTCGCTGAACATGGTCAACCGTTCGATGGGCCATGACGACCTATACCCGTTCGTGTTGCCGCCCGCCGTTTTGGACAAGATGCAGTTCATCCACGCCGTCGTCGACGAGGTGGCCTCCAGTCCGACCATCAGCACCGAGGTACGCGGCCGGGGTTAGGGCAGCTGCGGCCCGGGCGGGTTCCCGGCTGCTGTTTGCGCCGAGATTGCCGTCATGGTTGCGATCGGCGGTCGAATCACAGCCTTGACGGCAATCTCGGCGAAGTTCACCCCGAACGACGTGTCTACCCTTCGTGGTATGTCTAACGTTGTGTCTGACAGTCTGTTTGACCTTCCTGGCCCGCCGCAGCCGACCGACCACGCCGTGGGCATCTCGGCCGGGGCCCCGCTGGCGGTGCGGATGCGTCCGGCATCGCTGGACGAGCTGGTCGGGCAGGGTCACTTGTTGGCGCCGGGGTCGCCGCTGCGCCGCCTCGTCGAGGGCTCGGGTGTGGCGTCGGCCATCCTCTACGGCCCGCCGGGATGCGGTAAGACGACCCTGGCAGCGTTGATCTCGCAGGCGACCGGGCGCCGGTTCGAGGCGCTGTCGGCGTTGTCGGCGGGTGTCAAAGATGTTCGAGCTGTTATAGATAGGTCCCGGCAGGGACTCCTTTCCGGCGAGCGGACCGTGCTGTTCATCGACGAAGTGCACCGGTTCTCCAAGACCCAGCAGGACGCCCTGCTTTCCGCGGTGGAGAACCGGGTGGTGTTGCTGGTCGCGGCGACCACCGAGAACCCGTCGTTTTCAGTGGTGGCGCCGCTGTTGTCTCGATCGCTGATCCTGCAGCTGCGGCCCCTGACCGCCGACGACATCCGTGCCGTGGTGCAGCGGGCCATCGACGATCCCCGCGGCCTGGGCGGGCAGGTCGCGGTGGCGCCCGAGGCCGTCGACCTGCTGGTGCGGTTGGCAGCCGGCGATGCCCGCCGGGTTTTGACCGCATTGGAGGTGGCCGCCGAAGCCGTCCACGCCGGTGACGAGCTGACGGTCACGGCCATCGAGCAATCCCTGGACAAAGCCGCGGTGCGCTACGACCGGGACGGCGACCAGCACTACGACGTCGTCAGCGCCTTCATCAAATCGGTGCGTGGCTCCGACGTGGATGCCGCGCTGCACTACCTGGCGCGCATGTTGGTCGCCGGGGAGGATCCGCGGTTCATCGCGCGCCGGCTGCTGATCCTGGCGAGCGAAGATATCGGCATGGCCGACCCGACCGCGCTTCCGGTTGCGGTCGCCGCCGCGCAGACTGTGCAGCTAATCGGCATGCCCGAAGCCCAGCTCACGCTGGCACATGCCACCGTTCATCTGGCCACTGCGCCGAAGTCGAACGCCGTCACGATCGCGCTGGGTGCTGCGATAGACGACATCAAAGCCGGCAAGGCCGGTTTGGTCCCGGCCCATCTGCGCGACGGGCACTATTCCGGTGCGGCGGCGCTGGGTAACGCCAAAGGCTACAAGTATTCCCACGACGACCCCGACGGTGTTGTCGACCAACAGTATCCGCCGGACGAGCTGGTGGGAGTGGACTACTATCGGCCCACCGGTCGCGGCGGTGAACGTGAGATCGTCGGTCGATTAGGCCGGCTGCGAGCGATCATCCGCGGCCGGCGGGGCTAGCCGTGCGAGTGTGCGGCTGGCCGCACGCTCGGCATCAGACCAGCTCGGGTACCCTCAAGTGCGCGATTGCCAGCTCGAATTCGGCCACGTCGAGTACCTCGGCTCCCAAATCCCGGACCCGCTTGCTGCGCAACTCGGTCGCTCGGTCGCGGTTGCGCGCCATTGCGTCCATGCTGTCGAACGTCGAGCAGGACACCGCACGCCGGGATGCGGGGTGGTCGACCATCAGGCTGGCGCTGCAGAACCCGTCGAGTTTCTCCAGTTCCGGAAGCACCGATGTCCGATAGAAGTCCACGGATCGGCTGCGCTGGTCCGGTACCATTTTGAGCCAGGTGGCCCGCACGCATGCGCCCTCGTGCGAGCGGTGGTCGCGGTGCAGCAGAGCAATCTCCCATTCTTCGATCCGGGCGCTGCCGTCGAACATCAGCGCAGCCCGATCGCGAATGGGCGCCACCCGCGCAGCGCTGGCGCGCATCGCCTGCACGTTCTCCCAAGAGCTGGTGGCGATGCATCTGCCGGACTGCCGGTCGACCAACAGCGACACCCCGACACACCCGTCGATCTCCTGCAGGGCGGGCATGACGACATCGCGAATATGCGCAATTCCTATGTCGACCGACAGGGGTTGCGCCTGGATGGTGGTAGAGCGTGCGTACACGATCGACCCCTCCTATGTCGGGGCAGCGCCCCGGTGGCGCCACCGGTCCATCAACTACCTTCCTCCAACCACGTAGGCGTTGGCAATGCTTCTTGGCGGGGCTTTCTCGAGGGTTGCGCATCAGGATTGGCAGGTCGACAAGTCACGCCCGTAGGCTGGACTGTGTGCATACCGATGTGCTGGAGGTAGACACTGCGCGTCGCCGCATCGTGGATCTCACCGACGCGGTACGCCAATTCTGCGTGACCCACAGCGCCGGCCTATGCAACGTATTCGTCCCGCACGCCACGGCGGGGCTGGCGATCATCGAAACCGGTGCGGGCTCTGACGACGACTTGATCGACACGCTGGAACGGCTATTGCCGCGCGACGACCGCTACCGGCATGCGCATGGCTCAGCGGGTCACGGCGCCGATCATGTGTTGCCGGCGATCGTCGCACCGTCGGTGACGGTGCCGGTCTTCGGCGGCGCGCCGCTGCTGGGGACCTGGCAAAGCGTCGTTCTGGTCGATCTCAACCGAGATAACCCGCGGCGGTCGGTGCGTTTGACTTTCGTGGAGGCGTAACCGGCGTTACACATGGCACACGGGGTGGCGCCAGACCGGTAATCTGTGCGGTCGAAAGTGTCGTTAGACGGCCTTCCAATTGTCTGGCGAATAGGCTTGGAATCGACCCCAGGCACGTTGGGAACTAGGGAAGAAGAAAGAGTGCAGACACACGAGATCAGGAAGCGGTTCCTTGATCATTTCGTGAAGGCGGGCCACACCGAGGTGCCCAGCGCGTCGGTGATCCTCGACGACCCCAACTTGTTGTTCGTCAACGCTGGCATGGTCCAGTTCGTGCCGTTCTTTCTGGGGCAGCGCACGCCGCCGTACGCGACGGCCACCAGCATCCAGAAGTGCATCCGCACTCCCGACATCGACGAGGTGGGCATCACCACCCGGCACAACACCTTCTTTCAGATGGCCGGCAATTTCTCGTTCGGAGAATACTTCAAACGCGGGGCCATCGAACTGGCCTGGGCGTTGCTGACCAACAGCCTTGCTGACGGGGGATACGGGCTGGACCCGGAAAGACTCTGGGCCACGGTGTATCTCGATGACGACGAAGCCGCCGGCCTATGGCAGGAGATCGCCGGGCTGCCACCCGAACGAATCCAGCGCCGCGGCATGGCCGACAACTACTGGTCGATGGGTATTCCCGGGCCATGCGGTCCCTCCTCGGAGATTTACTACGACCGCGGGCCCGAGTTCGGCCCGCAGGGCGGTCCCATCGTCAACGAGGACCGCTACCTCGAAGTCTGGAACCTGGTGTTCATGCAGAACGAGCGCGGCGAGGGAACCACCAAGGAGGACTACGAAATCCTCGGGCCGTTGCCCCGCAAGAACATCGACACCGGCATGGGTGTCGAGCGGATCGCGCTGGTCCTGCAGGACGTGCACAACGTCTACGAGACCGACCTGCTGCGGCCGGTGATCGACCTGGTCGCCGCGCGCGCACCTCGCCCCTACGACGTCGGTAACCATGAAGACGACGTCCGCTACCGCATTATCGCGGACCACAGTCGCACCGCCGCCATTCTGATCGGCGATGGTGTCAGTCCCGGCAACGATGGTCGTGGTTATGTGTTGCGCCGGCTGCTGCGCCGGGTGATCCGTTCGGCCAAGCTGCTGGGCTTGGATTCCCCGGATAGCCCGATCGTTGGCGACCTGATGGCCACCGTGCGCGACGCGATGGGGCGAGCGTATCCAGAGCTGGTCTCCGACTTCGACCGGATCAACCGCATCGCCGTCGCCGAGGAAACCGCGTTCAACCGCACCCTGGCCTCGGGCTCGAAGCTGTTCGACGACGTCGCCGGCGCCACCGTAGCGTCGGGCTCCACCGTGGTTGCCGGTTCGGACGCCTTCACCCTGCACGACACCTACGGCTTTCCGATCGAGCTCACCTTGGAGATGGCGGCCGAAGCCGGCCTGACCGTGGATGAGACGGGATTTCACGAGTTGATGCTGCGACAGCGTCAGCGCGCCAAGGCCGACGCCGCCGCCCGCAAGCACGCGCACGCCGACCTGACCGCGTACCGTGAGCTGGTCGACGCAGGTCCGACCGATTTCACTGGCTTCGACGAATTGACTACCGAGGCAAAAATTCTCGGCATCTTCGTCGACGGCAAGCGGGTCCCGGTGGTCGCACACGCCGCCCGCGGCGAAGCCGGCATCGCCGATCGGGTGGAACTGGTGTTGGACCGCACTCCGCTTTATGCCGAGTCGGGCGGCCAGATCGCTGACGTCGGCACCATCAGTGGCACCGGTGCTGGCGAGAGCGCCCGGGCGGCGGTTACCGACGTGCAAAAGATCGCCAGAACCCTTCACGTGCACCGGGTTAACGTGGAGTCCGGGGAATTCGTCGAGGGCGACACCGTTGTTGCGGCAGTGGACGCGGGCTGGCGCCGGGGCGCCACGCAGGGGCACTCGGGTACCCACATGGTGCACGCCGCGCTGCGCCAAGTGTTGGGGCCCAACGCTGTTCAGGCGGGATCGCTGAACCGGCCAGGCTACTTGCGCTTCGACTTCAACTGGCAGGGTCCGCTGACCGACGAGCAGCGCACCCAAATCGAAGAAGTCACCAACGAGGCCGTGCAAGCCGACTTCGAAGTGCACACCTTCACCGAACAGCTTGACAAAGCCAAGGCGATGGGCGCGATGGCCCTGTTTGGCGAGGCCTATCCCGACGAGGTGCGGGTGGTGGAGATGGGCGGACCGTTCTCGCTGGAGCTGTGCGGAGGAACTCACGTGCCCAACACGGCGCAGATCGGCCCGGTCACGATCCTGGGTGAATCGTCGATCGGCTCCGGGGTGCGCCGGGTGGAGGCCTACGTCGGGCTGGATTCGTTTCGCCACCTGGCTAAGGAGCGTGCGCTGATGGCCGGGCTGGCCGCCTCGCTGAAGGTGCCTTCCGAGGAGGTACCCGCTCGGGTAGCCACGCTGGTGGAGCGGCTGAAGGCCGCCGAGAAGGAACTCGAGCGCGCTCGGCAGGCAACCGCGCAGGCGGCGGCGACCAACGCCGCGGCGGGTGCGGAGCGGATCGGTAATGTGCGTGTCGTGGCGCAACGGATGTCCGGCGCGATGACACCAGCCGACCTGCGCTCCCTGGTTGGCGATATCCGCGGCAAACTGGGCAGTGATCCGGCGGTGGTCGCGCTGATCGCGGTGACTTCGGACGGCTCGACCGCAACGGTGCCGTACGCGGTTGCTGCCAATTCGGGTGCCCAGGATCTGGGAATTCGCGCCAACGATCTGGTCACACAGCTCGCCATCGCCGTCGACGGGCGCGGCGGTGGTAAGGCCGACCTGGCGCAAGGTTCGGGCAAGGACCCGACCGGCATCGACGCCGCGCTCGACGCGGTACGCGCACAGATAGCGCGGGTCGGTTGAGTGGATTCGTCACAGCAAGACCCTGGGCGGGGACGGCGGCTCGGCATCGATGTGGGCAGTGTGCGCATCGGTGTGGCTTCCAGCGACCCGGACGGCATCCTGGCCACCCCGGTAGAGACGGTGCGTCGTGACCGTTCTGCCAAGCACCTGCGCCGGCTGGCTGAGCTCGTCGCCGAACTTCAGGTGGTCGAGGTGATCGTCGGATTGCCACGGACGCTGGCCGACCGGACCGGCCCGTCGGCGAAAGACGCAATCGAAACCGCCGAGTCGCTGGCACGACGGGTTGCTCCGATACCGGTCCGATTCGCTGATGAGCGGCTGACCACCGTCAGCGCGCAGCGTTCGCTGCGCGCCGCAGGTGTACGGGCCAAGGACCAGCGGGCGGTGATCGACCAGGCGGCGGCGGTGGCGATCCTGCAAGGTTGGCTCGATCAACGCCGCGCTGCTATCCCTGCGTGTGCGGATGGGCCTACGACTGGATCGGTGGCCGGAGAAGTCATCGATGTCTGATTACCTAGCGCGCCACCGCATCGCGCCCGAAGCGGTCGGGTTGGGCCGTCACGAGATGAGCAGCGCGGACCGGGATGGGCGCCGTCTGGCAAAGCGCGGACATCCCAGTCGGCGCTTCGCCGGCAAAGTAGCCCTTGGCCTGCTGGTCGTGGTCGTGGTGGCGGCCGCCTTCGTCGGCTTGCGGCTGTGGCACACGCTGTTCGGGTCTGCTGAGGACTACACGGGCACCGGCAAGCACGACATCATGATTCAGATCCATGCCGGTGACTCGACCACCATGATCGGTGAGACGCTGCACAACCAGGGGGTGGTCGCCTCGGTCCGGGCATTCGTCGACGCCTCGCACGGCAACGCCGCGATTTCGTCGATCCAGCCGGGTTTTTACCGGATGCGCACCGAAATCCCGGCGGCGGCGGCGGCCGCGCGGCTTGCTGATCCGGAGAACCGGGTGGGCAAGCTGGTCATCCCGGAAGGCCGTCAACTTGACGACACCACCGACATGAAGACCGGCAAAGTGAATCCTGGCATATTCTCGCTGATCTCCCGTGCCACCTGCGTGGATCTCGACGGCAACCGGCATTGTGTCTCGCTGAACGACCTCCGCGCGGCGACCAGTAAAACCTTGCCGGCCAAGCTGTCGGTGCCGGCCTGGGCGCTGGAGCCGGTGCTTGAGTTGGGCAACGACCATCGCCGGATCGAGGGGCTCATCGCACCGGGGACCTTCAATGTCGATCCGTCGGCCTCAGCCGATGCCATCATGGCCAATTTGATCAGCGCCAGCGCCGTGGGGTACACGGAATCCGGGTTGGTGGACACCGCGCGCTCCCTGGGCTTGTCGCCCTACGACATCCTCGTGGTGGCGTCGCTGGTGCAACAGGAGGCCAGCCCGCAGGACTTCCCGAAGGTGGCGCGCGTCATCTACAACCGCCTGTATGAACACCGCACGCTGGAGTTTGACTCGACCGTGAACTATCCGCTGGACCGCCGCGAGGTGGCTACCAGCGACGCTGACCGTGGCCTGCGGACGCCGTGGAACACCTACGTGTCGCAAGGGCTGCCGGCCACCGCGATCTGTTCTCCCGGTATCGACGCGCTGCACGCCGCCGAGCATCCCGAGCCAGGTGACTGGCTGTACTTCGTCACCATTGATGCCCAGGGGACGACGCTGTTCACCAGGGATTATCAGCAGCATTTGGCCAATATCGAACTCGCGAAGCACAACGGTGTCCTCGACAGCGCGCGCTAACTCGGTGCCCCGAAAAGCTGGCGTTCTCGGTTCGCCTATCGCGCATTCCCGTTCCCCGCACCTGCACCTGGCCGCTTACCATGCACTGGGCCTGCAGGACTGGACGTATGAGCGGATCGAATGCGGCGCCGACGAGCTCCCGGTTGTCGTCGGCGGGTTCGGGCCGCAGTGGGTCGGTGTCTCGGTGACCATGCCGGGCAAATTCGCCGCGCTGCGGTTCGCCGACGAGCACACCGCACGTGCCGGCCTGGTTGGATCGGCTAACACACTGCTGCGGACCCCGCGCGGCTGGAGGGCCGACAACACCGACATCGACGGCGTGGCGGGGGCGCTGGCAGCGATCGGGCCGTTAGCAGGGCGCGCGCTGGTGTGTGGGTCGGGTGGCACCGCCCCGGCGGCGGTGGTGGGGTTGGCCGAACTCGGCGTCACCGATATCACCGTCGTGGCACGCAATCCGGACAAGGCGGCCCGGTTGGTCGATCTCGGGGCGCAGGTCAGTGTGGCGACCCGATTCTGCGGTCTGGACAGCGATGCCTTGGCCGATGAGGTGGCGGCCGCCGACGTGCTGGTTAGCACGGTCCCGGCAGACGTGGCTGCGCGGTATGCCGGGACCTTCGCGACGATTCCGGTGCTGCTCGATGCCATCTACGACCCGTGGCCCACGCCACTGGCCGCTGCGGTGGCCGCGGCGGGCGGCCACGTGATCAGCGGCTTGCAAATGTTGCTGCATCAGGCGTTCGCGCAGGTGGAACAATTCACCGGGATGCCTGCACCGCGTGAGGCGATGGCTTGCGCTTTGGCAGCTTTGCATTAGCGTGCCGCGCATGCGGGTTGGGGCCGCGTGTGTGGTGCTGGTCTGGCTGGCGGCGCTGAGTTGTTATGACATCGCCGAACGCCGGTTGCCGAACGCGTTGACGCTGCCCGGGGCGGGGGTGATTCTGCTGACCGCCGCCGTCGCCGGCCGCGGCGGGCCCACGCTGGCCGGGTCGGTGGCATTGACCGGGGTGTATCTGCTGGTGCACTTGGTGGCGCCGGCGGCGATGGGGGCCGGTGATGTCAAGCTGGCGATCGGGCTGGGCGGGCTGGCCGGCTATTTCGGCGTCGAGGTGTGGTTTCTGGCGGCGCTGGGCGCGCCGATGCTCACTGCGCTGCTGGGTGTGGCCGCTCGATTTTTCGGCGGCGCCGGGGCCGTGCCGCATGGTCCCTCGATGTGCCTGGCCACCGTGGGGGCCGTGAGCCTGGCTCTCGGGTGACCTGGCGTCGATTTCGACGCATGCGCGCATTTTGGGTGAGCCCGAAACGGCATGGGAGGATAGTCAGGTGTTGCGCTGGATCACCGCCGGGGAGTCGCATGGCCGGGCCCTGGTGGCCGTTGTCGAGGGCATGGTCGCCGGTGTCGAAGTCACCTCCACCGCCATCGCCGATCAGTTGGCGCGCCGCCGGCTTGGCTACGGCCGCGGTGCTCGGATGGCATTCGAGCGCGACGCGGTGACGGTCTTGTCCGGGGTGCGCCACGGCATCACCCTAGGCGGCCCCATAGCCATCGAGATCGGCAACACCGAGTGGCCGAAGTGGGAATCCGTGATGGCCGCCGATCCGGTCGACCCCTCAAAAACTCAAGAAATGGAAGACTCCGCGCGCAACGCCCCGCTCACCCGGCCGCGCCCGGGCCATGCGGATTATGCGGGCATGCTCAAGTACGGCTTTGACGACGCTCGTCCGGTGCTGGAGCGGGCTAGCGCCCGGGAGACCGCCGCCCGTGTCGCGGCGGGGACGATCGCGCGGCATTTCCTGCGTCAAGCGCTGGGGGTCGAAGTGCTGTCGCACGTCATCTCGATCGGCGCGTCGGCCCCCTACGATGGGCCACCGCCGGGGCCCAAAGACCTCAACGCGATCGACGCCAGCCCGGTGCGCGCGTTTGATGAAACGGCTGAGAAATCAATGATCGCCGAGATCGAAGCGGCCAAGAAAGACGGCGACACCCTCGGCGGGGTAGTGGAGGCCGTGGTGCTGGGCCTGCCAGTCGGGTTGGGGTCCTTCACCAGCGGCGATGACCGGCTCGACAGCCAGCTGGCCGCAGCCGTGATGGGAATCCAGGCGATCAAGGGCGTGGAGATCGGTGACGGTTTCGAGACTGCGCGTCGCCGCGGCAGCCGTGCCCACGACGAGATGTATCCCGGTCCCGACGGCGTCGTCCGTTCCACCAACCGGGCAGGTGGACTCGAAGGCGGCATGACCAATGGCCAGCCGCTGCGGGTCCGCGCGGCGATGAAGCCGATCTCCACTGTGCCGCGGGCGCTGGCCACCGTCGACCTGGCAACCGGTGAGGAGGCCGTCGCAATCCACCAGCGCTCAGATGTGTGCGCGGTGCCGGCCGCCGCAGTTGTTGTCGAGACCATGGTTGCGTTGGTGCTGGCCCGCGCAGCGCTGCGAAAGTTCGGCGGTGACTCACTGACCGAAACCCGCCGCAACATCGAGGCGTACCAGCGCGCGGTCGCCGACCGGGAAGCGCCAGCCGCTCAGGCTGCGGCGAGCCGGGGATAGGCGGGTATGGGCGCGATGGCACCCAAGGCAGTACTCGTAGGTCTGCCGGGATCCGGCAAGTCCACCATCGGGCGGCGGCTGTCCAAAGCACTAGGGGTGAGCTTGCTCGATACCGACGCGGCCATTGAGCAGCAGACCGGTCGCAGCATCGCCGACATCTTCGCCACCGACGGGGAAGAGGAGTTCCGCCGCATCGAGGAGGGCGTGGTGCGGGCGGCGTTAGCCGAGCATGACGGTGTGGTGTCGCTTGGCGGCGGCGCTGTCACTAGCCCCGGGGTGTGCGCGGCGCTCGCCAGCCACACCGTCATCTATCTGGAGATCAACGCCGCAGAGGGGGTGCGCCGCACCGGCGGCAGTGCCGTGCGGCCGTTGCTGGCCGGGGGAGACCGTGCCGAAAAATTCCGGGCACTAATGGTCAAACGGACTCCCCTCTACCGGCGAGTTGCGACCATCCGGGTTGATACCAACCACCGCAATCCGGGGGCGGTAGTCCGCTACATCGTGGCGCGGCTGCAGGCCAAACCGGCCAGCGCTGAACCCAGCGGGTCGCCACGCAGTAAATCTCGTGGCGATCACAAGCGCGGCGCAGCCGGGCGCAGTGGGTCGCCACGCAGTAAATCTCGTGAGGTCACCAAATGACAAATATCAACACGTCGGTCACCGTGCAGGTGGCCGTCGACCCGCCCTACCCTGTGGTGATCGGCACCGGGCTGTCGGACCAGTTGGATGAGCTGCTGGCTAACCGACATCGGGTCGCGATACTGCATCAACCGGTACTGACCCAAACCGCGGAAGCGATCCGAAGCCACTTGGCCGGCAAGGGCGTCGACGCGCACCGCATCGAAATACCCGACGCCGAGGCCGGCAAGGATCTTCCTGTCGTGGGATTCATCTGGGAAGTATTGGGCCGCATCGGAATTGGACGTAAAGACGCACTGGTCAGCCTTGGTGGCGGCGCCGCTACCGACGTCGCTGGGTTTGCGGCGGCTACCTGGTTACGCGGCGTCTCGATCGTGCACGTGCCCACCACATTGCTCGGCATGGTCGACGCGGCCATCGGGGGCAAGACCGGTATCAACACTGAGGCCGGCAAGAACCTGGTCGGCGCATTTCATCAGCCGCTCGCCGTGTTGGCTGACCTGGCGACCCTGGAAACGTTGCCGCGCAACGAAATCGTGTCCGGGATGGCCGAAGTGGTCAAGGCCGGATTCATAGCCGACCCGGTGATCCTCGATCTCATCGAAGCTGATCCGCAGGCGGCCTTGGACCCGGCCGGCGACGTGTTGCCGGAGCTGATCCGCCGGGCCGTCACCGTCAAGGCGGACGTCGTCTCCGCTGACGAGAAGGAGTCGGAGCTGCGCGAAATTCTGAACTATGGCCACACTTTGGCACACGCGATCGAGCGTCGGGAGCGCTATGAATGGCGTCACGGCGCGGCCGTGTCGGTGGGCTTAGTGTTCGCCGCCGAGCTGGCTAGGCTGACCGGCCGCCTGGACGACGCGACCGCCGAGCGGCATCGCAGCATCCTGACCTCGCTGGGTCTGCCGGTCAGCTATGACGCCGACGCGTTGCCGCAGCTGCTGGAATATATGGCCGGCGACAAGAAAACCCGGGCCGGCGTGCTTCGATTCGTGGTCCTCGATGGGCTGGCTAAGCCGGGGCGGTTAGTGGGGCCGGACCCCGGGCTGTTAGTGACCGCCTACGCGGGATTGAGTGCCTGATGACGACTGTCAACGTTATCAACGGTCCCAACCTGGGCCGGCTGGGTCGGCGTGAACCTGATGTCTACGGTAGCACCACCCATGACCAGCTGGCGGTCCTGATCGAGCGCGAGGCCGCTGAGCTAGGGATCAAAGCTGTTGTGCGGCAAAGTGATAGTGAGTCTCAGCTGCTGAAGTGGGTCCATCTGGCCGCCGATGCCGGGGAGCCGGTGATCCTCAACGCCGGCGGCTTGACGCACACGTCAGTGGCGCTGCGCGACGCGTGCGCTGAACTAAGCGCACCCCTTATCGAGGTGCACATCTCCAATGTGCATGCCCGCGAGGAGTTTCGGCGCCATTCCTACCTCAGCCCGGTCGCGACAGGAGTGATCGTCGGGCTGGGAGTTCAGGGCTATCTGCTTGCCTTGCGCTATCTGGCCGAGACGGCGGGGAGCTAATCCTTTTTCGGGATATCGTGCGGCGTGGTGGCGTCGGTGTCGGTGCCGATCACCTCGGTGGGCGCGTCGTCAGGCTCGCCGGTGGTGATCGTTTCGGTGGGTGCCTCGGGTTCGGCCGTGGCGACCTGCGCGGTCTGCTCCTTAGGTTGCGCCGCGGCTAACTCTCCGGTCGGCGTGTCGTCGGCCCGGACAGCGGCGAACACGTCGGTGTCAGCCCGATCCTGTTCGGATCCACCATGCTCAGGGACTGGGGGGCCACTGCGGTCAACGCGCCAACGCCCGAACGCCACACCGATCACCCCAGGCAGAAAAACAATGAGAGCGGTGAACGCCGCGAACGTTGTCAGCTCGTTGATCAGCCCCCCGGTGTAGATGCCGTTGTACAACAGCGAAATGAGCCAGGCCACCGCGCCGCCGAGGACGCCCGCCAGGATGCCGGTTAGCAGCCAGGTCATCGCCAGATCCTGGCGCCGGTCCGGATCCGGGCTCGCGGTGGCGTCGGCCCGGCCGTCGCGCGCCGCCCACACCACCGCTGCGGCGATGAACACGGCCAGCAGCACCACACTGATTAACTCGGACTGCGCTTGCCACGCGTTAATCATCGTCCCCTGAATCAAGCGGACAACGACCATCAGGGCGGCAAACGCCACACCGCGCAGCATCCAGTTACTCATGGGCCCCCAGCCTAGCTCGGCGACAATTCAGGGCGAAGCGATGAGGGAGAGCCGGGCAATTCAATCCAGCGGGTAGCGTCAACAGCTGTGACACATTCCCAGCGTCGAGACAATCTCAAATCACAAATCGTGGCCACCGGGCTAAACGCGATGCTGGTGACGGACCTGATCAATGTGCGCTACCTGTCGGGTTTCACTGGGTCGAACGGCGCTTTGCTGGTGTTCGCCGACGAACGCGACGCCGTGCTGGCCACCGACGGCCGCTACCGGACTCAGGCCGCGCAGCAAGCACCCGGGCTCGAGGTCGCCATTGAGCGGTCCTGCGGACGCTATTTGGCTGGCCGGGCAGCTGACGACGGCGTGCACAAGCTGGGCTTCGAAAGCCATGTGGTCACGGTCGACGGCCTGGACGCGTTAACCGGCGAGCTCGAGGGGCGCCACACCGAGTTGGTGCGTGCCTCCGGAACCGTGGAGGCGCTGCGCGAAGTCAAGGACGCTGGCGAGCTTGCGTTGCTGCGGCTAGCCTGCGAGGCGGCCGACGCCGCGCTGGCCGAGCTGGTGGCGCGCGGCGGTGTGCGTCCCGGCCGCACCGAACGCGAGGTGGGCCGCGAGCTGGAGGGGTTGATGCTCGACCATGGCGCTGACGCGCTGTCGTTCGAGACGATCGTGGCGGCCGGGCCGAATTCGGCGATCCCGCACCACCGGCCGACTGACGCGGTGCTGGAGGCGGGCGATTTCGTCAAGATCGACTTCGGTGCGCTGGTCGCCGGGTATCACTCCGACATGACCCGCACCTTCGTGCTGGGCCCGGCCGCTGACTGGCAGCTGGAGATCTATCAGCTGGTCGCCGAGGCGCAGCGTGCCGGTCGGGAGGCGTTGCGACCGGGTGCCAACCTGCGCGACGTGGACGCCGCGGCACGCCAGCTGATTGTCGACGCGGGTTACGGCCAACAGTTCAGCCACGGTTTGGGCCACGGCGTGGGCCTGGAAATCCACGAAGCGCCGGGTATCGGCGCGACCTCCGCCGGTACACTACTTGCGGGCTCCGTCGTGACCGTGGAGCCCGGCGTCTACTTGTCCGGCCGCGGCGGTGTCCGCATCGAAGACACACTGGTGGTGGCGGCTAAGGCAACGCCAGAGACGTCGACAACGTCTAGACCCACCGGGCTTACCCCGGAATTGTTGACCCGGTTCCCCAAAGAACTGGCAATCCTGTAGGAGACTCATCGACCGTGGCGACCACTGCCGATTTCAAGAACGGGCTTGTGCTGGCAATCGAAGGACAGCTTTGGACAATCATCGAGTTCCAGCACGTCAAACCCGGCAAAGGCCCGGCTTTCGTGCGCACCAAGCTCAAAAACGTCCTGTCCGGCAAGGTCGTCGACAAGACATATAACGCTGGGGTGAAGGTGGATACGGCCACCGTAGACCGGCGCGACACGACCTACCTGTACCGCGACGGTGCCGACTTTGTGTTCATGGACAGCCAGGACTACGAGCAGCATCCGCTGCCGGAGTCGCTGGTTGGCGACGCCGCGCGGTTTCTGCTGGAGGGCATGCCGGTACAGGTGGCCTTCCACAACGGTGCGCCGCTATACATCGAGCTGCCGGTGACCGTCGAACTAGAGGTCACCCACACCGAGCCGGGCTTGCAGGGCGACCGGTCCAGTGCGGGCACCAAGCCGGCCACTTTGGAGACCGGCGCCCAGATCAATGTGCCGCTGTTCATCAACACCGGCGACAAGCTCAAGGTGGATTCACGCGACGGCAGCTATCTGGGACGTGTGAACGCCTGATCATGTCTAAGCCGGTCAAGGGACGCCATCAGGCCCGTAAGCGTGCCGTCGACCTGTTGTTCGAAGCCGAGGCCCGCGGTCTGAGCCCACTTGAGGTGGTCGAGGTCCGTAGTGCACTGGCGGAATCCAAGCCGGATGTGGCGCCGCTGCATCCGTATACGGTCGTGGTCGCCCAAGGAGTTAGCGAGCACACCGCCCATATCGACGAACTGATCACCTCGCATCTACAGGGCTGGACGCTCGATCGGCTGCCAGCAGTGGATCGCGCCATTCTGCGGGTCTCGGTGTGGGAGCTGCTGTACGCCGACGACGTGCCCGAACCGGTCGCCGTCGACGAGGCGGTAGAGCTGGCCAAGGAGCTGTCTACCGATGACTCGCCTGGTTTCGTCAACGGAGTGCTGGGGCAGGTCATGCTGGTGACGCCGCAGATTCGTGCGGCCGCTCAAGCAGTCCGGCAGGCGGTGCGCACGGCCGCCGGCACTTCCGAGAACCACGCACCGCAGTCATGAGCCGGCTGCTGACCGACCCGGTCGAATCGCGCCGCGAAATGATCGCGCGCTGAGCGCAGACGGGTCACAATACTTGCTGGACTACTTGCTGGACTCGGCAAAATGGATCGGGCCACGCCTCGGACGGAAGTGGCATGAAATCCGACGCGGACACCCTGCTTTTGCGTCGCCGTCGACGAACTCGAATGTCCTCGCGACCACGCGTGGCCCTGCGGAGGAAGTGACATGCGTAGATACTGGTACCGGTCATTATTTCCTTCTCGGCGGCGATAATTAAGAGTTGCACTGACGGCGGCTACCCGCACCAGAAGAGGTGACGACATGAATCGAGACAGTGGCCATCCGCGACGACTTCGTGTTTCCGCGCTAGCGGCAGTAGCCAACCCGTCATACACGCGCATCGACACGTGGAACGTGCTCGACGACGCCTGCCGTCACCTGGCTGAGGTCGACCGCGCCGGGCTGGACACCGCCCACGACGTCGCGCGGGTCAAGCGCCTGCTCGACCGCATCGGCGCCTACGAGCGGTACTGGCTGTATCCCGGCGCGGAGAATCTGGCGGCGTTCCGCGGCTATCTTGCCACCATGGCGACGGTTCGGCTTACCGAAGAGGTATCGCTGGCCGTGCGCCTGTTGAGCGAATATGGTGACCGCACAGCGCTTTTCGATACGTCAGCGCCGCTGGCCGACCAGGAGTTGGTGGCCCAAGCCAAGCAGCAGCAGTTCTACACCGTGTTGCTCGCCGACGATGCCCCGTCCACGGCTCCGGACTGTCTGGCGGAGAGCTTGCGGGAGCTGCGCAATCCATCCGATGATGTGCAGTTCGAGCTCCTTGTGGTGTCCAGCGTTGAGGACGCCATCACCGCGGTCGCGCTGAACGGCGAGATTCAGGCCGCGATCATCCGCCATGATTTGCCGCTGCGGTCCCGCGACCGGGTGCCGTTGATGAACACCTTGTTGGGGGCCAGCGACTCGGAAAGCTCGCTGGTCACCATGGACCGCCCGCATGACTGGGTTGAATGCGGTGAGTGGATCAGGCAGCTGCGGCCCCATATCGACCTGTATCTGCTCACTGACGAGTCGATCGCGGCGGGCAGTGATGACGAGCCCGATGTCTACGACCGGACGTTCTATCGGCTCAACGACGTCACCGACCTGAACAGCACCGTACTTGCGGGCTTGCGAAACCGGTTCGCCACACCGTTTTTCGACGCGTTGCGCGCCTACGCGGCGGCGCCGGTGGGTCAATTCCATGCTCTTCCGGTCGCCCGTGGCGCCAGCATCTTTAACTCGAGGTCGCTGCAGGACATGGGCGAGTTCTACGGTCGGAACATCTTCATGGCCGAGACGTCGACCACCTCCGGTGGCCTGGATTCGTTGCTGGACCCGCACGGCAACATCAAGAAAGCGATGGACAAAGCCGCGGTTACCTGGCGCGCCAACCACACCTACTTCGTCACCAACGGAACCTCCACCGCCAACAAAATCGTCGTACAGTCGTTGACCCGGCCGGGTGACATCGTGCTGATCGACCGCAACTGCCACAAGTCGCACCACTATGGCCTGGTGCTGGCCGGCGCATACCCGATGTACCTGGATGCTTACCCGTTGCCGCAGTTCGCGATCTATGGCGCGGTATCGCTGCGCACGATCAAGAAGGCGCTGCTGGATCTCGAGGCGGCCGGACAACTGAACCGGGTCCGCATGTTGCTGCTCACCAACTGCACCTTCGACGGCGTCGTCTATAACCCGCAGCGGGTGATGGAGGAGGTGCTGGCGATCAAGCCAGACATCTGCTTCCTGTGGGACGAGGCGTGGTATGCGTTTGCTACCGCTGTGCCGTGGGCCCGGCAGCGGACCGCAATGGTGTCTGCCGAGCAACTCGAACAGCGGTTGTGGTCTGCCGAATACGCCGAGGAATACCGCAATTGGTGCGCATCGATGGACGGGATCCCCCGGTCGCAGTGGGTTGACCAGCGGCTGCTTCCCGACCCCGATCGCGCGCGGATTCGTGTGTACGCGACGCACTCCACCCACAAGTCGCTGTCGGCGCTTCGGCAGGCGTCGATGATCCATGTCCGCGATCAAGACTTCAACGCGCTGGCCCGGGATGCGTTCGGTGAGGCATTCTTGACGCACACCTCGACGTCGCCGAACCAACAACTTCTCGCGTCGCTGGACCTGGCGCGCCGCCAGGTCGACATCGAGGGATTTCAATTGGTCCGGCTGGTGTACGACATGGCGCTGGTCTTCCGTCACCGCGTCCGCAAAGACCGGCTGATCAGCAAATGGTTCCGTATCCTCGACGAGTCCGACCTAGTGCCCGACGAGTACCGGGCATCAGCGGTCAGCTCGTACCGTCAGGTTCGGCAGGGTGCGCTGGCGGAATGGAATGAGGCGTGGCGGTCCGACCAGTTCGTGCTGGATCCGACGAGGGTCACCTTGTTTGTCGGGAAGACCGGAATGAACGGATACGACTTCCGCGAGAAGATCCTGATGGAGCGATTCGGCATCCAGATCAACAAGACATCCATCAACAGCGTGCTGCTGATCTTCACCATCGGTGTCACCTGGTCGAGCGTGCATTATCTGCTCGACGTGCTGCGCCGGGTGGCCAGCGACTTTGACCGGATCCAGAAGGCGGCCAGCGGGGCCGACCTCGCGCTGCATCAGCGCCATGTTGAGGAGATCACCCAGGATCTGCCGCATCTTCCCGACTTCAGCGAGTTCGACGTCGCCTTCCGTCCCGAAGATGCCAGCTCGTTCGGTGACATGCGGTCCGCCTTCTACGCCGGGTATGAAGAGTCGGACCGCGAGTACGTACAGATCGGCACGGCCGGGCGTCAGCTTGCTGAGGGGAGGACCCTGGTGTCCACCACGTTCGTGGTGCCCTACCCGCCCGGTTTCCCGGTTCTGGTCCCTGGCCAGGTGGTGTCCAAGGAGATCATCTACTTCCTGGCCCAGCTCGACGTGAAGGAAATCCACGGATACAACCCCGACCTGGGATTGTCGGTGTTCACCGAGAATGCACTGGCTCGGATGACCGCCAGGCGCAACGCGGCGGCGGCTGCGGTGGGTTCTGCGTTCGCGGCCTTCGAGATCCCACCGGACCCGTCTGCGATGAACGGGGCCGTGAACGGCGACAGAGTGCAGGCTATCGCCGAAGACGCCTGACTCGGTCGCCTGTCTCAGAGCGAGGGCGGCAAGATCTGCGGGTACCGTGATGCTATGCGCACCACATTGCAAATTGATGACGACGTTCTGGAAGGTGCGCGCAACATCGACGGGTTCAGACGGGCGTTCGGTCGGTGCGGTGACCCCGCTGCCCACGGGGCGCAGGGGATTACCCGCGGCGGGCGCTAGAACTCGACGCTGCGTAGTCGGGCAGCTCGATCGCGTCGGCCGTGGTGAACCATTTCCGCTCGGCGAACGGCCGGAATGGCCAGCGTTGCATGTATTTCATCACCAACGCGGTCATGGTGATGTCGGCAGCGGACTTCGGCAGGTAACCGTCGATGCCGTTCGGTAGCTTCTGGCATCTGTCCACGTAGGGCCGCATCACCGTCTGATAGCGGTCCAGGGCGGCCGCCAGCGGTTCCGCATTAATGCCCGTCCCGCTACCGGCGGGGCCCAATTCACCGGCCAACACATACGCGCCGACCAAGGCCAGGCTGGTGCCCATGCCGCTCAGCGGTGACGCACAGTAGCCGGCGTCTCCGACCAGCGTGACGCGTCCAGCCGACCAGACGTTCATGTGGACCTGGGTGAACGCGTCGAAGTAGAAGTCGTCGGCTGCATGTGCAGCGGCGACGAGTGCATCGGATTGCCAACCGGCACCGGCGAACCGGGCGGCCAGCAGATCACGCTGGGCGTCAAGGTCACTGCGGTCGTAGTGGATAGGATCGGAGCGAAACGCGAGCCCCGCCTTGGCGATCGCCGGGTCATGCGACGGCCGCATCGACACGTTAAGCCCACCGGGTGCCTGATACATCAGATACCAGCCGTCCAAGCCGACGGTGTCGGGAGCGGTGAACCAGGCGTTGTAGCCGCCCAGCGGCTTGACGAAACTTTCCTCGGGTCCAAAGGCTAACCGTCGCACCGCCGAGTGCGGCCCGTCGGCCCCGACCACCAGGTCGGCGCGCACCGCCGTGCCGTCGGATAACGTCACCACCACGTTCTCGGATGCGTCGTTTGCCGTCGCCAACCCCATGATGCGGGTGCCGAATCGGTACTCGACGTCGGCTGCGGTGGCCTGGTATAGCACGTCGGCCAGGTCGCCGCGAAGGATCTCAAGTTTGCTGACCATGCCGTTGCCGTGGAATGCCTCGACCGGCATTTCGCTGCGGCGCCGCCCGTCGGCGGTTACCCAGGCGACGCCCCGCTGGTCGAGGCTGCGCTCGCGCATGCGGTCCATCAGCCCCATCCGCTCGACGACCGCCCGCCCCGCGCCGCGCAAGTCGACAGTCTGGCCGCCCGGGCGGATGCCGTCGGCGATCTCCAGCACCACCACGCGGTGGCCGGCCCGGTTGAGCCAAAACGCAAGGGCAGGACCGGCGATGCCTGCGCCGCTGATCAGAACCGTCGGCTTCGACATGGGGCTCAGCTTATGGCACGGCCGCTGCTTGTTCAGAAATGCTTCGCGATAACGAGTATTCGTTCACTGGGGCCAGTATTCGTTCATCGGGTAGGCGAATCGGTCATTGTTGGTGAGCCGGGGCAGTTGGAGAGCGTCTTCGATGGTGCGCGCCAGGCTGTGATGATTGTTGTATTCGACGGCAGCGAAGTGGCCTTGACGCATCCCGGAATAGTCCTCGTCCCACGTGATGAAAATGGCAGAGCGCTGCGTCTGGAATGCGGGAGAGTTCACGATCTTGGGCACCATGTCCGCGAGGAACTTGTCGCCAGAGGCGACGTAGGCATTCCATCAACGGCATGCTCGGTTCCATTGACTACGAACACATCTGCGCGTAGCCGAAGAACGTGATACCTCCACACCTAGCCCGACCATGGGCGAGTGGCCGCCTCTGCTGGCGTAAAGGTCGTTACCGCGATCGTGCCGCTGCGCGGTGCTCGGCTCATCTTAGGATCAATCCCCGACAACCAACGTCTTGGTGATTCCCGGGGATTGTCACTTCACCTAACTGGCCGGTGTGGGGGTTAGGCCCATGCGGAACCGACGGAGCGGTCGGTGTCGGCCATGTTGTTACCGGCGGCTTGCACTTTTTGGCCGTGGGCGTTGGCCTGCTCATAGATCATCTGGAAGTTGCGGCCCAAATCTGTGATGAACTGCTCGCATGCCGCCGAGCCCTGGCCGCCCCAAAAGTCAGCGGCGTCGCGCACACTGGCCAGGATGGCCTGGTGGGTGGCTTCCAACGACGCGGCTTGCGCGCGGATGGTGGCGCCGTGGGCGTCGATATCCCCGAACTGGTAGTTAATGCTGGACATGAGTTTTTGTGCTCCTCAATTGAGAAAGTGAATGAGAAAAGGTCGTGGACAGCAGTAGTTTTCGAGGCTAGCTGCTTTGCAGGATCTGCTGGGAGGCCTGCTCTTGCTGCTCGTAGCGGGTGGCGGCGGCACCTAGCTGGTCACGCACCTCGTGCAGCATGTTCACGATGTTGCGAAACGCCTGATTCATCTGCCCCATGGTGTCAAAGGACGTCGCCTGCGCGGCCCCGCTCCAGCCCGCACCCGCGATGTTCAGCGTCGAGGCCCACATCTTGTGCGACTCGTCCTCCACCGTCTGGCCGTGCATCTCAAAACGGCGCGCCATATCCCGCATCGCGTGCGGATCGGTCATAAAACGTGCGGTCATACTTTTTATCTCCTTACAGTTAATTTCGTTACGTTATGGGTGACACAGTCCAAAGCCGCAGTGGTTATCCGCCGGCCAGGTGGCGGGCCATCATGAACAGAAGCTACGGCGGCCCACTACCGGGCCAGAGTCCGATACCTCTGGGTAGGGTGATCCCACCACCGACCGCCCATCCATCTACGACACCAATTTTCAAATGCCGCCAGCGGTCAGGAGAATTTCTCTTCGTCGAAGGTGGCGCTGCTGATGGGATGATAGCCGCTGGACCTGGAAGAGCTGCCGTGGACCGCTTGCGGCGCCGGTGTAATTCCTGCTTCTTCAACCTGCCTCGTAATCTCGAAGGCAGCAAACTGATACTGATTCATCGCTTCCGCATTCTGGGCCCACATCTTTTGGTATTCGTCATCCAGCTCCATGATTTTGGTGGTGAATTGCCCCAAAAGGTTGGTTGTCTTCATAGTTAAGGTAGCCGCGCGGTTTGCCACTATCGTAGATGTCGGCACCATCGCCTTGACCGCCCTGTCGTAGGCCTGCGCCGCTAGACCGAGATACACGGCGGTCGCACTGGCCGTTCCGGCGTGTCCATTTAGCCAGGAAGTGTACTGATTTGCCGCGTCTATAAAATGGCGCGCTGCCGGACCTTTAAACGAGTCTTGCGTCGCGCTAACTTGATCTTTCCACCGTTTCATCTGAGAATACAACTCTACCGTCAGATCTCCCCATGCTTTTACAGCGGTCCGTATCGGCATAGAACCCGGACCCTGGATATTGCTAACGTTGACCTCGGGTGGTAATGCGTTGAAATTTGGCACCTCGGTTACTTTCTCTTCAACTCTACAATCAACATATCGCCGGTAGATCTATTCGCCGGTAGCAAACCTGAGTCGCTAAGCTGTAACACGATCCTCGTCAGTGTGCGTGTAAGCAGATGCGGGAGCACCCTGAAACGCTTTCCTTGCCACAGCGCCGGCACCAATCCAACAAGAGGATTTAGATTTATCATCCGTCTTCTTCGGTGGTGGTTTGAGAGCTGCCGAAGGGCCTGTAAAAGCCGTGGACTACCAGCGGCGCCGGTGTAATTGCTGTTTCTTCAGCCCGCTTCATAATATCGAAGGTAACAAACTGATACTCATTCATCGCTTCTGCATTCCGTGCCCACATCTTTTCGTATTTGCGGTCCAACTCCGCGATTTTGGTGGTGAATTGCCCCAAAAAATTGGTTGTTTTCAGAGTTAAGGCAGTCGCGCGGTTCGCCACTATCGCAGTATGCGGCGTCATCAAGCGGACCGCCGTGTCGTAGGCCTGCGCCGCTTCACCGAGATGCAAGGCGGTACAATTGGCCGTGTAGGCGTGGTTATACAGCCAGGCGTGGTATTGCTTTGCCGCTTGTAAAAAATAGCCCGCTGCCGGACCTTTAAACGAGTCTTGCGTCGCGCTAACTTGAGTTCCCCACCCGTCCGCCGCAGAAGCCAACTCTTTCGCCAGACTTTCCCATGCTGTTTGAGCGGTCCGTATCGGCTTAGAACCCGGACCCTGGATATTGCTAACGTTGACCTCGGGTGGTAATGCGTTGAAATTTGGCACCTCGGTTACTTTCTCTTCAACTCTACAATCAACATATCGCCGGTAGATCTATTCGCCGGTAGCAAACCTGAGTCGCTAAGCTGTGACACGATCCTCGTCGTTATCCTGGTCAGTGTGCGCATAAGCAGATGCGGTAGCCGCCTGAAACGCCTTCCTCGCCACGGCGCCGGCACCATCGATCATCGGTGATCCGGTGCGCCAGCACCGCCCGATCTGAGTCCAGACGTTTGCCCGGTCACCTCAAGCTCGAGTTCATCGAGCCGGCAGAAAGTGGTCAAGTCAGCGCAACCGAAACCCGCACCACCGGTACACCCGCATCTGCGGAGAGCCCGAAAACGACACAACGCCAAACCTTCCTCATTATTGAATATAAGCGGCGTTTGATCAAATTGGCTGTGCAGCGTCATCAAGCCCCGTTTGGCACGCGGCTTGTCTGCACGTTATTGGCGGGTCGCGCCTCGGTTAGTTCCTCGGTCCAGCGTTAGACCTGCTTGCCTGCAGGTGAATGCTTCACCTCGTCGACCAGCAAAAGACTGTACGGCACTTGGTATTCCGCGATCTCGCAGTGCACGAAATATTGTCCAGCTGGCGCAGCGACGGCCGGCGTTAGTCAAACGCAGCGTCACTGATGTCGGCAGCGGGATCGGCGATAGTCAAGGCCACGGTGACAAAACTAGAACCTGTTTCAGTTCACCGCAAGGTTATTCCGGTCACAATCACAACGTGTCACCATCGACGTCTCGACCGCCAGCTGAGTCAGCGCAAGATTTTTGCGTAAAGCAAGCTGTCGCGCGGTTCAGGGCCCATGGACGGGTAGACGGCGTGGCGGACGAGCCGGCCCTCCAACGCGAAGCCGGCTCGTTCCATCAGTTGCGCCGAGCGTGTGTTGTCGACACTGCAGGTGGCCCAGACCCGGTACACGTCTGGGTCGGTGTTCAGCGCGGTGAGCAATAGGGTGAGCGCCTCCGACATCAAGCCTTTGCCCCACCACCGCCGACCGAGGCAGTACCCAACTTCGACGGAGTGCTGCACCGGGCGTCGGCAGCTGGTCAGCCCGATGACATCGCCGCTGTTTCGCAGCGTGATGGCCCAGGTCCGCTCGTTGTCGCTGACATTGGTGCGCTCGGCGATGACCCGTCGCGTTGCCGCGACGTCTGGGTGTGGCGTCCACAGCAGGTATCGCGTGACCTCGGGATCGCGGGCGACCCGTTGGAAAATCGGGCCGGCGTCGTCGAGCTCGGGTAGGCGCAGCAGCAGTCGGGGCCCGGTAATCCGGTCAGGGGGGTAATTGACCATCTCCGCTAAAGCCCTAGCGCACGATAGGTGTGGCGGACGAACTTGGGTTGTGCCGTTCGCAGCTTCGCCTGCGAAGTGTTACCCGCGACGGCGGCCGCGGCGTCGGAGGACAGCATAGGCAAATTCTGGACCAAGTACAGCAAGATCAGGTTGGCGGCCGGGTCGGCCTGCCACCACGTCCCATAGGCGCCAGGCCAACTAAATGTCCCGAGCCCGCCCGGCCCGAATAGCGGCGCGCACTTCGCCGGGTCGGTCACCACCGACAAATTCAACCCGAACCCACGGCCAACCCAGAACGGCGCCCCAAGGAAGGCGTGCCGCTTGTGTTTGTCGGTGAGCCGGTCCGTGCGCATCAGGTGCGCCGACTCAGCGGATAGCACTCGCACGCCGTCGACTGTTCCGTCACCGAGCAGCATCCGCACGAACCGCAGGTAGTCGTCGGCGGTCGACCATAATCCGCCGCCGGCGTTACAGAATGACGGTGGCTTGACATGTGGTGGCCCCATCACGTCGTGTCGTAGCTGGTTCTTCTCGTCGAGTCGGTACATGGTCGCTGCGCGTGGCCGCATGTCGGCGGGGATGAAGAACCCGGTGTCGGTCATGCCCGCCGGGCCCAGGATTCGTTCGTCGAGAACCTGGTTAAACGGTTTGCCCTCGATGCGGGACACGATGACGCCCAGCACGTCTATCGAGTGGCTGTAAGTGACCCGGTCGCCGGGTTGATGCACTAGCGGGAGCGCGGCCAGCTCGGTCAGCCAAGCGTCGGAGCCCCGACCGAATGGCAGTCGCAGGTATGCCCGCGAGATCGGCCCGGGTACCGAGAAGCCGTAGGCCAGGCCGCTGGTATGGGTGAGTAGATCCTCGAGCAGAATGGGGCGCCGCGCCGGGTGCGTCCGGTCTAGCGGACCGTCCGGTTGGTCGAGCACCCGCAGCTCGGCCAATTCCGGCGCCCAGCGCGTGATCGGGTCGTGCAGTGCCAGCTTGCCGTCGTCGACCAGACTCATCACCGCGGCCACCGTGACCGGCTTGGTCATCGACGCGATACGAAACAGCGTGTCTCTTTGCATCGGCAGGCCCGCATCGATGTCTCGGTAACCGATCTCATTGACCTGCAACGTTTCTCCGCGATGCCAGACCATCGTCAGCGCGCCGGCGAGGAGGCCGGCATCGCAAACCTCGCGGATGGAGGTCTGATTGCCCACGAGGCTGCGGCGATTCACCCGGTTTAGGTTAGCTGCCGTCGTGCCGCTGCGCGCGGACGTACCAGAACGCCATCTCGATTTCGGTGCCGTCCTGTTCGCGACGAACCGTGGTGGGTTCCAACGACGCAATATCCCAGCCCGCGTCGCCCAGGACGTCGTGCAACGTCTGCTTGGTGACCCCGGGCAGCGGCCGCTCCACGTCTGACGGGTTGGCGTCGGAGAAGCAGCTGATCAACAGGGTGGCGCCGGGTCTGGTCGCACGATGAACTGCGACGGCGTAGCTGCGTTTGCCGTCGTCGTCTAGGCAGTGGAACATGCCGCTGTCGATGACGGTGTCGAATGCATTGGTGTAGCCGTCGAGCTTGGTGGAGTCGGCAACCGCGAACTTTACCGCGACTCCGGCGTCCTTGGCCCGCTGCTCGGCGGTGATCAGCGCGGTCGACGAGATGTCCAACCCGGTCACCCTAAATCCGTTTTTGGCCAGGTAGATGGCGTTGTCGCCAAGCCCGCAGCCGATGTCGAGAACATCGCCGTGCACCCAGCCGCCGCTCTGCCACTCGATGACATTCTCCTTGGGCGCCTTGGTATCCCATGGTGGTGTGGACATCGGCGGGAGGCCGTCGCCCGGGCTCTCACCGCGATAGAGAGCATCGAAATCTAGGCGTTGGGAGGAATTAGTTCCTGTCATTTTCGCCAGCGTAGTCCGACTTCCTGGATTGGTGGCGTGGTGGAGATGTGAGCAGAACTTGGCGAAGAGTAGGCCGAAATCATTGTCTTAGCAAGAGAATTAGCGGGCCGGACCGGCGCTGCGGCGGCCTCAACCCGCTGGGGTGGTGCGGTGCCAGCGTTGGATACCGCCAGGTCGGCAGTCGCGGCTACGGCGGTCCCGTCGCGCCAGCATTGCCGAAGAGCCTCCCGCCGGCACCGCCGGCCCCGCCGGGCGCACCGTTGACGCCGGCCCCGCCGGCACCGCCGTTGCCGACGAGTTGGGCGCTGCCGCCAGCGCCGCCGCCGGAGGCGGCACCTGCCAAGCCGGATGCGCCGGCGGGACTGCCGGTGCCGCCGGAACCGGCGCTACCCCCGGCTGCACCCGCGCCGCCCGCGCCGCCGTTGCCATACACCAACCCAGCGATACCACCGCCGCCGCCGATGGCGGCGTCGCCGCCATCACCTCCGGCGCCACCGCCGCCGCCGGCGCCGCTCACGTCACCGCCGCCGCCGTCGCCGCCATCACCTCCGGCACCACCGTTACCGCCGTCGCCGCCGAAGCCCAGCAGTCCGCCGCCGGCGCCGCCCGCTCCGCCCATGGCGGCGGCGCCGCCCGCGCCGCCCTTGCCGCCATCGCCAAATTCGGGGCCGCCTTTGCCGCCGAGGCCGCCGTCGCCGCCGTCGCCGCCTGCGCCGCCACCGCCACCGTTACCACCGGCCCCGCCGAAGCCCAGCAGTCCGCCGCCGGCTCCGCCCGCTCCGCCCATGGCGGCGGCGCCGCCCGCGCCGCCCGCGCCGCCGGCTTCGTTGCCGGGGCCGCCAGCCCCGCCGAGCCCGCCGGCCCCTCCGGCCCCTCCGGCGCCGCCGACGCCCACCAGCCCGCCACCAGCTCCACCCGCTCCGCCCATGGCACCGTTGCCGCCGACGCCGCCGGCGAAGCCGTTTTGGTAGTAGGCGCCTGCGCCACCAGCCCCTCCGGCCCCTCCGGCCCCGCCGGCCCCGCCGATGCCGTACAGCACTCCGGCGTGCCCGCCGGGTGCGCCCAGCCCGCCGTCGCCACCGGGTGCGCCGTGGTCGACGAGGCCGGTGCTGCCGGTGCTGCCGGCCCCGCCGACGCCGCCGGCGCCGCCGTTACCGAATAACCCGATGGCATTGCCGCCGGCGCCGCCGGCCCCACCGGAAAGCGGTGCCGCGGCATTGCCTCCGCTCGCGCCACCGGCACCACCGGGCCCGCCGTTGCCGACCAGCCACCCGCCGGCCCCGCCGGCCCCGCCATTGGTGCCTGCGACACCGGCGCCGGCATTGAAACCGGCACCGCCAGCCCCACCATTGCCCCACAACCCCGCCGGTCCACCTGAGCCGCCGGGCACACCAGCGGTGTTGCTGGCGCCGCCGTTGCCGCCGTTGCCGTACAACAGCCCGCCGGGCCCGCCGGGCTGCCCCGGCCCACCGTTGGTGCCGTCGCCGATCAACAGGCGTCCCCACAGCGCCTGGCTGGGCGCGTTGATCGCGCCGAGCACCTGCTGCTCCAGCATTTGCAGTGGCGAGGCGTTGGCGGCTTCGGCGCTGGCATACCCCCCGGCCCCAGACGTCAAAGCCTGCACAAACCGGGTTTGGAACTCCGCTGCCCGGGCGCTGATTATCTGATAGGTCTGGCCGTGCGAACTGAACAGCGCCGCGATCGCCGCCGACACCTCATCCTCACCCGCCGCCAGCAACGCCGTGATCGGGGCCAAGGCGGCGGCGTTGGCCGCGTCGAGCGCAGAACCCACACGCGCCACATCCGAAGCCACCGATATCAACGACTCTGGCGCCACCATCACAAACGACATTCGATACCCTCACAGAGCGGAGCAGCAGATCGATGTTATCGCCGTTCCCGCATACCAGAGACCGTTATCTGGGAAAGTCTTCCCGCCGATACGCCCGCTGCTCAGACCCGCGCGCCCCGCGTCGTCGTCCGTGGCGCGCGGTGCTACGCTGCCGGGCAGTCGACATCCTTTAACGATCCGTCCGGAGAGGCGGAGAAGGAGGTCTGCGTACCACCATGTCTCGCATGGGTGCCGCGGATGACCCCGCTTTTGGCTTGGGATCCAGAGGATCCCAAGAACTTATGTCCGCGGCCGACGTCGGTCGCACCATTTCCCGCATTGCTCACCAGATCATCGAGAAGACCGCATTAGATGGCCCCGATGCGCCGCGGGTAGTGCTGCTGGGAATTCCGACCCGCGGCGTCATCTTGGCCACGCGCCTGGCCAGCAACATCGGCGAGTACAGCGGAATTGAGGTGGGCTGCGGCGGGCTGGACATCACCCTGTACCGCGACGACCTGATGATGCAGCCGCCGCGGCCGCTGGAGGCCACGTCGATCCCGGCCGGCGGCGTCGACGACGCGCTGGTGATCCTGGTCGACGACGTACTGTATTCCGGTCGCTCGGTGCGCGCCGCCCTCGATGCGCTGCGCGACGCGGGCCGGCCGCGGGTCGTCCAGTTGGCCGTGCTGGTCGATCGTGGCCACCGGGAACTGCCGCTCCGCGCCGACTACGTAGGCAAGAACGTGCCTACCTCGCGCCGGGAGAGCGTGCATGTGTTGCTGCGTGAGCACGACGGCCGCGACGGCGTGGTGATATCCAGGGACGGTGCGTGATGAGCAGACATCTGCTGACCGCCGGTGACTTGAGCCGCGACGACGCCACCGCAATCCTCGACGATGCCGATCGGTTCGCGCAGGCTCTGGTGGGTCGCGAGATCAAGAAGCTGCCGACGCTGCGCGGTCGCACGGTAATCACGATGTTCTATGAGAACTCGACTCGCACCCGAGTGTCGTTCGAGGTGGCCGGCAAGTGGATGAGCGCCGATGTGATCAACGTCAGCGCGGCCGGATCGTCGGCGAGTAAGGGCGAATCGTTGCGCGACACCGCGCTGACGCTGCGTGCGGCCGGCGCTGACGCGTTGATCATCCGGCACCCGGCCTCCGGTGCCGCGCATCTGCTCGCCGAGTGGACTGCTGCTGAGACCGATGAGGGTGGCCCGGCGGTGATCAATGCCGGCGACGGCACTCATGAGCACCCGACCCAGGCGCTGCTGGACGCGCTCACCATCCGTCAGCGGCTCGGCGGCATTGAAGGCCGGCGCATCGTGATCGTCGGCGACATCGTCCACAGCCGGGTCGCGCGGTCCAACGTCGTGCTGCTGGACACCCTGGGCGCCGAGGTGGTGCTGGTGGCGCCGCCGACCTTGTTGCCGGTCGGGGTTGACGGCTGGCCGGCCACTATCTCAGGCGACTTCGACGCCGAACTGCCCGCCGCCGACGCGGTGCTGATGCTGCGGGTACAGGCCGAACGGATGAATGGCGGCTTCTTCCCGTCTGTCCGCGAGTATTCCTGTCTCTACGGGCTAACCGAGCGGCGTCAGGCGATGCTGCCCGGCCATGCCGTGGTGCTGCACCCGGGGCCCATGCTGCGTGGCATGGAGATCGCCTCGTCAGTGGCTGACTCGTCGCAGTCAGCTGTGTTGCAACAGGTTTCCAACGGTGTGCATGTGCGGATGGCAGTGCTTTTCCATGTGCTGGTCGGGACCGAGTCAGCCGAAAAAGAGGGTGCGGCATGAGCGTCTTACTTCGCGGTGTCCGGTTGTATGGCGAAGGTGAACGGGTCGATGTCATGGTTGAGGACGGCCAAATCGCCAACATTGGTCCGGGCCTTGCCATTCCCGATACTGCTGACGTGATCGACGCCACCGGCCAGGTGCTGCTGCCCGGCCTGGTAGACCTGCACACCCACCTGCGTGAGCCGGGACGCGAATATGCCGAGGACATCGAAACTGGTTCGGCAGCAGCGGCTCTCGGTGGTTACACCGCGGTTTTTGCGATGCCCAATACCACCCCGGTGGCGGACAGTCCGGTGGTTACCGACCATGTCTGGCACCGCGGCCAGCAGGTCGGCCTGGTTGATGTGCACCCCGTCGGTGCGGTCACGGTTGGCCTGGCCGGAGCCGAGCTCACCGAGATGGGCATGATGGCTGCCGGCGCCGCGCAGGTGCGGCTCTTCTCCGACGACGGCAACTGCGTGCATAACCCGTTGGTGATGCGTCGTGCCCTGGAGTACGCCACCGGTCTGGGGGTGCTGATCGCCCAGCACGCCGAGGAGCCGAGGCTGACTGTTGGCGCTGTTGCGCACGAGGGGCCTATGGCCGCCAGGCTGGGATTGTCCGGATGGCCCAGGGCAGCCGAGGAATCGATCGTCGCCCGCGACGCCCTGCTGGCCCGCGACGCCGGCGCTCGGGTACACATCTGCCACGCCTCCACCGCCGGCACCGTGGATATTCTGAAATGGGCTAAAGCGCAAGGTATTTCGATCACCGCCGAAGTCACCCCGCATCACCTACTGCTCGACGACAGCAGGCTAGCCAGCTACGACGGGGTGAATCGGGTCAACCCGCCGCTGCGTGAAGCCGCGGATGCAATCGCACTGCGGCAGGCGTTGGCCGACGGGATCATCGATTGTGTGGCTACTGACCACGCCCCGCATGCCGAGCATGAGAAATGCGTCGAGTTCTGCGCGGCGCGCCCCGGCATGCTGGGCTTGCAGACGGCGCTGTCGGTGGTGGCGCACACAATGGTGGTGCCCGGCTTATTAACCTGGCGCGATGTCGCGCGGGTGATGAGTGAGAACCCGGCGCGCATCGCCGGGTTGCCCGATCATGGCCGGCCGCTGGAGGTGGGTGAACCGGCTAACCTGACGGTGGTGGACCCGGACGCTACCTGGACGGTCACCGGCGCCGGCTTGGCCAGCCGGTCAGCCAACACGCCGTACGAGTCGATGACCCTGCCCGTCACAGTGACTGCGACCCTGCTGCGCGGGAAGGTCACCGCCCGGGATCAGAAGAGCCCGGCATGAACTCCGGCACCCTGGTGGGGTCACTGGTTTTCGCGACGGTGCTGGTGGTGTTGGTCGCAGTGATGATCCAACTGATGATGCGCGGATGGCGGCGTCGTGGGCGGCGGCAGGCGGAGCTGATCGGCACCCTGCCCGACATGCCCGACGAGGTGGGTTCGGTAACTATTACTACCCGCGGCATGTACGTCGGGTGCACGATGGCGCCATCTTGGAACGACCGGATCGCGGTCGGCGATCTTGGGTATCGCAGCAAAGCGGTGCTGACCCGCTATCCCGAAGGAATCATGTTGCAGCGCAGCGGTGCCCGCCCGATTTGGATTCCACAGGAGTCGATTACTGCCATCCGTACCGAGCGCGGCATCGCCGGAAAGGTCGCCGCTCGCAATGGGATACTGGCGATCCGGTGGCGGCTACCGTCGGGCGTTGAAATCGATACTGGGTTTCGGGCAGACAACCGTGACCAATACGACGGTTGGCTCGAGGAGGCCTCGTGAACCGCGCCGACGACGATGCAGAGCAAAACAGCGATGTGGGGGCACCTCCCGCTTGCGGGGGAGAGGAGCGGCGCTCGTGAACCGCGCCGACGACGATGCAGAGCGAAGCGATGAGGAGGAGCGGCGCTCGTGAATAGAGCTCTACTGGTGCTTGAGGACGGCCGCGTCTTCACCGGCAGGCCGTTTGGCGCGATCGGTCAAACGCTGGGTGAAGCCGTGTTCAGTACCGGCATGTCCGGCTACCAAGAGACGCTGACCGATCCCAGTTATCACCGTCAGATCGTGGTGGCCACCGCCCCGCAGATCGGCAATACCGGCTGGAACGACCAAGACGGCGAGAGTCGGGACGACAAAATCTGGGTCGCCGGTTACGCGGTGCGCGACCCGTCGCCGTGCGCCTCAAACTGGCGCGCCACCGGCACGCTGGAAGACGAGCTGGTCCGCCAGAACATCGTTGGGATCGCCGGCATCGACACCAGGGCGGTAGTGCGTCATCTGCGCAGCCACGGCTCGATGAAAGCGGGCGTGTTCTCTGGCGCGGCAGCGACCGATCCGCTAAATAGCGAGGCGCTGGTGGAGCGGGTGCGGACCCAGCAGTCGATGCTAGGTTCCGATCTCGCCGGTGAAGTCAGCACACCGGATGCATATATTGTTGAACCCGAAGGGCCGCACCGGTTTACGGTGGCTGCGCTCGACCTCGGGATCAAGACCAACACGCCGCGCAACTTCGCCCGGCGCGGGATCCGAAGCCATGTGTTGCCGGCGTCGGCGACGTTCGACCACATTGCCGAAATCAAACCGCATGGCCTGTTTTTGTCCAATGGACCCGGCGACCCGGCTACCGCCGACCACGTCGTCGCGCTCACTAGGGAGGTGCTGGGCGCCGGAATCCCGTTGTTCGGCATCTGTTTCGGCAACCAGATCCTGGGCCGGGCGCTGGGCCTGTTGACCTACAAGATGGTGTTCGGCCACCGCGGTATCAATATCCCGGTCATCGACCACGCCACTGGACGGGTCGCGGTGACCGCGCAAAACCACGGCTTCGCGCTGGAGGGGGAGGCAGGTCAGTCCTTCGACACACCGTTTGGCCCAGCGGTGGTCAGTCACACCTGTGCCAACGACGGTGTGGTGGAAGGTGTCAAACTTGCTGACGGGCGCGCGTTTTCGGTGCAGTATCACCCGGAGGCCGCCGCTGGCCCGCACGATGCGGAGTACCTGTTCGACAGCTTTGTCGAACTCATGGCGGCTCAGCGATGACCGCGAGCTGGGGGCACCTCCCGCGTGCGGGGGAGCGTGTCTGTACAACGACACGCCGCAATCGGTGTACAACTGCGCACGTTCGCGCTAAGGAGGATTGATGCCGCGGCG